>NZ_CP048222.1:8337823-8660637 GCF_010119975.1 Rhodocytophaga rosea
TCAATTCAATCGAATATTCCAGCATTTCGCATCACCTACAAACCAGACTTCCGTCAGCAAATTGCCGATTCCTGGCCAGATACCATTGATGATACGGCTGCCCGAACAGACTGGCACTGGAATCCTGAATACACTCTCCAAACAATGACCATTGATATTTTACTGAATCTCAAGAAACTTAAAGCCGAGGAAGTAGTGTAATAGGGCTGCTTTAGTATTAATCACAGAAAATGATCACTCCTGAAGAATTCAGAAATAAATGGGTAGGTTCAGATCAAACAAAGTTAGTTAGCTATAGTGAAGAAGAACTTCAACATACCCTACTTGATATTGAACCGACTTCCGATGATGTATGTATGCTCTTTCAGGAATTGGAAGTAATAGATCATAAATGCATCAAGGCAAATAGCTTCTGGTGGTTTGAACTTGCACAATTTGAAAGGTAAAATCTTAATTTCAATTTATTATGTGGCGTAAATAGTAAACTTACCTCAAATAAAAAAGGCAAGGAATCTGGTTCCCTGCCTTTTTTTGTAAAAATCCAATTCTTAGAAGCCAATGCCAACAAAGAATTGTAAGCCCTGGTTTTTAGCATTGCGGGTAAGTTGACCGGCAATATCGCTGTTACCTATTTCACGCAAGCCATACATATACCGTGCGCCTATCTGAAATCCTTTGATATCAACAGCCAAACCCCCAGCCAGACCATAATCTACCCGCTGGAAATCGTCTTCATCCAGCTCAGCTACCATACCTGTAGACAAATCTTCCCGCAGATTTTTCACATTGGCATTGAACAGGTACGATACATAAGGGCCAGCCTGTATGCTAACAGGTCCTAGGGTAACTGCTGCCAGTACAGGAAGATCAATATAGTTCAGATTGAATCTGATATCTCCATCCTGTGTGAACGGAATGTTGCGGTAGCTCCCGATTTTAGTTCCTTTGGAAGACCACATCAATTCAGGTTGGATGGCGAAATATTCACCTAATGGTGCTTTCATCCATACCCCGGCATGTAAGCCTGCTTTCATTTTTTCATCATCTACATCGTCTACATACAAATTGGTCAGGTTAAGACCTCCTTTTACACCAAATCTAATTTGGGTATCATCGTTTTGGGCAAAACCAGTGTTTGAAACGAAGAATAAAGCGGCGGCCAAAAAGCTGATGCCCGCTAACTTTTTAACTGAGAATGTGTTTTTCATACAAATATAATTTTATTTAGCTGGTAATGAGAGTATGTACGGATAAGGCGCTTTTAGGTTGTACATTATTTAAGCAAAAAAGCAGGAAAAAGCCTGCTTTTTTGTATATCTGTAGTAATCAAGCTTTTATTATTCTCCCTGTCCGACTGAATAACCTGGTTTACCATCGAATGTGCAGAGATTTTCGATTTTAATAAAATCATATCCGGCAGATTGTATTTTGGCAAGCAAAGCAAGGATTTGTTCATGCGAAACTACTCCCCCATTCTGGCTTACATACCGGCAGCGCCAGTGATCGGTACAGAAGGTTTCCGGCAAGCCATCCGGATATACTTTTACACCCCGGTTAGAGATCATGGTCAATTTTAAACCTTCGCTGGTTACTTTCTCCAATGCTTTTCCCAAATCATCAGCCGAACCCTTATCCCAGTCTAAAAATACATCTACGCCTACCAGATCTTTTTTACGTTTGGCCTGCTGGGCTTCCTGATGGGTATGAATAGGCTTGGGAGCTGATTGATAGCTAATAGTTTTAAACAAGTGCGGTTTTCTGCCCAGGCGTTTAATTACGGCTTCTGCAAATTCCTTTGTGCCTACTTTTTGTTTGCTAACATCCGGCTTAAACACATCTCCGGTATGAATACCTGCCTCAATCGTACTCAGCCAGGCGTTGTGAATTTTTGCCGCAACTTCAGGCTGACCTATATGTACCAGCATCATAATTGCTCCATGCAATAACCCAGATGGATTGGCAATACCCTGGCCAGCAATAGAAGGCGCAGATCCATGAATGGCCTCAAACATGGCACACTGATCGCCGATGTTGGCAGAACCACCCATCCCTACAGAACCTGCAATTTGTGCAGCAATATCTGAAATAATATCGCCATACAAATTCAGCGTTACAATCACTCCGAAGCGTTCTGGTTCGTCGGCCAGCAAGGCAGAGCCAATATCGATAATCCAGTGCTCTTTTTCCAGATCTGGATATTCCTGTCCAATCTGATCAAATACCTTATGAAACAAGCCATCGGTCAGTTTCATGATATTGTCTTTGGTAAGGCAGGTCACTTTTTTGCGTCCATATGCCCTGGCATACTCAAAGGCATACCGGATAATTTTCTCACAACCCGGCCTGGATATAATTTTTAAACACTGCACTACCTGCTCGGTTTGCTGATGTTCAATACCGGCATATAGATCTTCTTCATTTTCCCTAATAATTACCAGATCCATCTTGGGGTGTTTGGTCACTACAAAAGGATGATAGGACTGGCAGGGGCGCACATTGGCATATAAACCAAGCATTTTACGGGTGGTTACGTTCAGACTGGTATAGCCGCCACCCTGAGGGGTAGTAATGGGCGCTTTCAGAAATACTTTGGTGCGCCGTAGTGATTCCCAGGCTGAGGGTTCAATGCCGGTTTTTACCCCTTTCAGGTACAATTTTTCCCCTATTTCAATCACTTCTTTTTCCAGTTGTGCTCCTGCGGCATCTAATATTTGCAGGGTAGCTTCCATGATTTCAGGTCCGATGCCATCTCCATAGGCTACTGTAATTGTTGTTTTCTGAGACATATCCGGTGTGAGTTTAAATGATTAGAAGTTAGAACCTGGATTTAGAGGCTAGAATATGGAAATTAGATGTATTGGTTATAACAGTTATGTCAGTATAGCTTACATAGCATAAATTTGAAATACTATTAAATCAAGCATATGAATAAACTTCGGCTACAATTTCCGATTTTTAACTTCTATCCTTCCCTATCAGGTTCCCGCAAATATAACAGCCTATGACGAGTATATATGTTTTAGCCCAAATCTTTTATAGAAGCCTGAGTTGAATTTAAATTTCTGGATTATATACTATCTTTGCGCCTTCATAAACGAAACATAAGCCATGCTGGCATTAGATAACATTAATATATTGACTAAGGACGGAATTCTGACTGCTGTCATTAACCGGCCTTCTAAAATGAATGCCCTAAACCTTACAACCATTGAAGAAGTTTGCGATGTAATCCAGGAATCCTATGACAATCCAAGCATTAAAGGGGTGATTTTTACTGGCGAAGGAGAAAAAGCCTTTGTTGCCGGCGCAGATATAGCAGAGATTGCTTCCCTCAATGAAGTAAGCAGCCGCAAATTTTCGGAACGGGGGCAAGAGATTTTTGCCATGATTGAAAACTGCCCCAAACCAGTAATCGCTGCTGTAAACGGATATGCTTTAGGAGGTGGCTGCGAACTGGCAATGGCTTGTCATATACGTATTGCTGTGGAAACGGCCAAATTTGGACAGCCAGAAGTAAACCTGGGCTTGATTCCAGGATATGGAGGTACCCAGCGGCTTACCCAGCTGGTAGGCAAGGCAAAAGCCATGGAACTGATCATGACAGCTGATATTATTACTGCCCAGGAGGCAAAATCTATTGGTCTTGTGAATCATGTGGTTGATACACAGGCAGAACTTTTGCCAAAGGCTGAAGAACTGATGCGGAAAATCCTGAGTAAAGCGCCTCTGGCTATCGAAATGGTGATCAGTTGTGTAAATGCGGTGTATAATAAAGAAGAAAACGGATACCAGACAGAAGCTAATTCTTTCAGCATCTGCTGTAAATCGGAAGATTTTAAAGAAGGCACCAAAGCTTTCCTGGAAAAACGGCCAGCCAAATTTCAAAGAAAATAAAATTATGTCTGTAGTTACTGGTCTTTAGTCTTTGGTAAAATAAAATCTATCTTCCTCCTTTTACTAAAGACCAGCGACCAACGACTAATGACCAACTCCCATGAGTGTACTAAAAAAACTGGCTGGCGAAACAGCATTGTATGGTTTGAGTAGTATTGTAGGCCGCCTGCTTAATTATTTACTGGTTCCATTGCATACAGCTGTGTTTGCACCTGCCGAATTTGGGGTAAATGCCAAGTTATATGCTTATGTGGCCTTCTTTAACGTATTATACACGTATGGACTGGAAACTGCTTATTTCCGTTTTGCTTCTAAGGCAAAAGATGAAAATTACTATAATGTTGCCCTCAGCTCTATCATTCTAAGCAGCAGTTTGCTTTCGGGACTTATTATCATACTTTCTCCACAGATTGCCAATGCTCTCGGATATCCAGACAGAGACCATTTAGTCCGTTGGCTGGCCATTATTATAGCCATTGATGCCATTGTAGCCATACCTTTTGCCCGGTTGCGTTTGCAGAAAAAAGCCAAAACCTTTGCACTGGCCCGTATGGCAAACATTCTGCTCACCGTTTTTCTCAATATTTTCTTTCTGATTTTCTGTAAGGATATTTATGAAGGAAAGTATTTGCAAAGCCTGAAACCTCTCGTAGAAACCATTTATTTTCCTTCGCTGGGCATTGGCTACATCGTGCTTTCAAATCTGATTGCCAATGCGGCTTTCTTTCTGCTGCTCTACCGTTCCTTCCTTCAGTTCCGCTTCCGGCTGGATAAACAAATACTCCAATCTATGTGGATATATGCCTATCCCATTCTGATCATGAGCCTTGCCGGAACCACTAACCTGATGACAGACCGCATTTTGCTGGAAACTTTTCTGCCAGAGAATTTTTATCCTGGCAAAACACCTGCGGAAGCGCTGGGAATATATGCAGGCTGTTATAAACTTTCTATTTTTATGACACTGGCTATTCAGGCTTTCCGCTATGCAGCTGAACCTTTCTTTTTCTCCCAGTCGGAAGATAAAAATGCACCTGGCACCTTTGCTCTAGTTACCAAATGGTTCATTATTGTGTGTGTGCTCATCTGGCTGGGGGTAAGTGTCAATCTGGATATTATCGGCTTGTTTTTGCGCAGCAAAGACTACCGGGAAGGTTTAGCCGTTGTGCCTGTTTTATTACTGGCTAATTTATTCCTGGGCGTATATTACAATTTATCTGTCTGGTTTAAGCTCAGCGACAAAACGTATTATGGCACTTACATTACTCTTACCGGTGCTGCAATTACCGTAATTGGTAATATGCTGCTGATTCCTGTTTTCGGTTATATGGGTTGCGCGTATACTTTTCTGCTTTCCTGTATAGTAATGACAGTATTGTGTTATACATTGGGAAATAAATACTATCCGGTGCCGTATGATATAAAATCGGCGGTTACCTATATTATAAGCGCTGCACTACTAATTTATATCGGGTTTAATTTTCCGTCCAGTAACCAGGTAATCGCTACTGCTTTTCACTTGTTCTTATGCCTGGTATTTGCTGCCATTGTATTTGTGATGGAACGGTCTACATTCAGGTCACGGAAAGTGTGGTAGCCGCAGATAGTATCCTTAAGGAGGCAGCAATAAACTTTTCTGCTACATCAACAATTATACAATACCCTTTGTATCTTCTGATCAATAATCAAAAGCGTATTCATAAACTTATGACAAACACCCAGGTAAAAATCATTAACCAATCCCGGCATCCGCTTCCCTCCTACCAGACCGAACATTCGGCCGGTATGGACCTCCGGGCTAATATTGAAGCTTCGGTTACCTTACAACCCCTTCAGCGGCAGCTTATTCCCACCGGTTTATTCATCGAACTGCCCCATGGCTACGAAGCACAAATCAGGCCCAGAAGCGGACTGGCTTTCAAACATGGCATTACCGTTTTAAATAGCCCGGGAACGATAGATGCTGATTACCGGGGCGAGGTGAAAGTGCTGCTGATCAATTTATCTGATACGGCTTTTACCATCGAAAATGGCGAGCGTATTGCCCAGATGGTGATTGCAGCTTATGAAAAAATTTCCTGGCAAACAGCAGAAGCACTTTCTGACACGGCCAGAGGCGCAGGAGGATACGGAAGTACTGGCAAATAATGTGTTGTCTGGCCTACCAGCTTAAGAATTTCATTGTAATACCATTCAATTTAAAGTCTGTTATGCCTTCAGGGAAGAGTAACAGACTTTAGCTTTTTCTTGTCTTCCCAAGTTACCCTTTCAAACGTATACCTGTATCATCTCCTTTAACTAGATTGTCTCCTTATCAATCATTCTGTTAAAATATCCGGATAGTAACTTAATATGAATTTTTATTAATATATTTATAACAAATGTGTACCCCATGCTGGAAACTGCTCAGCTCCATATTGACCATTACTTACTAATCCGGCTCAAATCAGGAGATGAAACTGCTTTCCGGGAAATATATCATAAGTATCATAAGCCTCTCCATTTTATTGCCTACAAATACTTAAAAAACAATGATTTATCGGACGATGCGCTGCAGGATATCTTCCTGAAATTATGGATAAACAGAGAATCATTGAATGAGAATTTATCTTTAAAAGGCTTTTTATTTACTTCCCTTAAAAATCATTTGCTCAATATTCTCCGCAACCATAAAGTTCATCAGAGTAAGCAGTCGGAAGCGGCCAGTTCTATGGAAGTAATTGTAAATGAAACAGAGGGCAATCTGCAATATGGCGAATACAACCAGATTGTGCAGAATGGTATAGAAAAATTATCTCCGCAGAAAAAGCATATTTTTAAATTACGGGCATTAGATGGATTGAATAATGAAGAAGTTGCCAGAGAATTACAATTGTCCATTAACACCGTAAAATTTCAGTTTTCGCAGGCGACCAAGTTCCTCCGGAAATATCTGAAGAAAGAAGCAGACATTTAAGCAGAAGCACTAGAGATGAGCCAGCAGTCAGAAGTAAAAAGTTTGACTAGTGGCCATATTTATTTCCAGGCAATCCTGCTATCAGGTAGTATAAAAACCATTACTCAAAAATTCATTGCGGAATTTCCCTTGAGGATCGTATCTGGTAATCAGTTTTTTAAAGTCGGTTAGCTTTTCATAACGGGACGCTAGTACTTGGGATGACATCGTGAACAACTTACCCCAGTGTGGCCTTGCATTAAAAGGAGCTAATTCTTTTTCTATCACAGGCAACAATTTACTCACAGCCGGCCAGTCCTGTTTCCAGGTAAAATGAATGGCTACACTTGGTTGTTTATAACAAGGGCTCATCCACAAATCGTCGGCTTCAATGGTGCGTATTTCCGATATGAACAAATGCGGTCCAATCTGTTTTCCCATTCGTTGTATAGCCATAAAGGCTTCTACAGCTTGCGTGCGGGGAACAAAATATTCTGCCTGTAATTCTTTGCCGCTGCTTGGCGTAAAACCCATTTTAAAGTGTGGCAAGCGTTCATACCAGGGTCCTTTTACCCCCATTTGTTCGGTACAGTTTTCTGCGGAAAGTTCTGCGATCGGATGCATATTTTTAGTAGCCGCTTTTGCACCGAAAAATCCCTGTGCTGTTTCATTCATGGCAGCTTCGTGCACACGCCTTTTTACCCATACCTCATTGATGCTTTCCTGCTGCCAGTCTGTAAACAAGCTCACGCTATATCCGGCTGACACGATTTTATCAAAATTATCTTTTAACTGAGTAAGCGGCAGTTTTTCATACACATACTGCTGCATCATATAGGTGGGCTCAATCCGGAGGGTAACTTTTGTTACGATTCCCAGTGCCCCAAGTCCCACGACAACGCCATTAAAGGTATCTCCATCTTTTTCTTTAGACAAGGTATGAACCGTTCCATCGGCGGACACCATTTCCAGACCTACCACAGCCGTAGCGAGATTGCCCATTTTAACACCAGAACCATGTGTTGCCGTAGTG
This sequence comes from Rhodocytophaga rosea, assembly GCF_010119975.1. GTDB lineage: Bacteria > Bacteroidota > Bacteroidia > Cytophagales > 172606-1 > Rhodocytophaga > Rhodocytophaga rosea. Next base: position 8,345,686 of record NZ_CP048222.1, read on the forward strand.
CAGGAACCTGCTACAGAAATATGGGGAAGCGAGGCAAGATTATGTAAAGCAAAGCCTTTTTCGTGCAGATAAGGAGCCAGCTCTCCATACTTAATTCCTCCCTCCACAGTAACGGTCCTGGCATTGGTATCTAATGAAACTACCTTATTGATGTCTCTTAAGGAAAGCAGGTTATCCTTGCTATCGGCGATCCGGTTAAAGCAATGCCGGGTGCCCAGTCCTTTGAGCCTGGTATATTTTTTTACAAGGCTTTGTATTTCTGTAAGCGTTTTAGGATAGTATACTTTATCTGTGCTGTATTCTATATTTCCGGCCCAGTTCTTCAATTTTTCATTTGGTTTAAATGCCTGTAAAGGTAAGATCATACTACCTGCGGCCACAGCAGAAGATACCTGCAAAAATTTTCTCTTTTTCATAAGTGAAGGAGGTTAACCGAATAACAATACTTGCTCAAAAAAGCAGCCTATCTTTTGATACAAAAAGAACTAGCCAGAAGAAAGATACTCATTTTTTGATACAGATGGCTTTCATTATAAAAATACTTAAATACTTACAAAAATTGTAAAGCCAGTAAGTATTATAAATTACTTATGTATTCCTAGATGAGATCGAATAAATTGCGGACACCAATCTGACGGGCTTTGGTGAAACCTTCTCCATATTTTACGCCTATAGAATGCCCCCATTCCTGCGCTCTGGCCGAGAGAAAATCTACGAATTCCGGAGAGGAAATATAGGTATTAGGTTCCGGGCTATTGGGATCATAAAACTGGGTTTTATACGCCCGGATGGCAGCTACTTTCTGCTCCCAGTAAGAAGTGATATCCACCACAAAATCAGGTTTAATATACCGGTCCTGTATGAAATGATACATGGCTTTTGGCCGCCAGGCTTCCTGTAACTGATTATCCCGGTAAGTAATTATTTTTTTAAGGCCAGATAAAAAGCAGGCATCTACCTCCAGTTGAGCACCTTTTCCATGATCCGGATGACGGTCTTCTATGGCATTGAGCAGCACAATTTCCGGCTGATAGGCACGAATGGCAGCAATTAGCTCCATCTGATGAAAACGGTCATTCTGAAAAAAGCCGTCGGCAAAATTCATATTCTCCCGTACATCCAGGCTGAGTAGTTTGCTGGCTTCTGCCGCTTCTTCTTTTCTGGTTTCCGGAGTCCCTCTGGTCCCTAATTCACCCCTCGTCAAATCAATTACACCTACTTTGTGGCCCAGGGATTTATGCAGCAATAAGGTGCCGGCACAGGAAAGTTCTACATCGTCGGGATGGGAGGCAATCGCCAGAATATCAAGTTTAATCATAGGTAGTGGTGATAGACCTGGCAATTATTGGGTAAAAGCCAGAATATAGCAAGTATAGCAACAATCTGCTTGTTTTTTATACAAATACCTGATTATTTAACCCGAAGCCTTCGTCCTGTTTTGAGAAGTGTCCGGGTGGAAATGCGGTTGATTTTACACAGGTACGAGACTGATACACCATATCTGCGGGCTATTTTCCCCAGGTTATCGCCAGACCGCACTGTATGGTACACCGTTCGCCGGACAACCGCTTTTTTCTGGGTACCAAAATAGGCAAAATGTTCCGGTGTGAGGGTAAATATCTGGGACTTTAGTTTGTTATTATCAAAATCGTAGATATTAATGGGATTGATGGCATTGCCCTGGTAGCGGATTTCCATATGCAAATGTGGCCCCGAACTTCGCCCGGTACTGCCTCCGAGCCCAATCGTATCCCCGGCTTTTACCAGTTGCCCCACTTCCACATCCTGCCGGCTCAGGTGGCCATATAACGTTTCCAGTCCATTATAATGCCTGAGCAAGACATAGTTTCCCCAGCCACTGGCATCAAACCGGACAATACGTACGATCCCATCAAAGGCTGCCCTTACCGGATCGCCAGTGTTCAGGTCGAGGTCGGTACCATAGTGCCAGCGGTATCCCCGGAAACCAAAATTAGAGTTTACCTGTGCCGAAGCCAGGGGAGGCGACCACATCTGCCCTTTTGCCTCATCATACAAATTTATGACGACTGTATCTTCAAACTTGGTAGGATCAATTTTGTAGGGGTTTACATTTCTGGAATCCCAGATGGAATAATATTCAGCTACCTTTACCCAGACACAATCTACCTTGATTTCTTCCGCAACTTCCACAACACTCAAAGTACCTTCATCAGCGGTCGTGGTATCTTCACTTACAATAGACGGTACTTTTACCGGCGCATAATCTGAGAAAGACTCGTCCATTTCAGATTCAACCGGGGGTTCTTCCTCTGCAGGAGGCGTTGTTTCTTCTTTTGGGGGTTCTTTTTTGGGTTCCGGTGCTTTAATCTTTACCGGATTTTTGAATCTTTTTCTTTCCTGTGCATGCACCTGTCCGGTGAGCGAAATGCATACAAACAAGGTAAGTATATATAAGAATAAACGCATTTGTTACTGGGTTGAAAGCGATACAAATTAAAAATTACGGCTGGCCACAGGATACCTACACTTTTGGCAGATAAGGGTTGTGATAGACCGTAATTTCAAAATTTTGCTTCTACATTAAATTAATAGTACTAAGTATTAGAATTCTTCAATGCTTATGCTAGTATACAAATAATAATCGGTTATGAAAATTCATCAAATCCCTGCCTTTCTTAACCATTTATTCAGCTATGAATAGTGCTCAGGTTCTGGCTTAAAACGCAAAAATCCTGTATGGCTATATTCACCATTTTGTATCATTTTCAAAGTTGCGTAAAAATACCTGTCCAACCAACAAAAAACTGCTATTCCCCGACAAAATACTCTGGAAATAAAGTAAGAAAATGACCGATAAATCCCATTTAAAAAAGCTTATTGCAGCTTCCGGTAAAAAAGATTTGAACATAAAACCGCCATACATACAGGCTAGCATTATTTCTGTAGCAATACCCGGCACATAGTAACACAGAATATTTTTTCTGCTTGTGTACTTTCTTACCCTAAACACCCACCTGTTGCATGAGTTTTCATATTGACACCCAAACTAAAAAAGACCTGCAATTATTTGATGAAGGCAGAAAAAGTCATTCTGTTTTTTCATACTTTAACCATACCAGAACCAAAGGTGGAAAAGCACTGCTCTACCAGATGATGTTGGCTCCCCTCAACGAGGAAAAGGTACTTACAGACAGGCAAAATGCTATACGTTTTTTTGGGGAAAACCAGGTAGAAATCGGTATCGATTACCACCGAATAGATATGATTGAGTATTACCTGAATCTGAATGTAACCGTATTGAAAAATAATCCTTTGGATGCCTGTATCAAACATGTATCAGCCCAGCTCCGGCCGGATAACAACTATTACCTCATTCAGACAGGCATTGAACATCTGATTTATCTTTTCCGGCACCTGCACCAGTTTATCGCTTCTACAGAAAAAACAGGAATGCCAGCGTTAATACTGGAGCAATTCAGCCAGATAGAAGCCTTTTTGCAGGAACCAATGATTCAAACGCTGGTTCAAACGAAGAGTAAACTCAGTTTTTTACAAATCAGCCAGTATGATCATTTGCTGAGAAAAAAGTTTAAACCCCAGCTGTTTTCCCTGCTCGACCATTTGTATCAATTTGACGTATTTGAGACCGTTGCCAGGATCGCCAGACAGAAATCTCTCACTTTTCCGGAATATGTATCTGCTGCCCAGCCGCAGGTAACTATTCAGGGATTATTTCACCCTTTGCTGGAAAATCCGGTTTTAAACGATATTGAAATTAGTAGTACGGCCAATCTGTTTTTTCTTACCGGTCCGAATATGGCTGGCAAATCTACTTTTCTCAAATCCCTGGGACTTTCCATCTACCTGGCACATATTGGTTTTCCGGTTCCGGCCAGCTATATGCAAACCAGCCTTTACAATGGGTTGATTACCACTATTAATCTTGCAGATAGTATGCAACTGGGATACAGCCATTTTTACAGTGAGGTAAAACGGGTGAAAGAAACTGCTTTAATGATTAAGGAAAACAAAAGTGTGTTTGTTATTTTTGATGAATTATTCAGAGGTACCAATGTAAAAGATGCCCTGGACGCTTCACTGCTGGTGATTTCTGCTTTTGCAAAAATTAAAACCTGTTCGTTTTTTGTATCTACCCACCTGACAGAAGTAGCCAAAGAACTGCCTGATCCATCAACCATTTGTTTCAAATATTTTGAATCTTCGCTGATCGGCAACAAACCAGTATACAGCTATAAACTTCAGGATGGAATTTCTGAAGAACGGCTGGGTATATTGATTGTACAGAATGAAAAGATCACCGAAATTCTGGATTCTATTGGGCAGAAATAGTTTAAACTATATTTTTTTTCCAGGATAAGTAAAAAGGCAGACCTGTCAGAATTAAAAATAAACCAGTGAGGCTCTGCAAAGGCCGCTCCAGAAGAGAAACCGTAACCAGAGCGATACAGCACAATACAAATAAGGCTGGCAGCACCGGATAACCAATGGCTTTGTAGGGACGAGGCGCATCCGGCATTTTTCTCCGCAATACAAATACACCAAAAGCCCCGGCACCATAAAAAATAAAGGCGGCAAAAATTAGCATATCGGTGAGTTGATCAAAGCTGCCGGAAAATACCAGGATGCACGACCAGGTACATTGCATGAGTAAAGCTATGGAAGGCGTTTTGTAAACCGGATGACAGTAGGCTGCTTTTTTAAAGAATAACCCATCTTTAGCCATCGCAAAATATACCCTGGACGTGGATAAAATGCTACTATTAGTACTCCCGAAAGTAGCCAGCAAAATTAGTGTAGATATGAATGTTATTCCACTCAAACTTAATATAGACGGTGTATCTTGATGTGCAATACCAAAGAAATTTTCGGCTGATGTTGCAATTTTTTTTACAACCTCCACTGCTGCAATCGTATTAGGTGTATTAAACACAGCTATCATTTCGTCGATAGGCATTACATAGAGATAGGTAAAATTAATAAGCAGGTAAATACCAGTTACCAGACTTACGCCTATGCCCAGTGCCAAAGGAATGGTCCGTTTGGGGTTCTTTACTTCGCCTCCCAGAAAACTCAGGTTATTCCATCCATCATACGCCCAGAAAGCACTTACCATAGCCGTAAACATGGCTCCCAGCAGTCCACTGGTAGAAGTATTGACCCTGGAAATGTCAAAACCGGAAGCGTTGGTCGCTATATTGTCCATACTTCCGCCACTGATAGTGAGGCCCAGAATAACAATAGTGAATATACACAGTACGACTGAAGAAGTGAATACAGCACTTACTGAACTCCCATATTTTACACCCCGGTAGTTCACCGTAGTAAGCAAACACAGCAGGCAAACCGTGAGTATTTTCACACCAAAATTCTTTAGCGGATAGATCACACCAAAAAGGCTGAATGCTTCCAGTTCCGGACTGAGTTGTGGCAAAGGAACCAGGGTGTTGACCGAGTGGGCAAATACATAGGCAATAGATGCCTGGGAAGCAGACTGGATCACGGCAAAACATGCCCAGCCATACAAAAAAGCAAACATTTTCCCATACATCCGCCTGAAATACACATACTGCCCTCCCGGTTCGGCAATCAAACCGGCAATTTCTGCATTGGTGAGCGAACCCATCAAAGTAACTATTCCGGCCAGCAGCCATGCCAGTAATACCAGCCCAGGTGATTGCAGGCCATCAGACATAGGCGCTATTTTCTTAAATACACCAGAACCAATCATGGAACTCATCACGACCGTAACCGCTGCAAATACGCCGATGTGCCGGAGTAATCCTGACTGATGAGTGGTTTGGGTGTCTTTCTCCGGGAAAGTTTCTGGTTTGGTAAGCATAGTTAGCTGTCAATGGTCTGTAGTAAACTGTACAAAATACAAATTATTTGTATTCGTGCATGCTGAAGAGGAGGAATATCTGCCTTTTGACCAGGAGAAGAAGCATTTCTGGTTATTCTATATTCAGAACAAAACGCTATTCTTTGACATATATCCACAATGTAAAAGATCAGTAAAGTAGTCCTACAACATTAATATCCTAAACTGGTATTACAAAAATAATATGATTTAACGAGCTGTAATTTATTAGAATAACATAGAAACAATACATTCTACAAATCTTTCATATATTATATTTAAGAGTTATACTCAGGCAAGCAAGACGACACAACATTGACAAAATTTAAGACAAATATCTTTGAAACTGCACTTGCGGTACTGACATTATTAAGTATTGTTGGGCTTTGCTTTTATTTTTATGAATTAATAAACCCTGATCCTACCCAAGACAATCCATTTAAAACATTTGATAATAATCCCGGAATAATAAAAATTTCAATTGCATCACTTATTGCCAGAACTATTTTTATTATTTGCTTTTGCTACTTAGTAGTTGATAAATTTAAACAGGACAATAAAATAATAACCGTTTACCTTTTTATTGCTCTGACAATAGGCTTTCTTCAATGGTATGAACTTTACTATGGTTCGACATTTTATTATGGAGAAGTTAGAGATAAACAAGGATTAAGATTTCCTCTTTTAGCTTCGTTTATGGTGACACTTGCAATTTGGAGAATCAATTACACAAAGACGCAAAATCGCAACCTGATAATAAAGTTAGTATTGACGGGACTAATTAACTTTGGGCTTTATTTTCTTTGGACACAAGTTAATGAACCCTGGAATTTATGGCAATCTTGACTACAAAAATATAAATTCAAAGCCGGACTGATTACAACTTAGGTTTTGTGGTAGATAGGCTAACATGCAAAATTAGAGCTAAACACTACGATTGCAGGCTTTGCCATGAGTTAAAATCAACATCAGATATGGACGTTAGTTAGAAACTAAACGACTCTTCCATTCATATAAACCTTGACAATTTAGTTTGTTTCGACAACAATACGTTTTTATTCTTTTATACAGTTCTAATCCTGGCAGACCAGCCCTATTTGTCCGACACCAAAGAAGTTAACCATCTTCGGCATTTCCACTTCCACAATTATTCTTTGTAAATATATTCTCCATATTTTAATAAGACTATATTATTCATGGTTTCACTTTTTTTCTGATAATTTGTGTATATGGAAAAGACCCGGATAAATCTAGACATTCTTTTGCCTGAAGTGCCAGATGAAAGAGATGAATGTGTAAACCGCATCATCAAATCTCTTGCATATAAACGAGGCATTGATCATGTGCATATCGTCCCCGAAAAAGAAAACAAAAAGGCACAGCTTTGCTTCCACTACAATCCCGATGAAATATCAATTAATAAAGTAGAACAGTTAGCAAAGCAGGCAGGTGCAGAAATAACAGAACATTATGGTCATTTGCTGATCGAAACGTCAGGTATTCGCCATCCCCGTCATGCCAGGATAATAGAAGCAAGCATAAGGAAGAACAAAGGAATCCAGAATGTTTCTGTTTCTGGCACAGGGTTCATTCAACTGGAGTTCAATAAGGAAGCCACTTCAGCAGAAATAATTAATCAGCAACTCAAAGACGAAGGGCTGACAATAACTGAGATTGAGGACTTTCATTGGCACGAATCCAAAGAAACTGCAGTATCAAAAGAAGTACCGGCACATCAACATACAGAACACGACCATGATCACAATCACGATCATGCCCATAATCATGATCACGGCCATGACCATGCAGCAACCGGACATACCCATTCACACAGCGGCATATTTGGAGAAAAAACAGAATTACTATTTGCCATTATTTGCGGTGCTTTGCTAGGTATTGGTTTCGGCTTATCATTCATCAAAGGCTTATCTCAATATGTGTCCATTGGCCTTTACATCGGCGCTTACTTCTTTGGCGGCTTCTACACAACCAAGGAAGCAATAGAAGGCATCAGCAAAGGAGAGTTTGAAATAGATTTTTTGATGCTTGTGGCTGCCATTGGTGCGGCTTTTTTAGGGCTATGGGCAGAAGGTGCATTGTTATTGTTCCTTTTCAGCCTCGGTCATTCTTTGGAACATTATGCCATGGAAAAAGCAAAAAAATCGATTGCTGCCTTAACAGAATTAGCGCCTAAAACTGCTTTATTAAAAACCGGAAACGACTTGAACGAAGTAAAGATTGAAGAACTGAAACCAGGGGATATAATTGTAGTAAAACCAAATTCAAAAATTTCAGCAGACGGCATAATTGTAAAAGGCAATAGCAGTATTAACCAGGCACCCATCACCGGCGAGAGTGTGCCGGTTGACAAGATGCCGGTTGAAGACCCCAATGTGGATATTGCGCAGGCTGATAAACTGGATGCCGCCTACAAAGTGTTTGCAGGTTCAATAAACGGCAGTAAAAATTTAGAAATTAAAGTCACCAAAGTTGCCGCCGACAGTACCATAGCAAGGTTGGTAAAAATGGTGAACGAAGCACAAACACAAAAATCGCCAACACAAAACTTTACTGATAAGCTGGAAAAATATTATGTTCCTTCCGTGCTCCTATTAGTAGTGCTTTTATTATTTGCATTCTTAGTAAAAGATGAACCTTTCAGTGCAAGTTTTTACAGGGCAATGGCAGTATTAGTAGCAGCTAGTCCATGCGCTTTAGCTATATCCACACCAAGTGCTGTATTGAGCGCTGTGGCAAGAGCAGCAAGAGGTGGCGTATTAATTAAAGGAGGTAAACCATTGGAGGCATTAGGTTCACTTACAGCCATCGCATTTGATAAAACAGGTACATTAACGGAAGGCAAACCAAAGCTCACCGGCGTTTATCTGCTCAATGAAATATCAGAAGAAGAGTTACTGCACATGATTATTGCTGTTGAAAAACTAAGTGACCATCCTCTGGCAGCAGCTATTGTAAAAGGAGGCACAGAAAAATTAAACAAAGACGTTCCGGCAGCATCCAATTTACAAGCAATACCAGGCCGGGGAATCAAAGCCGATTATCAAAGCAATACCATCCATATAGGCAACAAAGAATTGTTTACAGAAAAAAATGACCAGCTACCGGACGGTATAAAAACACAGGTAGAAGATTTAGAAAGAAAAGGAAATACAACCATGCTTGTTCAGCAGAACGGCCAGTTCAAAGGTATCATAACGCTGATGGACATGGCAAGAGGAGATGCAAAAGAAACATTGGCTCAGTTACATAAATTAGGCATTCGTAAAATGATTATGCTTACAGGAGATAACCAGAAAGTAGCAGAAGCGATTGCTAAGGAAATCGGAATTACCGATGCCTGGGGAAACCTGATGCCTGAACAAAAAGTAGAAGCGATTGAAAAACTAAAAATCAGCGAAAAGCAAGTAGCAATGGTTGGTGATGGCGTAAACGATGCACCGGCTATGGCAAAGAGTACGGTGGGCATTGCAATGGGTGCAGCTGGTTCGGATGTGGCACTGGAAACGGCAGACATTGCACTGATGGCAGATAAATTAGAGAACCTTCCTTTCGCAATAGGATTAAGTAAAAAAGCCCATCGTATCATCAAACAGAACTTAGTTATCAGTCTTGGAATGGTTGTGATATTGATACCCCTTACCATTTTAGGAATTGCTCATATAGGTCCGGCCGTAATAGGACATGAAGGCTCAACTCTGATAGTTGTATTTAATGCATTGAGATTGCTGGCATACAAAAAGTGATGCATTTATAACGGAAAGGATTTTAATAAAGTAAATTGATGAAGAAGTAAGAGGAAGTATATTGAAAGGAGCCCTTTCATCATACTTAATAGGTTCCGAAACAGAAAAACCGGCAGGTACATCTGCAAGTTATAATCCATAAACCATCATATCAAATACCTGCGTAGAACAAGGATATTTATTCAAATACACTTTGTATTTCAAAGTACTTTTAATACCTTTATAATTCAAATGATTTTAGAAATTTTAATTCGTATCAATCATGAAAAACAAAATAGGTATCATTATCGGTTTTATCTTAGGGGTTGCCGGCTTCCTGCTGATGTTCAAAATAATATTCCTTAATAATATAACTCCGGAAGATGAGCTGGCTCCAGGAATTGTAGTTCTGATTTCTGTACTGAATGGATTGTTATTTGCTTATATAGGTTCTCTGATTCAGAACTATTTTGTAAAGAAGAGGGCTTAATTGTATTTACATTTTTATTTCTGCATGTTTTCCTGGACGATAAATACAGCAGAATATACTGGATTTTCGGCCATGCAACTTGACGAATAAATCTTCATTTTTGTCCGTTATCAGCAGCGGTTTTCGCAGAAGTGATTCAATTAAAATCAAACGCCAGGCTCAGCATTATAAATTCTCACACCTGCTCAAAGTTTCCAACATAATCTGAGTAAACTTCCTGCACACTCAATTCAACAGTATTTAATTCTTCTTGATAAAAATCTCATTCAACTTCTACATGAGATTGACAAATCTGTTTATTGCTTGTGCCAGCCGGAAAATATCATCCGGTGTATGGAGACTATTAATTACTACCCGGGTAACAAGTTTGCTTTCGGGAGAAGGATAGGGAAAACTGGAAATCAGGATATTATTTTCTTTCAGGTACGTAGCAAGCGTATTCTCTCTGGTATAAAATACGGGATAATCCGGAAAATATTCAAATAAGCCAGTATTTGAAATGAAGCTTTCAAACTGCCGGATATTGGCAAACAGTTTTTGCCGTTCCTGCTGATAAAGATTTTCTGAGCGCAGAAAAGTGTACAGATAGGCTGGAATGACAGGTGAACTTCCACCAAAAAAAGGGTTTCGTTTGAATGTTTCTACGGTTGCTCTATCCGATAAAACTACACCTCCGGGAATCCCGAATGCTTTTCCAAACGAACTCACTACAATAGGCCGGATATGCTTATATGCGATCAGTTCCTGAAAGATGCCTGCTCCGTTCTTTCCAGTTATGCCAAATCCATGTGAATCATCCACAACCAGGGTAATGGATTTATCTGTTGGCAAGTGCTGTAACCAGTCAAAACTATACCGTTTGGCTTGTAAAGGATCTAGCGAATTGGTGAGAATCACAATGTTTGCATCAGACATACTCGTTAATACATCCATTATTATATCTACCCACTGCTGGTAATCGCCGTCAAAAAAATCATCGGCACTGCGCCACAAGGCCGGATGAGTTCTGGGAGCATACATTAACATTCCGGTATTTTCCAGCAGGCGAACCACCATTTGTCCGGTTAAAAATCCGGATGATAAAGTTACTGCAGCTTCTGCACCAGTAAGCTGGGACAAATAGGCTTCTGCTTCCTGATAAACCTGCAATTGCAAGTTAGATATTCTGGAACTGGCGTAATTGGTACCATACCTGGCCATTCCTTCCTGCAAGAAGCTGCTGAACACCTCGTTTTTTGCCATTCCCAGGTAAGAAGTTCCGCTGCAATACAAAAACTCTTTTCCCTCCACAAGTATGGTGCGGTCGGGAAGATGATCTATATAGAGGGTTTCTTTCAAGGCGAACCTAATGCGGATATACTATAATAAGTAGGAATTTATATTATTTTACTCAGAAGACCATCCGTTGGCATTAGAACAGGATTCAATATTGTAAGTGGTATTTCTCTCAAACTCTTTTCCAAATCGTTTTTCATAAACATCATACCCAATAAAACAAACTGATTCAGCTTCTACATCCATCGTAGCCCTGGCAGGATTTTCATTCACTTCATTATAGTATTGTTCGCCCATCCCAACAATAAAACCCCGGCAGTATAAAAACCCATCATCGGAGCCATCGGTATATTTGTGAATCTCTTCCCGGTCAATGGTATAGAGCTTTTCCTCCATGATATGGTTAAAGGCGGTGAGTTCTTGTTCAGTAAGCTTTTCTAACTGGCTTTCCATTTCCTCTACTACTTCATCATTCAGCCCAAAACTTACCCCTTCAAATAAAGAAGCTTCATTGCTTTGCAGGGCTTGCTGCCGTAATTCATCCAATAATGGTAGATTTTGCCAGGCCGTTTCAATTATTTTCCAGAATCTTTGTTCATTCATATGGGAACTATATTAAATAATACTTATATGATACAAAATGGTGGTTTATTATAAGAATCCTTTACTACTTGTAACAAAGCAACTTAATTATTTTTTCCTAGTACAATATTGGAAGCCGATTTAGTCCATACCCCAAATCTACTGCTTACGGCTGATAGTATGTCGGCTTTAGTCTGATAATGATCCAAAAAAGGCAGGATTTTTTCACTCACTATTATTTTAAGTTCTTCACTCAATGCAACACTATCGGTTTCGTTGTTTACATCCCACCATTTATCATTGCCATCTAACAACCATCCTATCCTCTTTCTGACAACACAATCAGGCTCAGAAGGAAAAGCTGGGGGCGCGGTCTTGAAATATCTTTTATAAAACTCGGGTAAGAATAAGCCTATATTAATGGTGAAATGCAGATGCTCTTTAGAGTAATAGATACTCTTTTGTAGGTTGACCATATGGCCAAACCCTTCAAAGGGTTTATAGAAATTGTTGTTCTTTTTCTTATATCCTAATGGCTTTAATATCTGATGAAAAGCATACTTTACTATATGATTAAATTTTTCTTCTGCATTAGTCTTCATTTTCACATTCCCTTGCTAATAATAATCTTAAGCCTTTTCTTTTAAATTATTTAATCAACGCTGCGCCTGTTCCATTTACGGGCGGATAGGCAACTTTTCCATCCTGAATAGTTACGCCAGTAGCAATATCTTCTTTCAGCAACAGCGCGCCATCCATATCCACATAATCGAGCAGCGGCGAAAGCTGGGCAATGGCAGAAATACCTATACTGGATTCGGTCATACAACCTACCATTACTTTCATACCCAGCTCACGGGCCTGGGCGATCATGCGCCTGGCCGGGGTAAGTCCACCGCATTTTACAAGCTTGATATTAATGCCATGAAAATGACCGTAACATTTCTGTACATCGGCTTCTTCAATACAACTTTCGTCGGCAATCACTGGCAGAACAGACAGCTGGTACACCTGCTTCATGCCTTCCAGATTACCGGCTTTCAGGGGCTGTTCAATAAATTCTACATTGAGCGTGGCAAAAATTCTGGCATTATTGATGGTTTCTTCTACACCCCATGCTCCATTGGCATCTACCCGGAAAACTGCATCAGTGTGTTTGCGAAGTTCTTTAATAATGGCGACATCGTCTTTGGTTCCCAGTTTTATTTTATACAAAGGCCAGGGCATTTCCTTCATTTTCGATGCCATTTTTTCTATGGAATCAATCCCAATGGTATAATTGGTAAGTGGTACGCCTTCTGCCTGTAAACCCCACAACTGATACAGCGGCTTACCTTGCAATTTTCCATACAGATCCTGCGCAGCCATATCCAGGGCACATTGTGCAAAAGAATGTTCTTTCAGATAAGGCTGCATAAATGCCCAGAAAGATTCCGGCGTATCAAAAGAATAATTTTCAATCAAGGGACGGATATTGTCAAGTACAGCCATCATACTTTCAATCGTAACGCCGTAATAAGGGTTGGAGGTAGCTTCCCCATATCCGCTCTGGCCATCCTTCTGCAATTCTACAATCAGGGTTTCCTGCACATCGCGGGAATCATAAGAAATAGTAAACGTATGCCGGAGGGGCAATGCAAAACGCCGCAGGATTAATTTCATTTGAATGCTGTTAAAGGGCTGTCATCAATGGTTCAATGCCGCAATATACAAAAGCCCGGAATCATGCAATAATCCGCGTATATAAACCATAGATTTATGCACCTGTATGTTTGATTTCTTCTATACAAGGGTAATTCAGATACAAATTTTGTCAAAATCATGTATCTTTCAGGTTGAGGAAATAAACACTTGCCACATGAGAATTAAAACATATTACCTGGCCGTATTAAGTTTGTTTATACTATCAGCCTATGTGATCAGAGAAAATAATACAGCCATTTCCATCGCACCTGCAGGAAAGCAACCCAGCATAGCCATTAGTCAGAAGGGCGAAATGAAAATAGTCTACGGAAAGAATGACAGCCTGTATTATACTTCGTCTGCGGATGGAAATTCATTTTCGGCACCTGCAGGTATCGCACACCTGAAAGGCTTAGGTCTGGGTATGTCGAGAGGGCCGCAGATAGCCATTACCAAAGATTTTACGGTAGTGGCTGCTGCCAGCGGTGCCGGCAATATTTATGCGTATCAACTGAACCATCAGACAAAACAATGGAGCAAGGCGATTCAAATAAATGATGTAGATACCCTGGCCAAAGAAGCCTTTGTATCCATTGCTGCCGGCGAAGATAACCAGGTATATGCTGTCTGGCTCGATTTAAGAAGTGATCGGCAAAATAAGATTTTCGGATCTGTTTCGGCAGACGGAGGAAAAACCTGGTCAGCCAATAAGCTGATCTATCAGTCTCCGGAAGGCAAAGGTTCGGTGTGTGAATGCTGCAAACCCTCGGTTACTGCTTCCGGCAAACAAGTACATATCATGTTCCGTAATTCAATAAAAGGTACCAGGGATTTGTATGTGATCAGTTCGATGGATGGTGGACGCACCTTCGGACAAGCCCAGAAATTAGGCAATGATACCTGGGTGTTGAAAGCATGCCCGATGGATGGAGGTGATCTTGCGGTAAATGCCAAGGGAAAAGTGTTAACGGTATGGCGGCGGAAAAACGAGATATTTATGGCTGAACCGGGAAAAGCGGAGCAGCGCATCAGCGAAGGAAAAACTCCTGTAGTGTCCAGAACAGCCAGTGGTGATGTGGTAGCCTGGCACAACAAGGGACAGATTCTGGTAAAAAGTACCCGGCAAGACCAAGCACAAGTTTTGGGGAATGGTACCCATCCTAAACTCATTCCTATACCTGGAAAAAACGCCGTATTTTGTGTCTGGGAGAATGAAACTGGCGTGATGGGCCAGAGAGTGGATTTATAAGTATATTTTTTATATTTTGTAATCATTCATTGTTAACATTACCTATGCTGTTTCTTCTCATCGCCCTGCTCAGTCCTGTACTGCAATTTTTCCTGCCCTGGTGGATTATTGCCATCATTGCCTTTGGTGCCGCTTACTGGAAAGCGTCTTCGGCAACTACTGCTTTTCTATCTGGATTTCTGGCCATTGTCGTCGTCTGGGTCATAAAAGCGCTATTCACCCATATTCAAACCGAAGGTATTCTCACAGCGAGAATAGCAGAACTGTTTTTCCTTCCCTCTCCTATTCTGCTGATTGCAATTACTGCTTTTATTGGCGGACTTGTAGGTGGAATGGCAGCGTTGAGCGGGTATTTTGTAAAACAGTTGTTTGTAAAAGAATGAGCTTGTAAAAAGCTTGTTCATAAAACACTTTGCCCCGACTTGAGTTATGGCTATATAACCAAACTTTACAGCTATGGCACAAGGAAAAGCAAACACCGAAATGGATGAAATTTACCAGGAATTTAAGGAACTGGTAAACATGACTCCAGGGCAAATTGAAAACCACTTAGCTACCGAAGAATCTAAGAAAGTAGGCTTTAAGGAAGAAGAAGGCGGAGAATCAGTAGGCCACCAGTCTGGCAGAAAGATCATCCACATCAAACAGAAGAAAAAAGCCGACCTGACAGACGATGATTATGCCCACATGCGCAAAGTGACCGGCTATATCAAACGGCACTCCGCACAAAAACCTAGCGGCGATATCAGCGATACTCCCTGGCGTTATTCTCTGATGAATTGGGGCCATGATCCGGAGAAGAAGTGATGAATGTATTGGTATGATCAGAGATTGTGTGCTTAATTATTTAACAGTCATAAATTATGAGTAATGGAACAAGGAATGTCGAATTTCAAGTAAAAATACTTCTTCATTCCTTGCTATCTCTGTCAATATTTGACCTTTTGAGCCATTTCGTTCTTGAATAGTAATATAAGTGCCCACAACTGCAATAGATTTACCATAATAATTATAAAACCCGGCAAAGATCTTTGAATTTGCATTTCTAACGACATTATCAAAGAAATCAAACTGAAAATAATTAAAAATGCAAACAAGTATCTAAGCCATAAGTAACCTTTGCGAACAAGAATTGATAGCAATAATAAAAATAGGAACACAGTCGATGCCACGATTATCTCTGCACTACTTTTTCTTCCGGTAACAATAAATGAATTTATCATTAACAGACAAACCGCTCCAATTAACAAATTAGAAGCAAATTTATAGTCATTAACCTGTTTCATAAATTACTTTACTATAATAGGTTCTAACTCTGTAACAGTTATTTTTACTTCCATAAGTTTGTAATTTGTGTATCGGTTTAGATAGTTTATGGCACAAAAAACATTGAGAGCAACAGATAGAATGATAAGCAAAAAGTCAGCTGGCGTTATAGAGTTGAAGGCTTTAATAATAAACAAAGCAACAATTAACAGGATAGATATTACTAAACTAACAAATACACTTACAATTACATATGGCTTTGCTAACCTTTGAATGAATGGCAGTTCATATATCAGCCAAAGTATACCGGAAATAAATAGTAAAATTGAGAGAGTTTTGAAAATGCTTTTTTTTCTTTCTGATCTCTCATCAACACTTGACGGAAAAATCAGCAACTCTATTAAAAGATCAAACAATCCCATATTTTAATAATAACTTCCTACAATTCTACTTTGCCTGCAATGCTTCGGTGAGTTTTTCACCTGCTTCCTTGAAATCAGGCTCCAGGCGAATGGCTCTGGTAAAATCCTGGATAGCTTCATCATACTTTTTCAGCCCCATTCTGGCAACACCTCGCTGGTAATATACTACTGCTTTGTCTGGTCCACTGGAAACAAGTTCATTACAATCGGCAAGTGCATTATCAAACTGATTGAGCTCATTGTAAAAGCCAACCCTTGCCAGCAGATAAGTGTTTCGTTCTTCACTATCTAAAGCGATAGCTTTGTTTATATCAGAAATACTCTCCTGATATTCTCCCAGACTGGCCGAGGCAAATGCCCTATCGTAGTAATAAGCCGCTTTTTCAGGTCGCGCGGCAATGGCTTTATTAAAATCTTCCTGCGCTTTTTCCGGTAAGTCCATTTCGTAATACACCAGTCCACGCAGGTGATAGTAATCTTCACTTGGTTTGCCGGCGGCCAGGCTAATGGATTTGTTCACTTCATTCAAGGCTTGCATATAATTTTCGCCATAATAGTACATTCTTGCCCGGCTGAACCTACTGGAGGCTCTACTAGAATCCAGTGAAATGGATTTGTTAATTAATGCCAGTGATTCTTTCTCCCAGCCGTCTTTCTCAAACCATTTTTTGGCCCTCTGTTCATAGCCAATGGCACTTACGCTGTCTACTTGCCGGCGGGAATAATTACTTTTAAGGAGCAGGGCAGCATTTCCCAATACTTCCATCGTATCACCTTCTGCATCGAGTTTCTGGAATAACTCCGGCGTGAGGGCAAGGGCCTGTAAAAAATCCTGGGTAGCTCCTCTCCTATCCTGCTGGTCAGCTTTTACAATGGCCCGGTTATAAAAATAGGGGGCTGTTTCTTCCTGGGTTTTATCCGCAAATTGAACCGCCTGGTTAAGTGCCTGTAAAGCGGCTTTCTGGTTTTTTACTTTGTATTGAGAAAGGCCGATGTAGTAAAACAATTCCGGGTCCTGGTGTTTTTCAGGGGTAGTAAAATAGGTAAGTGCCTGGGTATATTTTTTCTGGAGGTAATACGTTAAGCCCCAGTTGAAAAAGTCATCCGGCTCTTCTATATCGCCATTCGCTACCAGTTGTTCATAAATTTTAATTGTCTCGGTATATTTCCCGGTATTCATCAGAATAAGTGCTTTCAAACGCAGGGCATCGGCATCTTTCGGGTCGGATTGCAGATTGTGTTCCAGCGTAACCAGCGCCTGTTCATATTCATCAATACTATAAAGCGTCTGGGCTTTCTGGTAATAGGCAAAACGGCTGGGCTGCCTGGAAATAGACTTATCGTAATACTGTAAGGCTTGTTCGTAATCCATAACCTGGTAATAGAAATAACCCAGATCACTGTAAATACTGGCATCCGAATTATCTAAGGAAAGGGCTTTTAATAAATCTGCTTCAGCGGCCGCATAATTCTGTGTATACATTCTGGCAAGTCCCCGGTAGCGGTACAAGGTGGTATCTTCGGGGTGATGTACAAGCAGGGTATCATAATCAGGAAGAGCTTGCTGGTAATTTCCCCTTCCGAAATTATAATAACTCCGGGCATACAAGGCATCATAATACGCCGGATTGATAGCAAGGGCTTTTTCCAGGTATTTAAAGCCTTTTTCTACTTTTCCTTTGTTAAAATAACCAACCGCTTTCTGATAAGCCTTTTCTTCAGGCTTCTGTGCTAAAAGGTGCAGGCTGCAGAAAGTAAATAATAAGAGAAACAGATATTTATACATGGCTATAACTTCAATCTGACAGCAATAAATGCTGGTATACTGGTAACGTAGAAAATTAGGATTTTTATTACAGTAACCTAAGGTAACTTGATGCATTTTCTTACAGCACTCCCAAATATAATTCAGTAGACCGACGGAGTACAATATATTGACAAGTAAAACCGTATGATTTCGATTTCCGAAGCTATTTATCTGGGATAGGATAAACAAAATTCAAACAGGCTTGTATATTTGCCTCCACTCCACCTGCAATTGTATTACGAATGCCCAAAATATTTCTTAAAAGGCCCATCAATACCAATACACTTATTGCCCTTGCTGCTTCACTTGCCAGTATTTGTGCGGTATTTATTGCCGTTTACCAGACTTATATGAGCCGACAGCAACAGTTAAATTCCGTGTGGCCTTATTTACTTACTTTCGAAAGTATGGATGAAGCCGGCATATCCAGTATAGTAGTCGCTAATTATGGTATTGGTCCGGCCATTATCGATAGTGTAGAAATAAGCTACCGGGGCAACATTTATGGTTCTCCCACAGATGTCGTTCGCGTTATTTCCAAAGAATTTAAAAAAAATGAGTATGCCATGCCATGGAGTTATACCCAGATACGCAAAGGGTATGCCATTCCGCAAGGGCATACCCTGGAGTGGATTAAATTAAATACACCGGAGGATAATGCTATTTTCGCCAAGGAATTGCCCAACATCAAAATGGTTATTTATTACCGCTCTATTTATGATGAGCACTGGAAAAATACTATTAATGGAGAAGAAACTGATGAACTGGTTGTAAAAATCGAATAGCATCTTTTTTTGATTCTGAAGTAGTAATTTTTACAATGAAATGAAATTCTTATGTATTATACTCTTTTTCTCACCATTCATTCCATCCTTCGCTGGCTAGTCCTGTCAAGTATTGTATATGCTACCATTTCGGCTTTACAGGGTTTAGTTTCCAAGCGGATGTATTCCAAATCAGATTCGATAATACGTTCGCTGGCCACTACACTTACTCATACGCAATTATTGCTTGGATTTGTATTGTATTTTATTCTGAGCCCCATTACCGGGCAGTTTATGAAGGGAAATGCCAATGGCAATGAACAGATGTGGTTTTTTGGTGCTTATCACATCGCATTGATGTTTATAGCCGTTGGCGTAATGACTACCGGAGGTTCTAAAGCTAAACGGGCAACCACAGATAGGGATAAGTTCAGGTTTACAGCTATTTCTTTTGGAATTTCGCTGTTATTGATCTTACTGGCTATTCCCTGGTTCAGGCCATTTTTCAGAGGCACGTAAATCGTTATTGTCTGGAACCTGGATTTGCCGGATGGTTAAATTTTTAATAGCATAGGCCATCAACACCTAATCACTCCAAATTCATTACTAAATATCTATGTTCGATTTATTAAAAACACAAATAGGACGCTTACGGCTGCTCGCTTTTGCAGAAGGGGTTTCGTTTCTGGTCATACTTTTTATTACGATGCCCTTAAAATATTATTTCGATACCCCACAGCCCAACAAAATATTTGGCCTGGTTCACGGACTATTGTTTGTGCTTTATGTTTTCTGGGTAGTTCAAATAAAAATTGAGCAGGACTGGTCATTTAAAAAAATGGGTTTAGCGCTGCTGGCTTCCATCGTTCCCTTTGGGACTTTCTGGGCTGATGCCAGATTGTTCCGGAATCAAAATACAGAGGTCAGATAAAACAAAGCGATAGTTTCAACTCCATCGCTTTTGTTTATAATCAAGTTGGTCAAAGAAGCACCATAATAGCTTACTATAGTCAACTTCCCAAATAACTTTTCCTACTTCAGTTGCCTCATTTCCTGTAACTCTTGTTCGAAGCCACCGGACAAAATAGGGAAGCGGCACCAGGTTTTAGGGTCCAGGTTCTCGTCGTCGAGGTGAAAGGAAGGCGCATAGCGTTCCCGTTTCCACTGGTTGCGGCACCATAACCGGAAGAAGCGTTCTACATACAAATGCAACTGGTCGTTGGTGTAAATTTGTCCGAACCTGGCCTGCATGATTAATAAAACTTCCTTAGGCGTTTGTTTATCCCGAATGGCACACTTTTCTATGGCATCCAGCACTTCATAGGGCATAAGGTCGGCTTCATCGGTCTGGGTCATTTCCAACGGACGGAGTTCGGCACTGGGTTGCAGGGAATTTACTTTTTGCAAGCCTTTTATTTTTAATGTACCGGCTAGCCCTTCTTTTTCCAGCCAGACCAGCCATTTGCGCAGAAAAGCTTTATCAATACCGGCAATCGGACTGATACTTCCGGAAGTGTCTCCATCCATCGTAGCATAGCCTACTGCCGCTTCCGAACGGTTACTAGTAGATAATAACAAGGCATTATTCAGGTTGGCCAGCATCCACACACTGGGAGAACGCACCCTGGCCTGAATATTTTGTAGGGCTATATCATCCGTTTGCCAGCTCAGGTTCCGGCCAATGCCATTTTCTATCAAGCCCACATATTGTTTCACCAAGGCATCAATGCTGATTTCAAAATACGTTACATGCAGGTCTTTAGCTAAAATTTCTGCTGAATCTCTGGTATCATCAGAGCTATTCACCGTAGACTGGTAAATACAGGTAATGAGTTTACCGGCAATGTCAGAAATTGTCTGGCAGTCCTTAATGCCTGGTATATAATCCAACTTCTGTTTAAATGCGTCCAGGCCAATGCTTTCCAGTGCAAAATGAATAGATAGGTAACACAAAGCAGAAACAGCGGAAGAATCGGCACCTCCGCTGAGAGAAATCACAAAGCCTCTCGAACGGCTTTTGCGCATGTAATCGAACAAAGCCAGAGAAACGGCCCGGGCAAACTCTTCTTCTTTCAGGTATGAACTAACTTCCCAGGCTTCCTGGGCTAAAGTTGCTGGTTCTGGCTTGATGAAAGGAAATTTAAAATCCTGGTAAACGACCCCATCTGTTTCACCAGCAATCTGGCTGCCGGTAGCTGAGGTAAATTGTGCTTTGGTCTGGGCCTGACTTAACCGGTTAAGGTCTACATCAAGCACAGCCGCAATCAGGTCGTAATCCCGGTAGGAGAAACGCTTGCCATACGTGAGCATTTTGCCTCCGGAAGCAATGAGCGTACTGCCATCGTAAACAGCTCTTCCAGCTTCATTTCCCAGCAAATTGGCATAAATATACCCTACACCAAATGCCCTGGAACCTTCCAGCACAAACCTGCGGCGTATTTCCATCTTTCCAAATGCAAAATGACTGGCGCTTGGGTTGAGAATAATATCCACCCCATGCCTGTATAAATCCCTTCCCGGACGGCTGGCCACCCAGGCATCTTCGCAGATTTCAAAGCCTATTTTTATTCCGCCACAATCATAATATACATCACCCACCGGATAGTTTTTTTCTCCCACCGTAATTTCGCCTTGTACACCTTGTGGCCATGGATTGAACCAGCGGGGTTCATAATGAATGCCATCTCCGGCTAAATAACGCTTGGCCGAAAACCCAAGAATCTGCTTATTGGCGATCAGGCAGGCGGCATTATAAATGCGGTTGAGGTATTTGATGGGCAAGCCTACGGATACGATGATATTTTCGGTATGTTTTACTACCTCCTGCAATACCCGTAAGGACATGTCGAAGGTACCATGCGAATAAAAAGCATCTTCGCAGCCATAACCAGTGATACATAGTTCGGGCAAACAGAGCAGGCTGATATTTTGCTTTCTGGCCTCGCCAATGGCATCAATTATATGTTGTTTGTTTCTTTCCCAGTCTAAAGGAGTCTGGTTGAGAACACCAGCTGCTACTTTTATTAGTTTCATGAATATCGTTATTAGTTGAATATTGAATTAGCTGGAACTTGGACTCAATGCTTTTCTATCTCTTCCAATAACACCCTAGCAATGGTTTTAATTTTAAGAAAGTTGTCTTTATATAGAAATACATTCGGATGGCTATCGGTACTGACTACACATTCAAACAAACCACTAGCTTTTATCTTTTCCAGTCCGCCTTTGCTGAACAAGCCATGTGTAGTAATGGCTGCAATTTTAGCGGCACCTGCTTCTTTATAAGCTTTCGCCGCATTCACCAGCGAACCGCCCGTGCGAATCATATCATCGTAAATAATAACATATTTATCAGTTACATCGCAACTGATGGAAACAATCTGGGTATTTTCGGCATCTATCCGGCGTTTAAAAACAAAAGCACCTTGAATACCCATATCATTAGCAAGTGATTCAACCCATTTTGCCCTGCCAGCATCTGTAGAGGCGAGTATAAAATCAGTTCCTGCAATTTCATGGCAGGCTTCAATAATCACAGGTTTGGCATAGAGGTGAATGGCTTTAGTTTTCCCTTCAAAATAATAAGGCAGCCCTTCGGTATGTAAATCGAGCAAGATAACCGTATTGCCAAAATGCGTATCCGGAATGCTGGAAAGCAGGAATGCCCTGGTTTTTGCCGTTACCACTTCGCCCCGTTGAACCGCCCGTTCCATGGTAGAATAGCCAAAATAGGGAATAATTAACAGTAGTGACTGTGCCCCCAGGTGGACCAAAGTACATGCCAGGTCAAACAACTCGAGGGTATCAGCATCGGAAACCGTACCACCAACAAGCACAATGTCCCGTTCATTCACTTCTGAAATAACCCGCTGATAGCGTTCCCCGTCCGGAAATTCTTTTACTTCAACTTCTCCCCTGTCATAATCGCCGCCCTTCAGAATGGCTTCTTGTAAATAGGTATACTTCTGGGTACTGAATATTATTTTTTTGTCAAAGCGCATGTAAACAAGTTAATGGTCTTATTAAATGGTAATTTTTATACTTCTTCGGCTTCTGTTTTCAGGTTTCTGAGTTTCAGGATCAGGTTTGTTTTAAAATCATACAGGTTTTTCTCCAGACCTACCGGATAAATATGTGGATTGGCAAACCGTTTGATCCCTTCATGAAACATACTAAGTTGCCCTTGAACTCTTTCCTTTATCGCTTCAATAGGCGGCAGCTCGTATATCAACTTTCCTTCGCGGAACACAGGCACGAGCAGGTCTTCATAGGGAGCCGAATTATCCAATTTCCGGCGTTTGGTATAATCCATTGGGTCGATCATGACTGAACTGCGGTTGGAAACAAAACTTTCGGTGTCATAAATCATATCTGCAATAAACCCATTTCCATTGTGATACCGGCGAACCTGCTGAATACCGGGGGTCGAAATTTTTATTACCTGTTCGGATAGCTTGATCTTATAATCCCATTCGTCCTGATCATTTCTGATAGCCGCTAGTTTATACACCCCACCCAGTGCAGGCTGGTCGTAGGCAGTTACCAGCTTGGTACCCACTCCCCATACATTAATAGTAGCCCCCTGGTTTTTCAAACTGTTGATAATATTTTCGTCCAGGTCGTTGCTAGCCAGAATACTTGCCTCCTGAAAACCAGCCTCATCCAGTAATTTACGGGCTTCAATACTCAAATAAGCCAGGTCACCTGAATCCAGGCGGATACCAGCCATTTTGTAGCCTTTTGCCTTGAGTTGCTTTCCCACCTGAATGGCTTTTTTTACACCTTCAATACTATCATAGGTATCTACCAGGAAAATACAGTTATTCGGCATCACTTTGGCATAGGTCTCAAACGCCTCCAGCTCTGTATCGAATGACATAATCCAGCTATGGGCATGCGTACCTTTTACAGGAATGTTGAATAATTTACCGGCCAGTACATTAGAAGTTGCCGCACAACCGCCGATATACGCTGCCCGGCTTGCCGTTAGCCCCCCATCGATACCCTGCGCCCGCCGTAAGCCAAATTCCAGAATCGGCTCTCCTTTGGTTACCTGTACGATACGGGCAGCTTTGGTGGCGATCAGCGATTGAAAGTTGAGGATATTCAGAATAGGCGTTTCTAGTAACTGGCACTGTAATATTGGCCCTTTAATGCGCAGCATGGGTTCCTGTGGAAAAACGGCCGTTCCTTCGGGAATAGCATCTATATCGCAGGTGAACCGCAGGTTACGCAGGTATTTCAGAAAATCAGGTTCAAACAAAGGTTGATCATCGTTTCCGGTCAGAGTATCGAGATACGCCAGATCATCTTCCGAAAACTGAAAATACTGCAGAAATTCCACTACATGTGCCAGTCCGCAGGCAATGGTATAGCCGCCCTGAAATGGATTTCTCCGGAAAAACATATTAAAAACGGCTTCTTTATCGGCCATTCCGGATTTCCAGTAGCCATAGGCCATGGTAAGTTGATATAAATCGGTGAGGAGTGTAAGCGAATGCTGGTACAGTTGTCTGCCTTGATTCATTGGGTAAAGGGTTAATGTAAATTTTACACTAAGGTAGAGACAAAAAATAAAATTACAAATCAACCCACGATTTTATTTTTTCAATAGTTCAAAGAAGAGTCAAATTTCAATTTTTACATTATGGTTGCACCGATAGCAAAACTATCGTTTGTTAACTTATGCCTACTTAAAAATCCATCCTGGGCATAGGGCTGATATCCTGCGAACTAAATTCTCCAGCCATTGCCTTATAATAAGCAGCCATTGCAATCATGGCTGCATTATCCGTACAATATTCAAATTTAGGGATGTACACTCTCCAGTTGCGGTCTGCTCCTTCCAGCATGATTTGCTTGCGGAGTTCTGAATTAGCTGAAACTCCTCCGGCAATGGCTATGTCGCGGATTCCGGTTTCCTTGGCGGCTTTAATTAATTTCTTTAACAAAATTTTCACCAGCGTGTACTGGATACTTGCACAAATATCAGAAAGGTTATTATCTACAAATGCAGCATCTTTTGCCGTCTGGTCTCTTAAAAAATAGAGAAAAGCGGTTTTAATTCCACTGAAAGAATAACTTAATCCGGGCATATCTACCTGCGGAAACACAAATGCTTTCGGGTTTCCAGCCTGTGCATATTTGTCAATCAAAGGTCCACCCGGATAAGGAAGGTTCAATAATTTGGCTGTTTTATCAAAGGCTTCTCCTACTGCATCATCCTGGGTTTCTCCTATAATTTCCATTTTCAGATAATCATCTACCCGTACAATCTGGGTATGTCCGCCACTTACCGTCAGGCATAGGAAAGGGAATGAAGGTTTAGGGTCATCTATAAAATGTGCCAGTATATGCGCCTGCATATGGTTGACAGCAATGATGGGAATATTGAGCCCCAAAGCCAGTGATTTGGCGAAAGAAGCACCTACCAGTAAAGCACCCAACAAGCCCGGACCTCTGGTAAAAGCCACTGCATCTAACTGATTTTTAGTTATATTTGCTTCAGCAAGGGCTTGTGTTACTACCGGTATGATGTGCTGTTGGTGTGCCCTGGAAGCGAGTTCTGGTACCACCCCACCATATTTGTGATGGACGGTTTGCGTAGCAATGGTATTGGATTGAATTTTGCCATTTGCCAGAACAGCCGCTGAAGTTTCGTCGCAGGAAGATTCTATGGCTAACAGGGTATAATTCATAAGAGATGTCTGGGAGAAGAGGTCCAAGTGCAAGAAAGATATTGAATGCTAATGACTTAAATAACTATCAACAAGAAGTTTTAAGAAACAAAGATTACTTTCATTTGACAGTTCTTTATTACACGGCTCATAGTGATGGACTATAATAAATCCATTTTAAAGGCTTAATTTTAAATAGACTGCCCGGTAATGAAATATTTTTAGAAATAACTGATTAAACTAAAATACATCAGAAATGTCTAAGAATTAGCACCTGAAAGCCGAATCATTACTTTGCAATCTGTGTTAAAGATGAGGAAAATATTCAGGTTACCTCACAAAATAATTATAATTAACACAAGTTTTATATATGGGGTTCCAGCATGTGGGTGGAACGGTAATCTAAATCATGGCGCAAGTTATTAAAAAAGTAATCATCAGGACCCTCCTTTTCACGCTGGCATTTGTGCTGGTGCTGTTACTGGGCCTGGCGGCTGCGCTACAAATTCCTGCCATTCAAACCCTGCTGGCACAACGGGCAGCAAAAGAAGTTTCTGCTGCATTGCATTTCCCGGTAAGCATAGAGTATGTGCGTATTGAATGGCTCGACCGTGCCTTGTTTGAGAATGTATTAATTATTGACCGGGCCAATCAGCGCATGATTGAAGTACCCGAACTATCGGTCGATTTCGAAATTGCTTCACTGCTGGCCAAAGGAAATATTAACATTGACGAGGTTATTCTCAATCAGGCAAAGGTCCGGTTGATTAAAAATAAACAGGATGGCACGCTGAATATGGATGAATTTATCCTGGCCATTAATGACCTGACGCGTCCCAAAGATACTACCCGTACAGGCAGATCTCCTGTATTTTCCATAGACCGGGTAAACCTGGAAAATGTATTTTTCTCTTATGCCGACCTCCGAAAGGATAGCATTCGTGATGGGTTTGATTACCACCATATTGCTATAGATAGTATCAAGGCCACGGCTTATAACTTCCGGCTCGCAGCCGATACGATTGAAATTGATGTAGATGATCTTACCGGGGTTGATGTCCATACACATTTAGATATAAAACAACTGACTACAGCCTTCCGGTATACCAAAACATCCATGCAAGCATCAGACCTGTATGCCAAAATTGGTAACAGTGTTATCCGGAATTTTGTAGCCTTTAAGTATGCTAAGCCATCAGATCTGAGTGATTTTAATAACAAGATCACCATCAATGCTCATCTGGCACAAAGCTATGTGTATTCGAAAGATCTGGCGCTGTTTGCTCCGTACCTCAAACGCTATGATGAAAGATGGATGGTAAGCGGCGATTTTAATGGCAAAGTAACCCGTTTCCGTCTCAAAGATGCTGACCTGCGTTTTGGCAAACAAAGTATTATTGAGGGAAATATCAGTTTTACCGGTTTGCCTAATTTTAATGAAACTTTTATTGACCTGGACTTACTCCCTTCAGTAATCGAAACTTCTGATCTGAAGCAATACATTCCGGATGTAAATGCATACCTGCGCACCCGTAAATTCGGCCGGGTTTCCCTGAAAGGCAAATTTCTGGGCTTTCCCAATGACTTTGTAGCTAATGGCGCTTTTGAAACTGATCTGGGAAAGATCGTATCTGATATCAACCTGAAGTTAAAAAAGGAAAGCGCCAGTTCCACCTATTCCGGACGATTAACTACTTATGGTTTTCACATCGGAAAATTTTTAAATCAGCCAGAAGTATTACAGTTGCTGGACATGAGCGGCACTATAAAAGGGAAAGGATTTACTGTGCAGGAAGCTTCTCTCGATTTAAAAGCAAATGTAAAACGGCTGGGTGTGAACCAGTACAATTACCGGAATATTGTTGTAAATGGCAGTTTAAGCAGACAGCGTTTTAAAGGAGATGTAGCCGTAAAAGACAGTAACCTGGTATTTACGGCGAATGGAGAGGTAGATCTACGGAATAACAAAAACTTGTTTGATATTGATGCTGATCTGCAAAAAGCCAATTTACAACCTTTGCATTTTACAAATACAGAAACAAGTATAAGTACCAGACTGAATGTAAATTTCCAGGGCTTGGCCATTGATAAAATCGTAGGAGAAGCCTATTTTACTGATGCCTATATTCTGCATCAAAACCGGGATCTGATCGTAGATTCTGTCTATGTATTTTCCTCCAGAGACAGCATAGGACGCATTCTAAATATAGATTCTGATTTCTTTTCAACCT
This sequence comes from Rhodocytophaga rosea, assembly GCF_010119975.1. Taxonomy (GTDB): domain Bacteria; phylum Bacteroidota; class Bacteroidia; order Cytophagales; family 172606-1; genus Rhodocytophaga; species Rhodocytophaga rosea. The sequence goes on from NZ_CP048222.1 coordinate 8,373,735, forward strand.
ACCTGCATGGCAATTTTGAATACAGCCAGGCTTATGAAGATGGGAAAAAGTTATTACAAGAATACCAGTTGAATTTTGATGATGCGGCTGCTGCCGAAAGCTATTACCAGCGCAAAAATAAAATCAATCAACAAAATTACCGGATGAACATTCAGGCAGATCTGAAAGATATTAATCCGCTGCTGGCTTTGTTCTACCCTCCTCTGTATATATCCAAAAAAACGCAAATAGAAGGTTCCTTTGTCAGCGGACGGGCTGCCATCGTTTCCTTTAATACCCGGATTGATTCGGTTGCCTTCAAAAATTACAAGTTTTACAACTCAGAAATAGACATTACCTCTTCCAAGCTTGCCGATAGCGCCACTGTATTGGCACAAGCTTATATCCACTCCGACCGGCAGCAACTGGGAAATGTTCCGGCTACTGAAGATTTAACGGTAGAAGCCATCTGGGGAAACAAACAGATCGATTTTGATACCCGTATCCGCCAGACAGCTAGTACCAATTATGCCAATTTGAAGGGTGCTTTACGCTTTTTTCACAATTATCAGCAATTACAATTCAGCCCTTCCCATTTCCAGATTCTGGATAATGAATGGCACATTACCAACAATAACCTGGTCACTATTCACGGAAAAGAAATTCAGTTTAAAGACCTGACTGTATCGAACCGCTACCAGATGATCTCTGTAAATGGTGTAGTTTCAGATTCAGCTTCTGAAGCAGTAGAACTTACCGTAAAAGACTTCAACCTGCAAACGTTAAATCCGATCCTTGGACGTGATTTACTGGGAACAGCCAATGGTGCAGTTACAATCCGGGATATTTACCATGACTTGAACCTGCAAAGTGAATTGCAGGTAGAAGAATTTGTACTGGATAATTTTCTAATCGGTGATATAGACGGGCAAACAACCTGGGATAAAACGAATAAGCTGATCGGGGTAAAATACCATATTTTCCGGATGGGCACCCAGATTCTCAGTCTTACCGGAAATTATGATCCGCAGGCCGAAGAAAATGCACTTAATATGCTGGCGACTTTAAATAAGACAGACCTGGAAATACTTGAACCCTTCTTCAAAAGCCAGGTATCCAATTTAGGAGGCAATGCCAGTGGTACACTTAAAATCACCGGCATGCTTTCCGGTCCTCTGTTGAAAGGAACGGTTTTGGTGAACAATGGCCAGTTTAAGTATAATTACCTGAATACTACGTATCATTTCGATGACAAAGTGTATTTCAGTGAAAATGAAATTGGGGTAAAACAACTCCAGTTGCTGGATGATGCCAACAATGTGGCTTTTGTAAGCGGTGGGGTGTTTCATGATGGATTCCGGGATTTTGTGCTTGACCTCCGTTTCCGGATGAGGAACTTTAAAGTATTGAACACCAGTGCCAAGGACAATGATTTGTTTTATGGTACCGCTATTACTACCGGTACTGCTGAAATCCTGGGTGCGGTGAGTAACCTGAATATTTCAGCCAATGCCCTCAGTAACAAAGGTACCAAGATATATATCCCTATCAGCGGCTCCTCCAAAGGCGTTGAACAGCAGGAATACATTAAGTTTGTAAGTAAATCCAAGCTTGCCACTGATACTACCGAGCAAATCGCCGGGCAACAGATCAACCTGAGCGGTCTAAAACTGGATTTTAATTTCGATATCACCCCGGATGCTTATTGCGAGATCATTTTCGATCTGAAAGCCGGTGATATTATTAGGGGAAATGGCAATGGCAAAATCAAGATGCAGATCGATACCAAAGGTGATTTTACCATGTTTGGCGACTACGTCATTACAAAAGGCTTCTATAATTTTACCCTGCTGAATGCCATTAACAAAGAATTTAAGGTAAATCCTGGTAGCTCTGTCAGCTGGTCTGGAGATCCGTATGGAGGTATGTTAAATATCAAAGCCAGCTATGATCAAACTGCTTCCCTGCTTCCTATTCTGAACGACCCTACCCTGGAAGGACCTGAATACAACCGGCGCTACCCGGTAACGGTGCTTTTAAATCTTACCGGCGATCTGTTGTCGCCCGATATCGACCTGGGGATTAAGTTCAATGATTATCCGCAAAATGTTCCTTTGTTCCGTACCGCCATTCCGGCCTATGAGGCCCGTTTGCATACGGATGAGCAGGAATTAAACCGCCAGGTATTCAGCCTGATGGTACTCCGGAAATTATCTCCGGAAGGGGCTTTCAGTGGGGTACAAGGTTCTGTGGGAAATAGCGTAAGTGAATTATTGTCAAACCAGCTCAGTTACTGGGCTTCGCAGGTAGACGAGAACCTGGAAATTGACCTGGATCTGAATGGCCTGGATGAAGATGCTTTTAATGCCTTCCAGCTTAGGTTGTCGTACTCTTTGTTTGATGGCAGGTTGAGAGTAACCAGAGACGGAAGTTTTACCAATGCCCAGAATCAATCTAATACCATGAGTGTAATTGGCGACTGGACCGTGGAATATATGCTGAGTAAAGATGGAAAATTCAGGGTGAAAATGTATAACAAAAACACCTTTAATGTATTAAATCCGAATGTTAACAATAATAATACCGTAGCCGGTTTTAGTTTGCTGCATGTGCAAAGTTTTAATACCCTGAAAGAATTGTTCATGCTTAAGAAAAAACAAGCTGAAACCCCGGAAGATCCGGCTAAAGACCTGACAGATGCCTTGCAGAATTCCAGATCCGGGCAATCCAATGCAGCGCCGGTCACTCCTGAGAAGAAGTAAGGAGTTAGCTGATTTTTATATGGAAATCCAGAGATTAGTTCTAATATTTGTATTCTATTAGAAACTAACCTTTATCGCTATGGACAAAATACGCTTCAGCCTGGAAGACATTAAGGCCCTTGTAAAAAAATACGAAGATGTGAAAAAGAACGGGGCAGAAATGATTCATGAACTAAAAGAACTCATCAATGCCCGTCCGGAAGTAATCCAGTTGCTGGAGGCTTCCGACAAAAAGCTGTCGGTACGTTTTTTCGACCTCATATTTTATATCCAGGTAGAAATCAATTCCAGCAAGATCGGCAATGCTATTGGTAGCCTCCGGACTTATATGGATATCCCGGATGACAATGCCAGATTTATAGAAAATATGGAATTTACTTTTGATGACGGAGGCAATATCCAGCAGAAAGATGAGCTCTATATCCTTTCCCCGGAAGTGTTTCCTTACTATTTCCTCAGCAAGCTCACTGATTTTATTGTAAGCCAGCGGATTGTGATTAAGCCATAATTTTCTATAGATGAATCGGGTTACTTTATAAAATTTAATTAATCAAGAACCAATTATATAGTTTAAAACACTTTTTTTGATAAACTATTAAAATATTCATCAAAGCAACCGTGTTTTTCGTATAACTGATTATATGACTATTACTTTTTTCCTATTCATCTATTGATTATCTGTTATACTAATGAAACTACTGCCTATACAAGAATTATTACCAGATAATCAAGATTTTATTAATCATCCGGATTGTGTGGAAAGCCTGAAACAGTCTGTAGCTTTTTATGAGAAGACAGGTTATTTTCCTCCCTGGATCGGCTATTTCGCACAGAATGAAGATACTTTGATTGGCAGTGCTTCCTTCAAAGGAGTACCTCAGAAAGGTGCAGTTGAGATTGTTTATGGTACGTTTCCGCAATACCAGCATCAAGGATTAGGTACACTTATTTGCAAAGAACTTGTCAGGCTTGCCTTAGAGGCAGATCCAACTCTGAAAATAAGAGCCAGAACGTCGCCTGAAAAAAATTATTCTACCAGAATTCTCCGGAAAAACGGGTTCGAATTATTCGGCACTTCATGGGATGAACAAGACGGACAAGTGTGGGAATGGGAATACAGATACAGAAATTCTTAGAATCTGCTACTTTTCCAGTTCTAGGTTTACACTGCCTAGTCCACAATTTATTTCAATTTGTAAGGTGGATGATGTTTTTTTATATGATTCATTTACATAATACCCTTCTTCTTTTTTAAACCCTTCATGTCCAATACTGCCTAATCCATTTACCTTTACCCGTACGCCGGTTTTCCGGGGAAGCTTTAAAGTGATTTCTCCGATACCCCCATTAATTTCTGCCTCCAGGTTATTGGACCATTTACCACTCAGGTCAAGCTTCATCTCCCCTACGCCAGCATCGATATCTAATGTTGGCACTGAGGTATTAGCCAGATTGACTGTAAAATCGCCGGCACCTGCTTTCAAATGGAGTTTACTCAGCTTTGTATTGCGCAGATCAACGGTACTTTGTCCGGCACCTACGGTTAGCTCCATATCCATAGGAATCGAGTTATTCAAACGAACCTGCCAGTCATTGCTATCACCATCGTCCATGTTTACATTTTTGCCGCCAGGTTGCTTTACAATCAGAGTTCCTTTATTATTCTGGTTAGTAAACGATATTTCAGGTTTCCATGCCTGATTAGTCATCGTAAACACACCTTCCATTAAATGAGTGGTGGCGCCACCACTCATTTTAAGCGTACCAGCCGATTGTGTAAACTGCATCTGCACAGATGTTGCGCCTTGTGGTTCTACATTCTGGGTATATTTTTTAACACTCTGCGCAGTGGCCGGGCTGCTTAAAAAGGCCACACCTATTGAAGCAAACAGATAATAGCATAGTACATTTATTTTTTTCATAGAAAAACAATTTAGCTAAGGTGGAGGAACGAAGACAGGCATAAAACTAGCCTTGTTTATTTGTGTAAATATATACTTAGTATTGCCAGATTCCCATCCAAAAACTTAATTTACTGATTCTTACGCATTCTACTAATTCGCTCGTTATTTACCTGATGAATAATATGCCGCCTCTTTCCGATTTAGATTTACTCAGCCATATGGCCGCTGGAAATGTAAAGGCGTTTGAAACCTTATTTCACCGGTATTATTCAACGCTGTGCCAGTATGCCTACAAATTTGTAAAACATCAAGAAGTAGCCGAAGAAATTGTTTCCGGCTTGTTTGCTCAGATCTGGCAAAAACGGAATGAATTGCATATTACTTCTGCTGTACGGTCTTATTTGTTTACTTCTGTTAAACATGCTTCTTTCAATTATCTAAAAAGCCAGTATGCGAGATTTCCTTTTCAGTCTGAAAACTTAGAAAATCAGCATCTACAAGCGCTTTCTCCGGATGATGAACTCTCCTATCAGGAATTGCAAACCATTCTCCAACATGGTATTCAGGCATTGCCGGAAAGGTGCCGGATTATTTTTTCGCTGAGCCGGAACGCCGGGTTGAGTTATGAAGAAATTGCAGCAGAATTAGGCATTTCCAAAAAAACGGTAAAAGCCCAAATGGGAATCGCACTACATAAACTCCGCTTGTACATGGACCAGCACTGGGATAAAATGCTGGTGGTGCTGGTAAATATTTTCTAATTTTTTTCAACTTCCTCTTAGGCCTCTTGCCTGGCAAAATTGTCTTAGTTCTAAACAGGCAGCGATATGAATTTTGAAACCATTGCGGCTTATCTGGCAGGTGAATGCAGTTTGCAGGAAAAGCAGGAAATCGAAAACTGGCGGCAGGTAAATCCAAAGAATGAACAGGATTTCCAGCGGTGGCAGCGCTTATGGCAGGCTTCCCAACAAACTTTAGATAAGTTTACACCTGATGCAGTCAAAGCCTGGAAGAAAGTATCTCCGGGAGAAATTCCAGTTACCAGTTTTGCAACTATCAAGCCATCTCCTGAAAGAAATCATCGAAAATTGTTTAGCTGGGTCCGGAATATTGCTGCGGTATTACTCATTAGTGCAGCGCTTGGCTGGGGAATATGGCAAATCAATTCAAGTAGCGTAGAGTGGATAGAGAAAGCTAGCCTCCAGGAAACCAGCCAGATGATTGTACTGGCAGACGGAACTAAAATATGGCTGAATTCGCAAAGCAAGCTACGTTATCCGGAACAATTCGATACGAATATCAGGGAAGTATTTCTGGAAGGCGAAGCTTATTTTGAAGTAGCTGAAAATGCTGAGAAACCCTTTATCATTCATTCACAAAGCAGTGTAACGCAAGTACTCGGCACAACATTCACTGTTCGCAGTTACGAAGCGGAACCTACGGTGGAAGTGAATTTACTCAGCGGAAAAGTTGCATTCAGCCTTGAGAACACTCAGCCAGACCATAAAGTAACGCTAAAACCTGGGCAAAAAGGGGTTTTAAATAAAGCCAGACAAAAAATTACGGTTAGTGGTAATGAAAATGAGAACTTCCTGGCCTGGAAAACCGGAAAACTAGTATTTCAGGATATAGCCCTCAGAGATGCATTGCAGACCCTGGAAACGTATTATCAAATTGATTTTACAGTTACGGATTCGCTGCTATTGAATTGCCGTTTTACCGGTTCGTTTACCCAGGCTCCCCTGGAAGATGTATTACAGGTTTTTGCGTTTGGCTCTGACATCTCCTATCAGAAACAGGGAAATCAGTATATTTTATCAGGCAAAGGCTGTCAATAACCACATGAGAACAGCTATAGAAATAAACCTCAAAAAGTGGCTACCCAGCATTATACTGGCCTTTAGTTGCCTGATGGTTGAACCTGCTTATGCTCAATCCTCCCTGCTTGACACCAAAGTTACGGTACACATTACAAATAAAACACTTGCAGATGTTCTGGATGAAATCAAAATCAATTATCAGATTCCTTTTTCCTATTTCAAAAACCAGCTTCCCCTACAAAAGAAGATAAACCTCCGCCTGCAAAATGAGCCCTTGGATAAACTCCTTGACCAGATAAGTTTACAAGCTGGCATTCAGTATCAGGCCATCGGCGGACAGATTGTATTGAAAGAAATGATAGAAACGCCTTTGAAGAAACCTGCTAATATAACTGGCTCACAGCCTAAAAAACACCTCATTCCTATTTCCAAAAAGCCATCCATTCAACCAAACTCATATATCTTTTTGGCTGATAATAGCGATTTTTCAACTATCCGCCATACTTCCAAAGAGGCTTATCTTTCAAACAAAATAAGTTTCAGAAATAATATTGCTCAGAAAGAAAATGATGAGCCGCAATTCCTCCGGTCTAATTTTGCAACTTCAGATGCTCAAACATTGCCTGACAATAGCCGCTTTGCGCATATAACTCATCTGGACCAAGCTTTTTATATGCCAGCTAGTCAGCCTGATATCAGTAATTTAAAGGTCATTTCGGCTGGCAATTTCCCTGCGATTCCGGCTACAAAACCTGAATTCAGGCATAGCACCCTGCAACTGGCGCTCGTTCCCGGAGTCAGCACACATGGTATTCATCCAGGCGAATACACCAATGCTGTTTCTATTAATCTACTGGCCGGATATTCTGCCGGAAACAAATTTGTGGAAATTGGTGGATTGTCTAACTTCAATCAGGATCATGTGTATGGCGTGCAAATTGGAGGTTTAGCAAATGTGGTGGGCGGGAATAAATTTGTGGGACTTACAGCGCAGGAAAAACAGAAGCTAAAAAAGGAAAATACAGAATCGAATCTGCAGGGCTTACAGATCGCCGGGCTTACCAATATTATTGCCGGAAATGCATTTGGCTGGCAAACCACCGGAGGCATTAATATAGTTCAGAAATCTTTACAGGGCGTACAATTTGCCGGAATTTCCAATCTGGTAAAAACCTATACTTTCGGCATACAGCTGGCTGGTATTTCAAACGCTTCTATGGAATCGGTAGATGGGCTACAGATAGCTGGCTTGTATAATTATACAGATGGCGAATTGCATGGCATTCAGTTGAGCGCTTTCAACCAGGCCGGGGAAATTGAAAGCAAACGTTCCCTGATTTCGGTGAATCATACCGGCTTACAACTTGGCCTGATAAATACAGCCAGACGCATGAATGGCTTTCAGGTAGGTGTTGTCAATATCGGCGGTGAGATGGCAGGTACACAGATTGGACTTATCAATCTTAATTCCGGTAAACATGGAAAAGGAATGCCGATCGGATTATTTAACCTCAATACCAGAAATGAATTTGTCCGGCTGTATACCAGCGAACTTTTTGCCAGTAACCTGGAGATTTCAACTGGTTCCCTGAGGATACAGAATATGGTAAGTATTGGGTACAATCTGCTGCCAGGAAATGATTTCTACAAGCCAAAATGGAGTGTCGGTTACAGTATCGGGCAGATAAAAAGGCCAGGAAAAGATTTCTTTTATAGTTATGATGCAGGAATAGCCCATGTAAATCAGCAAGGAAAACTGACGAAACAACTCAGCCTGCTTACAAGGGCAAGAGCTACTGCTGGGTATAAAATCAGTTTGAGAAAGGTAGTTTTTCATCTGTTTGGTGGAATCACGTTCAATACATTCATCGCTGATCATGACAGGAACCCCATTTCACCCGAATCTTTAAGAATATATCATACAAACAACGGCCGTTCACATCTGGAAATGTGGCCGGGTTTTGTTGCAGGCATTCATTTGTAATTACAAAAAAACGGAATATCAGATTAGTTGCGTTCGTATGAAAAGTAATTCCCCTATACTCAATCATTGTAGATTTTGCTATGTACAGGTATTTTATTAATGATCATCCTTACAATTTATTTATCATTTGTGTAAACACCTTTCCGATCATTCGCGGGTCATTACTTAGACTTTAGGTAAAGTACGCCTGTACAAAATTTCCTTATACGTTTATTGAGATCCATACCAGCTATGCTCCAACCCTGCGTTTTGAAACCGGCCATTAGGTTTATTTTCATTGGAATGTGTTTAACCTTGCTATTTTTTCCTGCCTTTTCCCAAAACATCAGCGGATTTATAAAAGATGAAAATAATAATCCAGTGGCTTTTGCCAACGTATTTGTCCGGGAACTTAATACTGGTACAGCCACAGATGCGAAGGGGTATTATTTTCTTTCCATAGATCCTGGAGTATACAACCTGGTATATTCCTCTATTGGCTACCAGCCTAAAACGATTCAGGTCATTATTTCAGATAAGCCGCTCAAACAGGATATGATATTGCCTGCTTCCAATGCCCAGTTAAATGAAGTAGTTGTAAAAGCCAGCCGCAAAGATCCGGCTTATGAAATTATTCAACATGTGATTGACAACAAAGAAAAGTTCCTCACGCAGGTAAAAACGGCCAGAACCCAGGTATATTTGAGAGCTACAGAAGTGATTGATGTAAAGAAAAAGAAAGCTCAGGCAGATAAAGAAGAAGCGGAAGAATCCTCCAAAGAAGGCCCTCCCCTTGACCAGTTTGCCGCAGAAAAGAAAAAGGAAGAAGAACGCTTGCAACGCATCAATATGGTGGAAATGCAACTCACGCTGAATTTTCAATATCCTGATCAATATAAAGAAGAACGGACAGGCTTTAAAGCCTATGGCAGCAAAGAAGGGTTATTTATTCCGGTTTTTAATGAATCAGATTTTAACTTTTACCAGAACCTGGTATATCTGAAAGGCATTTCTGAAGTGCCTGTTATTTCACCGGTAAGTAAACTGGCTGTATTGTCGTATAAGTATAAGCTGGAAGAGGTATTGGTAGAAAATACGCAAGTCGTATATAAAATCAGGGTAACACCCCGGAAAACCGGAGATGCCACTTGCAAAGGGATTTTGTATATCAATGATAGCACCTGGAACATTAACCGGCTGGAACTCACGCTTGAAAAAGGTGGCTTGAAATTCTACGATGCCTTTACCATTAAGCAAACGTATCAGAATATGGGTGAAGAAGTATGGATTCCATCCAGGCAGGAATTTATATACCAGACAAAAGCCGGTGCCAAATCATTTCAGGGAAATACCGTTTGGGTGTTTACCGATTTTCAGAAAGATTATGTATTTCCTCCTAAGTTCTTCGGCAATGAAGTATCCATTACCACCAAAGAAGCATATGAAAGAGATTCTTCTTACTGGAAAAGTGCCAGGGCAGAACCACTCACAATAGACCAGCAAAAAGTGATTGCTTACCGGGATAGTGTGGAAGCCGCCCATAAAACGAAAGCATATCTGGATTCGGTGGAAACCAGATTCAATAAAATTACGGTCGGAGAAGTATTGTACCATGGCGTAGGTTTCCGGAAAGAGGCCACTAAGCGCAATATTTACATCTCTCCCCTGTTGAGTCTGATCAATTTTGAAGTGATTGGCGGTTTCCGGCTGGGTCCGTATGTTTCGTATTTCCGCAGATTTGAAAATGGCAGGCGCTTGTATACCTCTGCCTCTTTTTCCATCGGCCTGAAAAACACCGACTGGCAAGGCAGTATTGGCTTCTGGACCAGATATCAACCCTACCGCCTGGGCGATGTATCGGTACGTGCCGGACGGTCGTTTCATTCCATTAACAGCTTTGATGCCTACCTCAACCAGCTCCGTATTTCCAATTATATTTTGCATGAGCATGTAGATCTGTTTCACCGGATTGAACTGGTAAACGGCCTGTATTTAGGTACAGAACTAGGTTTTCATAACCGGCATTCGGTAGAAGATTATGACCGCACATCTATCATCAACCGGGTGATTGATGAAGATGATCCCCTAGTTTTTGAAAATTACCAGGCTCTGATCAGTACTGTACGCCTGGCGTATACGCCTAAGCAGCGGTTTATGAGCGAACCTAACCAGAAAGTAGTATTAGGCAGCAAGTTTCCTACTTTCAGCATCAGCCACCGGAGAGGCTGGAACGGCTTATTGACGAGCGACGTAAATTTTGATTATATAGAACTAGGCATTGAACAAAACCTGCTGCTGGGTACATTGGGCAATTCCAGATATGCGCTGATGGCCGGAAAGTTTGTAAATACGAAAAACCTGCCCTATGTAGACCTGAAGCGCTTCCGCCAGTCAGACCCATATTTGTATTCCGATCCGCTCCATTCCTTCCAACTATTGGACACTTCCCTTTCAGCCACCGGGCTTTTTCTGGAAGGCCATTATATTCATCATTTCAACGGAGCCATGATCAATAACCTGCCATTGATCAAAAAAACCAAGATCCGTACGGTCGCTGGTGCCGGTGCGATGTGGATTCAGCAAAGTAATTATAGATATGAAGAAGTATTTGGAGGTATTGAGCGGATATTTAAACTCGGTGCCAGGCGAAGGCTGCGGCTAGGCGTATATGGTGTAATTTCACAAACCAATCACAGGGCTCCGGAAACAGGCTACAAAATCTCCTTCGATATTATTGATACCTGGAAACGGGAATGGAGTTATTAATATTTCGATTGTTGTTAGTTGGTTGTTATTGGTTGTTAGGCAGACATTACGAATTAGATGCAAGGTAATGACTAAAAATTAACAGAAATAAATTTAGCCCGTTTGATTAAATACACTCATTCCGTACAGGAATATTATGGGTCTCCAGTTTTGCTTTGAGTGCAAGCCAAGTTTTATCTCTTAAAGTTCCAGCCGGATAGAGTGCCGTTCTGAAATCTTTGGTAATCATCCGCAAACAATTAGGTAAATTCCCACGTGTTTCAAATACAATTTCATGTATATCTGCCAGTCTGTATGCTTTGTTTATCCAGATCAGGTTATGATTATTTACCACAAAATAAGTCTGTGATACTTTATAATAATGCATTTGCCAGGAAAGGAAAAAGAACCAATATAAAGCAACTAACACTAAAAATAACCCTCCCCAGTCTGTCTTTAAATGATCAGTTATAATAAACGTATAGACAATCGTACCAAATATTAGCCAAAGGCTTATTCTCTTTAATGAAAGGAACTGATTTCCTTTGAAGGTATCGAACCATTCCTGGCTGAATTCGGATGTGTGAATCTGTAGTATTTTTTTCCTGGAATAACTTTTATTATCAATTACAATCGTTTTTAAAAACGTTTTTATTTCCCATGCATTCTGATACATACTGTCATATATGTACCTGGTTTGCCCGTTACCAAATTGCAACTTGGCAGACTCCATATCATAACTAAAGAAAACTGAAAAACTTCTTTTGCCTGTAAATTCAATATGTTTCAAATCGGCCGACAAAAAAATCTCTTTATTAAATGAAATACTACTTGAATCAACCTGTATGATAGGGGCATTCTTATAATGTAAGTAAACACTATAATAGGACAAATAATAAAATCCTATACTAAAAATGGGCACGAAATATAATTTTAGACTGAAACCATTTTCTTTATTCTCCACAAATAAAAACAGCAACAGTGTTGTGCCAATGACAAAAAAGAAAAGGCAGGAGAAAATAATTATAAAGTAGAATTTAACTATATGTCTTCTAGAAAGTAGGGGTGTCATAAAATGGCTTACTAATAAAGGCCTGGCAACAGCAAGTCTTTTCTGGTTTATTAAAATATCATGGGAAAGTAATCCAGCTTACATTCATGCTTTTTACTAAAACCGCATGCCAATTACTAGCACGTCATCAATCTGTTTGGTTTCTCCGCGCCAGCTATTAAAAGCCTGTTGAAGCTGTTCTTGCTGTGTAGCTATTCTTTCAGATTGGATGGATAAGAGTAGTTCCTGAAAAGGTTTATAGCGGAATTTCTTACCTTCTGGACCGCCAAACTGGTCGGCAAAACCGTCAGTAAATATATAGACAGCATCGCCAGGCAATATTTCGAATGAATGATTGGTAAAGGGAGTTGTTTGCTTGCCAGGATACACTCCAATGGGTTGTTTGTCAGCCTTTATCTCCGTGACTTGTCCCTGCCGGATGAAATACATAGGATTAAAAGCTCCGGCATATTCCAATGTCTGTCTTTCCTGATCATAGCTGCATAAGGCAATATCCAGTCCTTCTTTGGCCTCTTCCGGATTTCCGCTTTGTGCTAATGCCTTAATTACACCTTTTCTTAAAGTATCCAGTATCGCTCCAGGCTGAGTGATCCCTTTTTCATTTACCGTTTCGCTGAGCAGGGAACTGGCGATCATGCTCATAAATGCACCTGGCACCCCATGACCAGTACAATCAGCAGCAGCAATAACAGATTTGCCATTTTTGTGAGAAAACCAGTAAAAATCACCGCTTACAATATCTTTAGGAAGGTAGAATATAAAACTATCCGGTAAATGCTGCCGGATCAGGTCCTTTGATGGCAAAATAGCTAGCTGTATTCGTTTAGCATAATTAATACTCTGCGTAATGCTCTTATTCTTATGCTCAATTATATCTTTTTGCTCCAGCAATTGTGTATTTGTTTGCGCCAAGGCCATCCTGGCCATAATTTCTTTAATTGTGAGCGAATACCTGGTCTGAATCAATATAATGGTAAACACAGCAACTGTTGCCGTTAACATACCCCCATTTAACAAAATCTGTTCTAATGTAAGCTGGCTGAATAAAGCAAAAAAGATAATATTTGCAACGATAGATAAAACGACCATTAACACGGAATACACTGGTTTCCAGAGTACCAGCATGCCTACGCCAATAAATAAAGCAATATAGGCAAATGTATGTTTCTGAATATCCGCTGCTCCCATTACAGAATACATGTACGCGTTCTGCAGGGAAATACCGATTACAGGTACAAATATCAACGCTTCTGCGCTTAACCTTAATTGTTTTTTTAATATAAGCGCCAGAACCGTTAGTAAAGCAACGCCAATCCTGATGGTGAAAAAGATTTTCCAGTAAGCTGGCAATGTAAAATAATCGCCAATTACCCAAATGGGATTTAGTACAATAGCGACCCAGCAGCCAATTACATGATATTTTTGAGCTGTTTGTCTAAGCTCTTCCTGCCAGTCAGCAGAGAAGTTTAATGATACTTGTTCAGCCATGTTTTGTAGGGAAAGTAACTATAGAAATTCAACGATAAATTTCTAAAAGAGCAGATAACACTGATGCTATATGAAGTTACAAATACATATATAAGACATTGCCTTTTTATGATTCCTGTTTAGCAGGCTGGATTCATACGCTTGTAATAAATGAGTTGTAATGCGTATAAATTAAAAAACATATGCCCGTTTTATCATGGCAATAAGAGGTTGTGAATAAATTTATTAAACCGATCCTTCACAAATTTCAGCGATCGTTAATCATGCCCTGAATGTGGCAGAATATAATTATAGGTATGTACTAATTTTACCGAACGCAAGTGCATCACCTACCTGTTAATGAGAGTTTCTGAGAGTATTGCCCTACAATCACAATTAAGCAATAATATATTGGGCAGTTATAATTTGCTTCAAATCTTTTGCTTAAACCAATTCATCACAGAACCGTTTATTATAAAATATACATTCTTAGGCATATTATGTTTTGCATATAACACTCAGTAAAAATTATAATAAAAGCGCCAATGAATTGATATAACTAACATTTAACTCAATTATAATTTATTTGGTTGATTACACATGTGTGTCATATTATTATGGAATAAACTTTTATTTCATGCTTTTATCCACAGGTAAATTTTTTATTCAAAAGATTAATTAAAACAATATTTATGAAAAAATAAATATTTAACTGTAAATCAGATATTTACAAAGAGAGAAAATAATTATAATACAATTTTATATTTCTATATAACAACTACTGAATTGATTTAATCCAAATTTTTTTCTAACAAATAAAATAATCTAAAATTATCCTCGTTCTCATAGAGAATTTTTAACCCTTAAATCCTTAATTACAATGAAAAAATTATTTTTCACCGTTGCCTTAGCGGCAGCTTTTATGACAGCACAAGCACAGGACGACACAAAATCTACATCTGGAGAGACTCAACCCAAAACTCAGACTGAAACAAGCCCAACTAAAAAGTCTGATAAAAAGATGGATAAGAGTTCAGATGATGCGAAGTCTACCTCTGGCGCAGGAACTACAACTGATACAACATTATCAGCTCCAACTACACCGGTAGATACTACCCGTAAAAAACCTGAAGATGAAGAATAGGGAATTACTTGCCTGCCTGGCAGGTAAATAATTTATTGCTTTTACGGAATAGAATCTAATGCGTCAGTACCTATTAAAAGGAATAACCGTTTCTATTCTATATGATACCAGATGGTAAATTACCATCTGGTATTTTTTCGTTTAAATCCTCACCGTTTACCATACTAGCCTGCCATAGTTTCTGAGCTTTCCTTACCTAAGGGTATTTCAATTTGTTATATTGCCTGACATTCCCTAACGCCTGCAATATGATTTCTCAACCGAAAATTTCTGTATTTCTGATCATTCTGATAGGTGCTTGCCTCATTCAATGTAAACAGGATGTGGACCATCAAAACAATAACCTGCCATCGTTGATGGCAGAAGTAGAAAGCATCTCTGGAAAAAAACAATATCTTGCCTCCCCATTTGTAACCGCAGGTGACAGGGTATACATGGTCGGCCATCAGGATGGGCAGTTTCCCGATTTAGGCTGGCATGTTACCGGCGAAATGGGAGGTATATGGAACCATCCCATCAAATTAATGGACGGATTTACTGTTTCACTGCAAGCCAATGGGCAATCCTATTGCTTAGCGCAGGCAGATACTTTTGTAAATTATCCATTTGCCAATAAACATATTTATCACTCTACTCCTGCCGGAATCAGGGTGGAACGGTTTCAGTTTGTACCCGATAGCATACAGGCTATTCTTGTAGAATTCACTTTATATAACGAATCCTCTGTAGAGAAAGAAATTGTATTTGAGTTCAATGGAATGGTCGATTTACGCCCCGTATGGCTGGGTGAACGGACGAACATGAATGATGCCGGAGATTTTTCCAGCTGGGATGAAGCAACCAAAAGTATGGTAGCCAAAGACAGCAGCAATAGCTGGTATGTAGTATATGGGTCTACCCTTTCACCTCAAAAGCACCAGATTGGTAGCCAAACGTGTGATTTTAAACGTATAGGCAAAGGCACCAATGCATCACTAAGTTACTCTTTACATATTCCTCCCAAGGGAAGTATAAGCTTACCCATAACTATTGCTGGCTCTTACCAGTCACTGGAAGATGCAAAAGCAGCATTTGAAAAGGTTCAGAAAAATCCTGTTCAATTATTACAACAGAAAAAAGCCAGGTACGCAACCATTGCTCAAACGGCACAATTAACGATTCCGGATAAAAATCTCGAACAAGCATTCCGGTGGGTAAAATATAATACAGACTGGCTTGTGAGAGATGTGCCTGAAACAGGCCGGGGTTTAACAGCGGGTTTACCGGATTATCCCTGGTGGTTTGGTGCAGATAGTGAATATGCCTTACAGGGAGCCATTGCTACCGGACGAAAAGATCTGGTATACCAGACAATTGATGCGCTCTATCAGATATCCGAAAATGCGAATGGAAACGGACGCATCATTCATGAAGTTTCTACCAATGGTGCTGTATTTAATCCCGGAAACATCAATGAAACACCCCAGTTTGCTTCTCTTATCTGGTTTGTATACCAATGGACAGGCGACAAAGCTTTTTTGCAGAAATATTATCCGGTTGTAAAAAAAGGGTTAGACTGGCTGTTGAGGGAAAATGATACAGATAAAAATCTCTTGCCGGATGGTTTTGGTATGATGGAAATTCATGGCCTAAACAGTGAAATGATAGACGTGGCAGTGTACACACAAAAGGCTTTTGCTAATGCTGCACAAATGGCGGAACTCATGGGTGAAAAAGAAATTGCCAGCTCGTATCGTAACAAGGCGGATACTTTACGCAAAAAAATCAATTCTGAATTCTGGGTACCTGAAGCCAATTCTTACGCAGATTTTGTGGGTACGGCTACACAAGCCAGTCACCTGATAAATGATGCGATTGTCCGGGCAGATACACTGAAAAAGCCATGGGCAGTGAAAGAATTACAGGAAACTAAAAATAAAGTAAAAAATTATCCGGCAACAAAAAAACAAGGTTTTGTACTCCACCATAACTGGGTTGTAAACACACCTATGGAAACTGGGATTGCCGACACAAGTAAAGCATTATCCGCTCTAGAAACCGGAAGCCAGTTTGTAAATCCTTATGGCATGTTTGTAACCGGCATAGACCGGGATGAAAGTGCCGGTAAAGATGAAAGCTCCTTTGCAGCTGGTAAAAAGATATTTTCATATACCGGGGCAGTTATGACCTTACCTACAGGTGTTCAGGCTATTTCTGAGAATAATTATGGTCGTCCGGATAAAGCCTTGGATTATCTGCAACGCATGACTAAAACATTTGGCTATGCCTTCCGGGGTCTATTTATGAAGTATCGCCGGATTATGGGATGACTACACAAGCCTGGAATATTTACAGTTATGCTGTTCCAATTATAATCCAATTTTTTGGCATTAAACCCAGGGCTTTTGAAAAAACAATCTACATTCAGCCACAGATGCCTTCCGGATGGGAAAATGCTAAGTTAAATAATAGCTTGGTAGGTGATAATTCAATCTCTATCTCTTACCAGCGTAAAGCAAATTCCCTGCAATTTGATATAAAGCAAAGCAAATCTGACTGGAAACTAGTACTCGCTTTTCCGGCAGGGAAGTATAATCAATGGCAGGTAAATGGAAAAACAGAATCCCCTCATACACAAGATAATTTGCAATTTTTAGAGATAAGTGGGCAAAAGGCACAATTAATTTTGAAGTAAAATTTTAGACCAGTCACTCTAAAAACCACCAGATAATCTGGTTTAAAAGGAGTTTTTTTAGTGTTCCTTCTGGCTGTTTATTCAAAGTAAATCCATATGATTTTTAACTTTCTTTGTAGCTAATAAAGTCTTTAAGCAATTCAAAAAATAGAGGTAACTAGTATTTGAATATTTTTAGATAATAAGGCTGTTATAAATTCATTTATATTTTTTCCATTATATGTATTTAGCCTTATTATTTATAATACAATACATATTAAGTCAATAAAAAAACCCTCATCATTTAATTTAACATCACAAGATATGTAATATATTTTCTAAACAAAAAGTCATATAATTTCTACTGCGAATTACAAAAAGCCATGTATCATATTACTATAGTTCAATTTTTAATAGAGCTGTAAATTGCGGCTTATACTCCAAAAACCATAAATAAGGTAGGTTACTTTTTTAAAAATAATAGTATTAATCTTAAAAATCTTACATAATACAGTTTGGTAAGATATTTGAGATAAAGAAAACTATCTATAAACAGATTTTTTATGAACAACCAGGTACACAGAATCAAAACCATTGAAAAGATTAATACTTCTATTAATGAATGCCGTACAACTGAGCAGGTAGTTAGTATTGAACAATTTCTGGATTTGTATTACAAAGTATTTCCGTTCGACCCACAATTTTTCAAGCAGGAATGGACGCTGGATACGCAGTTAAAAAACCGGAAGAAACACCTGGCTTTGCTCGATGATTCGGACTTTAGCTTAAGTGAGCAGAAAATGAGTTTACAGCGTTTGGATGCGTATGTACAGTCTGTATCTTTCAATAAATTAAGAAAAGAGTGGAAAGATCTGCGTTCACAACTCATTGGCATTGACACAAGCCGTTATCCTGCCTTGAGCGAAAACATTATTCATCTGCAATCTATGGAATATGGTAGCCTGCTGGTACAGGAAGTTCAGGATATGATCTATAAATTCAAACAGCGGATTTCCCCTCTATTTATGATGGTAAAACTTTACAACAAATAATTCAGACGGTAACAGCTGTTTCATAAAAGCCTTTACTGAAAAAGTAAAGGCTTTTATGTTATTTTTTTCAGATCCTTCGCCAGTTGCCTGGCAATTTCTTTGCTTTCCGGGTCATATACCCAATAGTTGTCGAAGAGTTCTACAATGGCTGGATTTGCCTGTGTTGTAATAGTAAGGCTGTGAAAGCGGGTACCTTTTTTTTGCTCGGCTTTCATGCGTTTGATCAGTTCATCCCGCATCTCATACATAATAAAATCTGATATCATCAATACATCAGCATCTGTATAATCCCGGCTTTGGAGCATGTTCATCGCTTCAAACATAGGTGGATGAATATCAGTACCTCCATTAAATGTCATGGAGAGAAATTTTACCACCTGGTCTAAGGAAGATTCCAGTTCAAGCAGGTTTATTGTTTGCAGGCCGGTAGAAAAAGATATCAAATAACATTTTCGTTGCTCTTTGGCGGCCATTTTTAGTATGGCAAAACAAAGCACTTTGGCAATATATTCGGGCATTCCTTCCATAGACGCACTTGCATCCACACAGACAATAAAAGGGCCTTTTTCCTTACGCCTGGTTTTTTCCCTGATCCCTGTAGTTGTTCCTTCGCCTTTGATCATTTCCCTGCCCTGATACTGAAACGTAAGCAGATTTTTATCTGCATATTTTTTATAAAAAGCGGTCTCAGTTACCGGGTCTGCCAGCAAAACGGCTTCTGCCGGAAGCAGGTAGTTCAAATCATCACTTTCATAAATACCACCTATCTCCGATTTATGTTCACTAGTAGTACGCCAAGCAGCTTTAGATATGGCATATTCATATAATTCCTCTTCTATTTCCGTCTGGGCTTCACGCATTCGTCCCAGCAGGTCAGCCAGTTCCCGAATGGATTTTTCATTGTTGAGCAGCTGAGAATATTTTTGCAATAAATCAAAGTTTGTTTGTTTCCACAGCCCTCTCGACATATCCCAGAAACGGCCTGCTTCCATCGCAAAAGGAGCAATCAATTCGTACATCTGCTCATATTCCTCCACTTTGGCATATAGTAATTTGGTGAATTGTTCAGCTTGTTTGTGCATTTCCTCCATTTCATAGCGCAGACTTTTTTCGATCAGCAGTTGTTCCCATTGCTTAAGCAAATCATCCAGCAACAGGTCAATGGGAAGTTTTTCATCTGATGGAATTTGTAAGGAAGCCAGAAATCTGGCCTTATCCCGGAAAATATCATCCAATCGTTCCTCATAAAAACTAATATCAATTTGCTCTCTGGTATAAGTTTCCTTCAGAAAATTGGTCAGGTGGTACCAGGTATCCGCATAAATCTGTAAAGGGCGGTCTTTCCAGGATTGCAGCCGGTTAAATTCATCCTGGCAGGGATTATTCTTATTAATTTCCTGTTGCGACTTCCGCATCCATTGCAGGGTATCATGAATAATCTGGGAGGAAAGATGTTCATTGCCATTTGTTACCTTTAGCATTTTTGCATCTGAGAAAATCTGATCCAGGGCTTCTTTGAGGTAATCGAATTGAGGACTATTAAACCGGTGTGACAGGGATGGAGGCTTACGGTCTATTTTATTTTGGAGGTAATATGTAATGTAGCGTCTGGTTGGTTTATCAAAGATATTTCCAAACTCGATAAATTGTTTGTATTGTTCGTCCAGGTTTTCAACTGTTTGCATAAATTGTAAACAGTTGAAAACATTTTTTTGTTGATGATACCCACATAAAATTACCTGTTTCCACCACTAAATATCCAGGCAATACGGCCATACATTAGTATAGCATTCAACTCCAGCATTTCCTGCTCGTTATGCACATAGCTTTGCACCACAAACTCATTTTTATTTTTTTCCTGGAATTGCAGCAGCAGTACATCATCTTCCCATATAGTCATTTCTTTCAGGTCAATTCTATAGGTTCTTCCATCCGACATGAGCAAGGTATTACGTTTCCGGTTTTGCTTCCGTATAATACCAATCAAATTCCTGGTGATTTTATTGGCGATTTTTATTTCTCCATCATAAAATCCTTTGGTCTGAAATGTAAGAGAAATATTTCTGGCAGTGAAATGAGCTTTAGAACTGGCCGGATCAAAGGCAAGCCTGCCTACTTTCTCCCCTTCTGCATCAAAAAAATCAATGTAATCATTGTATACCGTAGGCCTGTACCAGTGTGGAGCCTCTGCTGGAATGTCTTCAGGCAAAAACAAACTGGTAAAAGTTACGATCAATATGAGCAGAATGGCTTGCAAAACTAATTTTTTCAGTAAATATACATATTCAAGCTATTCAATAGA
Organism: Rhodocytophaga rosea; assembly: GCF_010119975.1. Lineage (GTDB taxonomy): Bacteria > Bacteroidota > Bacteroidia > Cytophagales > 172606-1 > Rhodocytophaga > Rhodocytophaga rosea. Next base: position 8,394,598 of record NZ_CP048222.1, read on the forward strand.
AATTATTATACCCCATTCGCATGCATTCAGAAAGTAATATTTATCAATTTTTCACTGTACTACAATAAAAAAGCTGCATCTGTTTGAAGCCGCTTTTTTTCTAAATCAATAATTGATCTGTTCGTATATGTTGATACTTCCGGTTTACAGCTAATTTTTATATTTACTGGCAGTCAGCATACTGATAGGTATAATTCCAGGCTGGCTCATTGTCATGTTTGTATTGTAGAGAAACAGGATAACCTTCTTTGTTATACTGATAGGTGAGCACATTTACAGATTTGCTGCCATTATTTATATGGCTGATATGGGTGATAATACCTGGATTATGTTTCATTTTAAGGGTTCCGGGCAGAAAATACCATGGTTCCACATTCTTTTTTGTATCGTAATTGCTATAGAGGGTCGTAGAAACCAGAGTTAAGCTATCTTTAAATGTCCAGTATTTGAGTTCCTGAATAATGTTGCCTTTCCAGTCATAGGTATAGGAATATTTTCTGAATATCGGTTCTTTTTCGCCTTCATGAATCTGCACTTCTTTAATGGCTCCTGCACCGTTTCGCACATAATCTCTGGTGAATATAAGAACAGGTCCATGGTAGTGGCGTGTTTTCACTAAAGTATTGCCTTGGTACTCATATACTATTTTCTGATCATGGTCGTCCCAGGCTTCTTTTATTTGCTTATTTGCATCATAAGACAGATGTATGGTAGAAGATTCAGTTTCCTCTACTAAGCTGATCCCTTTTTTCAAGGTTACCAGTAAACCCTGGCTGTCGTAGGCATAGTCAATGTCTTCGTCCCAGGGCGTATTAATGTGGGAAATCCGGCAGGTAGGAGTTGGATGTTGATCTTCGTCATCTTTTAGTAATTCACAGGATGGCAGTGTAATTGTCATACAAAGCGCACTTACATATACAGCAGCTTTTGTCAGTATTGTTTTCATTTCAATAATAAATAGGGTGTAGATGGTTGGTGTTTAAAATTCATAATACGTTGGTTTCTAGCGGCTAACAGGGGAATACTAATAGATTAATTTGAATTTAATTGTAAAGTAACCAGTACCAGTAAAATTCTTTTCTATTCTCTCTGACCCTCTGTATACCACAAGGGTTGCAAAGCCAATTGAAGAAAATCTATTTGCTTTTTTTGCTTAATTTGTCAAACTTACCAGACTAAATAAACTCCATCTGTGCCTACATTTCTGTCTACACAATCCTCTAAACGAACCCAATTATTTCTGCTTCTGGGAGGTATTTTCCTCACCAATACGATCGTAGCTGAGATTATTGGTGTTAAAATATTTTCAGCAGAATCTCTTCTTGGAATCCCACCAGCACAGATTTCATTATTGAAAGGATTTACCCTGGATTTTAATCTTACGGCTGGTGCCGTACTATGGCCGCTGGTATTTGTTACCTCCGATGTGATTAATGAATACTTTGGACCGGCGGGTGTAAAAAAGATCAGTTACGCTACGGCTGGGTTTGTTTTATATGCCTTTGTCTTCATTTTTCTAATCACCCTGTTGCCACCGGCTGCCTTCTGGATTGATGTAAACAAAGCCACACCTACAGGTGATACCTTTGATATTAACTTTGCCTTTGGCAAGATTTTCAGGCAGGGATTGGGTATTATCATTGGTTCTTTAACTGCATTCTTGCTCGGACAATTGATTGATGCCTATGCGTTTCAATATATCCGCAAAATTACCGGCAATAAAAAAATATGGCTTCGGGCTACAGGTTCTACCCTCATTTCTCAGCTCATAGATAGTTTTGTTGTGCTTATAGTTGCTTTTTATATTTTTGGGAACTGGTCGTTTGCGCAGGTGATATCAGTGGCTATTATTAATTACATATATAAATTCATTATGGCTATTCTGCTGACGCCTCTGCTCTACATTGCACACTATTGGATAGACCGTTATCTTGGGAAAGAAGAGCTTGTCAATAGTCAGTGATAAAGTTAATAGTTGATGAGCTGAGGGTTTATGGATTAAAAGCAAAACGGACCATTAAAGAGAAAATCACTCAATCACTCAATCACTCAATCATTTCCCACTGCCCTCCTCAAATTGTCGCAGATCACGGCTGTTGCAATCCCCACATTTAATGATTCTGCTCCTCCATACCTGGGAATATGAATTTTCTGTTTGATTAAAGGCTCTAATGCCTGACTAATGCCCTGAGATTCATTGCCCATCACAATAAGGCCAGAGGAAGCAAACGAAACCGTGTGTACATCTATTCCATTCAGATAGGCCCCGTATACTTGCAGGTTTGCCGTATGTTGCAGATATTCGTGCAGATTACAATAATACAATTGTACCCGTGTAAACGAACCCATACTTGCGGCTATCACCTTAGGATTGTAAAAGTCAGTGGTGGATTCCGAGCAGATAATTTTAGTAATACCATACCAGTCGGCAATCCGGATAATAGTCCCTAAATTTCCCGGGTCTTTTATTTCATCCAAAATAAGGGCATATTCGTTAGAAGTAACAGAAAGTGGCAGATTAGGTTTACTCACCACTACCGCCAGACAAGCATTATTTGATTGAAAAACGCCTGTTTTTTCCAGTTCTTCCTGTGTCAAAATCTGTAATTCAAAACTTTGCCTGGAAAGGAGCCGTATATTTTCATTGTAAAATTCCTGGGTCGTAAACAGAACAGTGATTTGATAATCTGATGACAGTAATTCCTGCACACTCTTTGCTCCTTCCACCAGAAATGCCTGGTGCAGTTTCCGGTATTTTTTCACCTGCAGGGAATGAATCAATTTTAACCACTTTTTAGAAATCATATACAAACCATTGAGAAAGCGATATTACATTTTTCTGCACTGCCTTACAATCCTGATGCTCTCAGGCTGCCTTAATAAGGAAAAACTATTGCGTAAAAACGAATTTTTATTGTACAGCCAGAAAATAGAAGGGAATGATAAAATAGCCACCGATGATCTGGAACCCTTCTACCGGCAACAATCCAATAAACGTATTCTGAATCTACCCATTATGCCCTACCTGTGGATCTACTATCAGGGCAGCAAGCTATATAATGAAGATAAAGTAAAGAAAAATATCGAACGGGTCAAAAACCGCTATAATGACCGGATTGCCGCTGCGGATGTAAATTCCGGAAAGTATGAACGATTGAAACACCGCCGGGACCGTAAACTCGATAAATACGAAACCCAGCTGGAAGAAGGTAATTTCTGGATGCGTATCGGAGAGCCTCCGGTTGTATTCGATTCTTTGCTCTCCAAACAGGCGGCTGAACAAATGCGTTTTTATGCCACTACAAAAGGTTATTTTGATGCTACTTCTTCCTACTCCTTTAAACTGGATACTGCCCGAAGAACGGCCAAAGTCGTGTACAAAATTACCGAGAACCAACCCTATAAAATTCAGGATACTTCCTATGTGGTAGACAATTCGCATATAGATAGCCTTTTGAGAGCCAGTGTAAAAAATAGCCCCATTAAACCAGGCGATATATATGACGAAGATAACCTGAACCTGGAAAGGGAGCGTATTGATAAACTATTAAAAAACAACGGTTATTTCAACTTTAACCGGCAGTATGTGGAATACCGCATTATAAGTGATACTGTCGTTACAGATGCATTGTTAAACAAAATTGCCAAAGATGAAGACAAATTAGTAGAAGTAGAAACGGTGGTGAACAAACCTGCTGGTCAGGCACAACACACGCTTTACAAACTGGATGATATCTATTTTACGACCGATGCTAATACACCTGGCGGGCGAATTAGAGCCGGCAGACGGGATACAGTAGAATATGAGGGCGTGCATTATATTGGGTATAACACCAAACGTTTTTCCAAAAAAATATTGAATGCCAAACTACTGATGCGTCCTGGCGATTTATATAGCTTGCAGCGGACTATCGAAACTCAGCGTGTACTTAGCAGCCTTGATATTTTTAAATTTGCTAATGTATATTATGATACCACTGGCAATAAATTCACCGCCAGAATCAATGCCAGCCCACTGGAGAAATATACCGTGAGTGACGAATGGGGCGTAACAGTTAGCCAGCAATTACCCGGTCCATTTGTAGACCTTACTTTTAAATCCCGCAATGTATTCGGTGGACTGGAAGTATTTGAAACGAGTGTCAGTGCCGGTATTATTGGGCAGGCCGGGTATTCGGATAACAATCAGGTATATGCCAGCCAGGAAATAAATGCAACGGCTTCGCTGGTATTTCCACAGATTTTCTTTCCAACTAAGGTTAGGTTTAAATTTAATCGCTATAGCCCCAGAACCAGGTTACTGGCAGGTTTTAATTTTAATAACCGGCCTGAATACCGGAGAGTAAACCTGAAAGCCGGTATGAACTATACCTTCCAGAAAGATATAAAACATTCCTTTACTATTTCACCAGTAGACTTGAACCTGATTTATACCCCTTCGGTAACAGCGGAATTTGATACTACTTTAAGAAAACTAAAAGACCAAGGCAGCAATCTCTACCGTAGTTTTCAGCGCTCATTTGTTTCTAGTCTCAGCGGAACGTATACCTACAACGACAATATCACCGGCCAGACCAAAGAAGCCCGTTATATCCGGGCGTTTGCTGAATCTGGTGGAACAACATTAAATATTCTGGATTGGGCAGATCCTTCTTTTAGAGGCGACAGTTTACAAGGTGCCCAGCTGTACAGGTACTTCAAGTTAAGCAATGATTTTCGCTATTATCTCCCTGCCGGGCGTAAAAGTAGCTGGGCCTTCCGTGTAAATGTAGGTATCGCAAGACCCTATGGACAATCAACAGTACTTCCATATGAACGCTTTTTCTTTGTAGGTGGCAGCAACAGCATCAGGGCCTGGCCCCCCGCCGTTTAGGTCCTGGCTCTGACCCAGATACATTAAATGGACAAGGTAATGTAGAATATGGAGCTAATTACCGTTTTGAACAACCAGGAGATATTTTACTGGAAACCAGTGCTGAGTACCGTTTTGATATTGTTAGCTTCTTAGAAGGTGCTGTTTTTGTAGATGCTGGTAATGTATGGATATGGAAGTCACAGTTAAATCAACCACAAGGGCAGTTCCACTGGAACCGTTTCTATAAAGAAATTGCAGTGGGTACTGGCTTTGGTCTACGCCTTGATTTCTCCTTTCTTATCCTCCGCTTCGATGTAGGTATTAAAGCGTATGATCCCGGAAAGCCTGCGGGGCAAAAGTTTATGCTCAAAAATTTATCTTTCAACCGGCCTTTTGGAGAACGTCAGCAAACGGTGCTGAATGTAGGTATTGGGTATCCATTTTAGTGAGCAAATTTTTCTGCCATTCTGTCATATTTAGTATAAATTACCTATCTTTGCAGCGAAGCCATTATTTTTATAATAATGGTTTTTGTTTTTATCCCCATTTGCTATTCAATTATGGAAAGACTCTTCAAAGACCTAGAAATATTAACCGAAGCCGATAAAGAAGCCTGCGAAGTGATGCGGGTTTCTGAAGAAGGGAAGAAAGCCCATGCCCGTAAATTATATATTGAGAGTTATGGCTGCCAGATGAACTTCGCCGATAGCGAAATTGTAACCTCTATTTTGCAGGAACAAGGCTTTGATACTACGGCCGACTTCGCAAAGGCAGATATTATCTTATTGAATACCTGTGCTATACGCGACAATGCCGAGCAAAAAGTACGAAACCGCCTTAAACACCTGACTACCGTTAAAAAAAATAAACCTGAAACGATTATTGGAGTATTAGGCTGTATGGCCGAGCGATTGAAAGCTAAATTACTTGAAGAAGAGAAGATTGTAGATATGGTAGTGGGACCGGATGCCTACCGGGATCTGCCTAGTTTGATTGCAGAAGTTGATAGTGGACAAAAAGCAGTAAATGTATTTTTATCCCGTGAAGAAACCTATGCTGATATTACTCCTATCCGTTTGCATACCAATGGCGTAACTGCTTTTATTTCTATCATGCGGGGTTGCGATAATATGTGCTCTTTTTGTGTAGTGCCATTTACCAGAGGCCGGGAGCGCAGCCGTGATTATATGTCTATTGTTGCCGAAGCCCGTGACTTATTCAACCGGGGTTACCGGGAGGTTACTTTACTCGGGCAAAATGTAGATTCATATAAATGGCAGGCTCCTTCTCATGAGATAGAGGGGATAAAAAATGAGGTAGTTACTTTTGCGAAACTTCTTGAAAAAATAGCCCAGATACATCCCGACTTACGGGTTCGTTTTTCTACATCTCATCCCAAAGACATTACCGATGAGGTGCTGCATACAATGGCTGCTTACGACAATATTTGCAAATACATTCATTTACCTGCACAAAGTGGCAATACGAGGGTTCTGGAACTGATGAACCGCACTTATTCCAGAGACTGGTACCTGAACCGTGTCGAAGTTATTCGTCGTATTTTAGGGCAAGAATGTGGCATTTCTACCGATATGATCGCTGGTTTCTGCACAGAAACTGAAACAGAACACCAGGATACTTTATCGCTCATGGAAGCAGTTCAGTATGATTTTGCCTACATGTTTGCCTATTCAGAACGTCCCAATACCCCGGCAGCAAAAAAGCTCAAAGATGATGTTGCAGAGACAGTTAAGAAAAGAAGGCTGAGTGAAATTATCTCTTTGCAGCAAAGGCTTTCTCTGGAAAGAAATAAACAGGATTTAGGTAAAGTTCATAGAGTGTTGATCGAAGGATTTTCCAAAAAATCAGAAGAATACCTGTTTGGCCGCAACACTGCCAACAAAGTAGTTGTTTTCCCTAAAAAACAATATCAAAAGGGAGATTACGTCGATGTGCTTGTAACAGATTGCACAGCGGCAACGCTGTTGGGGGAAGGAATTGAAAAAATTAGCAATATCTCATAACAGATGTATTCGTAGCTTTTATGCTAGAATAAGTTGCCAATAAAACATACATCGACAAATAATTGAATTGACCATCTAATTAAATTGCATTCTTTTGGATTCTGTAGATATATTAAGCATCAAACAAAGGTTTGGGATTATCGGTAATTCCCCCCTGCTCAATCACGCCATTCAGGTGGCGGCCCAGGTAGCTGGAACCGATATGACTGTTCTTATAACCGGTGAAAGCGGAAGCGGTAAAGAATCGTTTTCCAAAATTATCCACCAGCTCAGCAAACGTAAACACGGCCAGTTTATCGCCATTAACTGTGGGGCCATTCCCGAAGGAACTATCGATTCTGAATTGTTCGGGCATGAAAAAGGCTCATTTACTGGTGCCCATGAAGCCCGGAAAGGATATTTTGAAGTAACCGATGGCGGTACTATCTTTCTGGATGAGATAGCTGAAATGCCATTAGGAACACAAGCCAGGCTACTTCGGGTACTGGAAAATGGAGAATTCATCCGGGTGGGTTCTTCTAAAATCCAGAAAACAGATGTCCGGGTAGTAGCAGCTACCAACGTTAACCTCATACAGGCAGTGGAGAAAGGCAAGTTCAGGGAAGATCTGTATTACCGGTTAAATACAGTGCCTATCTACGTTCCACCTTTACGTGAAAGAGGCAACGATATCTTGCTGTTATACAGGAAATTCGCTACAGATTTTTCTGAAAAATACCGGGTAAAACCAGTATTTCTTACCGACGAAGCTTCAGCGCTGATGTTACAATTCCGTTTTCCCGGCAATATCCGGCAGCTCAAAAATATTGTAGAGCAAATGTCTGTACTGGAGATGGAAAGGGAAATTTCCAGAGAGACACTTGAAAAATATTTGCCCATGCAGCAGGGAAGTCAAACACCGGCTTTGTTCCGTGACCATGATATACGGGAGAATAATTTTACGGAACGGGATATTTTGTATAAGGTGCTGTTTGATATGAAAAAAGACATGAACGACCTTAAAAAGCTGGTATACGAACTGCTGCAAAACGAAGAATCTTATAGCAATGGTGATGATGTGCTTAAAAACCACAAAGATCTGTTTGGAAGTTTGGCGAAAGATTCTACACCCGAACCAGTAGTAAACGCACATTTGTTGCTGGAAGATGGAAAAAACAAAAATACCATAGATCTGGATAAGGTGGAAGACATTACCCATGAAACGGAAGACGATTCCTTGTCTTTAGAGAAAAAAGAGAAAGAAATGATTTTGAAAGCATTGCGTAAAAACCGGAACAAACGCAAATATGCGGCACAGGATTTGGGCATTTCCGAACGTACGCTTTACAGGAAAATTAAACAATATGAGATTGAATAGAAATCACTGGAACCGCTTTGTATCGATCCCTTCCTTCTTTCTGCTGTTTTGTATTCTATGGTTTATTCCTATATCCGGATGTGGCGTTTATTCATTTACCGGAACTACTCTAAGTCCAGATATACAAAATATTTCTGTAGCCAATTTTCTGAATGATGTGGGTGGAGGACCGGCCAATATAAGCCAGCAATTTACCGAGCGGTTAAAAGAATACTATCAGCAGAATTCTACGCTGAAAATTGCTTCTCCTGATGGCAATGCAGATTTACAACTGGAAGGTTCGATCATTGGCTATGATGTTACACCTATTGCACCCACACAAGGACAGAATGGACAATTAGCGGCCTTAAACAGATTGACTATTCGCGTGCAGGTAAAATTTGTCAACACAAAAAATGAAGAAGAAAATTTCGAATCGCCTTTCTCCTTTTATGCAGATTTTCCACAGGACCGAACACTTACTCAGGTAGAAAATGATCTGATCGTTGTTATTTTTGACCAGATTGTATTTGATATTTTTAACAAATCTGTTGCCAACTGGTAATTAAATAGATCTAAACTAAGGCAGCAAGCATAGCACATTAACCATCTATAAACTAAAACATTAATACATCTGTCGCTGCCAAAGCAATTATACAGTTTTATTGGTTCTACAGATACTGGGTATCTAGTCTAAAGCGAAATTTTACAGTAAAAAGAATAAAAATTACAGATACATTTTTTTTTATAATTTTACAGTTCTGGCTGGTAACTGATTAATGCAATATTGTGAATAAGGATACTTTTCTGCACTTACTTCAATCCACAACCCTGATCTCTACTTCGGATACAATTGCTCTGGAAGAAGTGGTACAGGCACATCCTTATTGCCATCTTGCCCATTATCTGGTGGCTAAAGCACATCAGCAGCAGGAAAATGCCCAGGTCAGCGAAAAGGTAAAAAAAGCGGCCGTCTACGCAGTAAACCGGAATGTGCTGAAAAAACTATTGCTGGTAAAATTTCCCGAAGCTGCTTCTGCAACTATCTCTTCGGTAGAAAACACACCTCAGCCCATCTATCCGGTATCGCCTGAAGTGATAGAAAAGGTAGCTGAACCAGAATTAACCATTGAGCTACCTCAAATACCTTTACTTGAACAAGAACCTACACCGCCTACCATTCAGACTGAAGATAACCAGTCAGTAGTAAACAATACTGCCATTAATCCGGAAGAAACTGCCAAAGCTGAGGAATCCACGACCATAAACATCCGGAAAATTGATAAAACGCATCAAAGTGAAATTATTGATAGTTTTATAAAAAATGAGCCCAGAATATCTTCCCTGAATAAGGGCGATAAACGACTACCAGAATCAGCACAGGATTTGTCAGAAAAAAGCATTACCCTGCCTTCGGGAATTATTAGTGAAAACCTGGCAGGAATTATGATAAAACAGGGCAAAACCGACAAAGCAATTGATATTTATGAGAAATTAATTTTGAAATATCCCAAAAAAAGGCGTACTTTGCAGAAAAAATAGAAAACCTAAAAAAGATATAAAACCATTTATTGCTGAATCTACAGGCATAATTCAATAACCTTCAAATCCGTAATTTTCTAAATTCTTATATCATGTATATTATTGTTGGCTTGATCATTTTTGTTTGTGTTTTATTGATTCTGGCTGTGTTAGCCCAGAACTCTAAAGGTGGCGGTTTATCCAGCCAGTTTGCTGGTGCAGGTACCAGCCAGTTAATGGGCGTAAAACGTACCAGTGACTTACTGGAGCAGATCACCTGGGGTTTAGCCATTGCTTTGATTGTGCTTACGCTCTCTACCAGCTTCCTGCTGGATATGAGCAGTGAAGGTGGTGGCATCAATAGTGTAAACGTAGAACGTGCACAGGGAAAAGCCACAGCACCTCAGGGAGTAGTTCCGCCGGCTGGCAACAACAATGCCACTACGCCTGCTGCTACCCCCGCTCCTGCTGACAGCATTAAATAAGGACAGATTTTATCAATTGAGAAAGGATGAAAAGTGTTTTCATCCTTTTTTTGTGTCATATAGAAAATATATCTTGCCCATAAATACAGATATACTGATCTCAAATTAACCATATCTGTATGTTAGATATGGACCGGTTAAACTCTCCCTACTTGGTAAGCACCACATATAGTGTTACTGTATTAACCAGTGCCTGTTATTGATTTAGAGTATATTCCTAACCACTATCAACCAATAACGATTTTTAGTATATGGCCCGTTTGAAAATCGCCAGATTCTGGGATGCCGATAAATTCTTAAGTATATCTGCCATGCTGATCAGTGTGGGTACCTTTGCTACTTTCATCTATCAAACAAATCTGATTCAGAAACAGCAATATGCATCTGTGTTACCTTATCTGGAAATCTGGAACTCCGGTGCCGATTCTACCAGATACAAACTTCTTCTGGTGAATAATGGAATTGGGCCTGCTTTTATTAAGGATATAAAAATCCATTATAAAGGCAAAACGTATCCTTATGATCCGATTGTTTTTTATAGTGAAGTAATCTATCCCAGCGACACTATTTCCTTTATCTCAACGAATGTGAACAAAGGTCAGGTAGTACCGGCGGGAGAAAGGATAGAAATAGTAATTGTGAATAACTCCGTGAAGGATGCCGCCAAACTCAGACAATTATTTGGAAACCAGACAGCTAAACTTGACATAGTCTATTCTTCCGTATATGAGGAAAAATGGAGGCTCGATGGAATGGGGAAAGCCCCGGTTAAACTGGACGATTAGAAAGGGAGGATCAATTTTTTACAAAGGCAGCCTATAAACACAAGCTGCCTGTTCATCAGGAATGGGATATATACTTTACCAGCAAACGTTTGGCAATCGGTAATAGAGTTTCATCCAGCGGGCATACGATCTTTGATTCTACCAGGTAAGTGGCCGGATTTGGCAGTTGTTTGTACCGCTTGATCAGGTCAATCTTCACATTCTCGAACGTGATGCCTATGCCTTTTTTAAACGATTCCAGAAACATGGTATGTACACCCCGGTACTTTTCGTGGGCATTCTCAAAAATGGTCATCTGGTACTGGTATATTTTGGTTTCCGTTTTATGAGGTTCACTTAAAAACATATACCCCTCATCCGGATACAAAGGAGATAGACCAATAGGTGTGATATTCATATTTTCCTCTACCCATTCATACATATCCTTTCCTTCATGCAGCATCTCTTTAAATTTAGGAATAGAATAGCCGATGATCTCCTCCAGGTCTGACATAAATGCATCATCCTGCACTACTTTTTTGTAAGAGAGTGTCAGTTTCTCAAAGTCAGCTTTCGAAATCTGTTTGGGGAAATTCTCGTAGATCAGGTTTTTGTTCTCTTTGATAGAAACAAGGTTCTGGTAATGAAAAATAAGATCAGATAAATAGGGATATAATTTTTTCTGGCTGAAATTGCTTTTTACTTCCTGCAGATACGCCAGCAAAATATATTTTTTGTATTCAAAATCGATCAGCCCTTCGGTGAGCCAGTTTCTGTCTAATGTTTTCATAGGCATTTTAAAGGATTCTAAAGATGTACTTTAAAATGTACAAAAATTTTGCATGTAAATCAAGCCCCTCATCTGACATATACAAAAATTTACTCTTGAAAGCACGACAAAATGTGCCGCAAAATTGGCAGACTCTGTCAGGTTTTATGCAAAAAACAGGTAAAAATTACATTTGGCACAGGAAATGTACAGGGGCAACACAGATTTCAATTAAATTATAAACTCCATTTAAAATGGCTAACGTAAACATTAAACCTTTAGCAGATAGAGTTCTGGTAGAACCTGCTGCCGCTGAAGAAAAAACAGCTTTTGGTATCATCATCCCTGACACCGCTAAAGAAAAACCTCAAAGAGGACAGATCGTAGCCGTGGGCAACGGTAAAAAAGACGAACCTCTTACTGTAAAAGTAGGCGACAATGTGTTGTATGGTAAATATTCCGGTACTGAGATCACTGTTGAGGGCAAAGAATACCTGATTATGAGAGAATCTGACATTTTTGCTGTTCTCTAGCCAACTACTTTTCCAGATTATAACTAACGGTTTATAATCATTGCTCTATAAATCCCAACCGTTAACAAATCAAAAATTTAAACCAAAAATTAACTCATCATGGCTAAAAAATTGTTTTTTAACACAGATGCAAGAGAAAAGCTGAAAAAAGGCGTAGATACTCTTGCTGACGCAGTAAAAGTGACCTTAGGTCCTAAAGGCAGAAACGTAATCTTAGACAAAAAATTTGGTGCCCCTACGATCACAAAAGACGGTGTTACAGTAGCCAAAGACATTGAAATCAAAGAACCCATCGAAAACATGGGTGCTCAACTGGTAAAAGAAGTAGCTTCTAAAACCGCAGATACTGCCGGTGACGGAACTACTACTGCTACCGTACTGGCCCAGGCTATCTTCTCTGCCGGTATTAAAAACGTAGCCGCTGGTGCCAATCCAATGGATCTGAAACGCGGTATTGACAAAGCAGTTACTGCTGTTGTAAAAAGCCTGCAAAACCAATCCAGACCCATCAATAGCTCTAACGAAATTGCACAGGTTGCTACCATTTCTGCCAACAACGATACTGAAATTGGTAAAATGATCGCCAATGCCATGGACAAAGTGGGTAAAGATGGTGTAATTACGGTTGAAGAAGCCCGTGGTACTGAAACTGAAGTAAAAACAGTAGAAGGTATGCAATTCGACAGAGGCTATCTTTCTCCATACTTTGTAACCAATACAGAGAAAATGGAAGTAGAACTGGACCGTCCTTATGTACTTATCTCTGAGAAGAAAGTTTCTTCGATGAAAGAACTGATGCCAGTACTGGAAGCTTCTGCTCAAACCGGCCGTCCTTTATTGATCATTGCGGAAGATGTAGACGGAGAAGCTTTAGCTACCCTGGTGGTGAACAAAATCCGTGGTGTACTGAAAGTGGCTGCTGTAAAAGCGCCTGGTTTCGGCGACCGTAGAAAAGCCATGCTGGAAGATATTGCTATCCTGACCGGTGGTACTGTTGTAGCGGAAGAAAGAGGTTTCAAACTGGAAAATGCTACGTTAGATTACCTGGGAACTGCTGAAAAAATCACGATCGACAAAGATAATACAACTATTATCAACGGTAGTGGTAAAAAAGAAGACATCCAGGCGCGTGTAAGTCAGATCAAATCTCAGATCGAGAATACTACTTCTGACTATGACAAAGAAAAACTACAAGAGCGTCTGGCTAAACTATCTGGCGGTGTAGCTATCCTGTATATTGGTGCAGCTACTGAAGTAGAAATGAAAGAGAAGAAAGACCGCGTAGATGATGCCCTGCATGCAACCAGAGCTGCTGTACAAGAAGGTGTAGTAGCCGGTGGTGGTGTAGCCTTCCTGAGAGCGATCGATTCTCTGAAAGGGATAGATACTTATAATGAAGACGAAGCTACTGGTGTAAATATTATCCGGATTGCCCTGGAATCTCCATTGAGAACTATCGTTTACAATGCCGGTGGTGAAGGTTCAGTAGTAGTAAATAAAGTAAAAGAAGGCAAAGACGATTTTGGTTACAATGCCCGTGACGACAAATATGAAAATATGTTTGCTGCCGGTGTAATTGACCCGACTAAAGTTACCCGTCTGGCCCTTGAGAACGCTGCTTCTATTGCTGCGCTGTTGTTAACGACTGAGTGTGTAGTTGCTGACGAACCTGAAGAACATGCTCCTGCTGGTCCTCCTATGGGCGGTGGCGGTATGGGTGGCATGATGTAAGAGAACATCGTTCGATCTATTTATATACAAAATCCCTGGCAGCAAGCCAGGGATTTTTGTTTTATAGCTTTTTCATTCCTATGACTTAGATATATAGTAATTGGCTTTGTTTGAAATAGAACTTGAAAGAATTATGCTGTTAATTCCTCTTACGCCGTCCTTACTTTCTTTGTCATTGCTACAAAGAAAGTAATCAAAGCAAGATCTAGAAAAAACGAAGCTTCCACGCTCAGGACCTACGCATTGCCCGCTGTTTTTTCAGGCCATCACGCATGGAATTTTTGTTTTATTAAAACTTAAAAAGCTATAGGCATATTAAAGAAATTATAGACAAAGCAAGAGTGCGGCTGACGGTGCAGCAACAGTGTGGCCGGTTTTGGCCCGTGCGTAGGCCGGAGGATTGTGGACTCGGCCTATCCAGGCGTAAAAGTGGCTATGTTGCTGCTTCCACAACTACGTTGGCTTTCTTCATCTCTCGCCTCACTAGTCTTTTGTTAGTTTAATTTTGCTTGCCCAAAATAAAAGTAAAGACGGCGTAAGTATTCTACAAATATCTCAGTTACCTAAATCAAAATCTAAATTCTTTTTACAAGTGACTAACTAAAGTTACCAGTCATCGCCTATACAATCAGTTCAGCACAAATATTTTCCCCAAACCAATTGTTTTTCAGAGATTTCTGCCATCAAACAGAGTCTTACGGAAAATAGGATGAAAGCAGCTATTCACACAAGGTATGGGCCGCCAGAAGTAGTTCAGGTACAGGAAGTAGAAAAACCGGTACCTTCGGCAAGGGAGGTATTAATACAAGTATATGCCACCACCGTTAACCGTACCGACTGCGGCTTCCGGAGCGCCGAGTATTTTATTTCCAGGTTTTTCAGCGGATTGTTCAAACCTAAGTTCCATATCCTGGGCAATGAGTTTGCCGGGGTCATTGAGTCTGTTGGCAAGGAGGTCACGCTATTTAAGCCTGGGTATAAAGTATTTGGCTACAACGATACTACTTTTGGAGCCCATGCCCAGTATATGGTAATACCTGAAAACGGAGCCATCGCTACGATTCCCGAAGGGTTAGCTTACCAGCAAGCAGCCCCTATTCTGGAAGGTGCTCATTATGCCCTGCGCGATATCCAGGCAGCCCATATACAAGCCGGGCAACAAGTACTGGTAAATGGAGCAACCGGGGCTATTGGTTCGGCAGCCGTACAACTCATTAAACACATAGATGCCGAGGTTACAGCCGTTTGTGCTACGCCACATCTAGCATTGGTAGAATCCCTGGGTGCAGATCAGGTAATGGATTATACCAGGGAAGATTTCACCAGATTGAATAAAAAGTTTGATGTGGTATTTGATGCCGTGGGTAAAAGCACGTTCGGAAAGTGCAAACCTTTACTGAAAGAGAAAGGAATCTACATGTCCACCGAATTAGGTCCTGGTTCTCAGAATCCGTTTCTTGCGTTAATCACACCCTTTACCGGAGGGAAAAAGGTATTATTTCCTTTGCCTACCATCCACAAAGAGGATGTCCTGTTTCTGAAGAAACTGGTAGAAACAAAACAGTATACACCACTTATCGACCGCACCTATTCTTTAGACCAGATTGTGGAAGCGTATCAATATGTGGAAACCCGGCAGAAAATTGGGAATGTGGTAATTAACGTGAACCACTAATTGATGTATATGTCAATCCTCACTTTTGGATGCTGAATAAAAGTAGCTTCTCAGCCTGCCATACAGGCCAAATGTGCGAAGAAAAGCATTGTAATCATTAGCATTAATTATTAGCAAATATCCTGTATACCATTATTTTATATAAATACTAAAAGCTAATCTTATACAATTTGTGACAAATTAGAGAAGTTGTTATGCATCCCTGAAAGCAGCCGAAAAATATATGATCGCTCTGAATAAGTTGCAAGTTGGGTGATTAATCTACAGGTGTAGTTTCGGGTTGAAGCGGAGAAAATACGCTATCTTTGCTGTCTCTATTGCTACCACCATGAAATCATTATTGATCATTAGTTTGTTTGCCATCTTACTCATGTCCTGTTCTACATCTACCCAAACTGATCAAAAAACCCAGACGGCAGTTGCCGGAAAGAATGATGCCTTAGCGAAACTGTTTGAAAACTATTATGAGGAACGCCTGCAGTTATTTCCTCTGGAAGCTACCCAGCAAGGAGATAACCGCTACAACGACCTGCTTCCTGTGGACATTAGCAAGGAATTCATTGAGAAAACCAGGCAGTTTTACCAGGACAATCTTACCAACATACAAGCAATCGACCGGGAAAGCTTGTCGGAAGAAGATAAAATTGCCTATGATACTTTCAAACGGGAAATGGAAGTACAACTGGAAGGCTTTGCCTTTCATCCGGAATATATTCCCTTTCAGCAGTTCTGGGGTTTACCTCTCACCTTCGGACAGTTAGGCAGCGGCGAAAGCATCCAGCCATTTAAAACCGTGAAAGATTACGAGGATTGGTTAAAGCGGATGTCTGCCTTTACCATATGGGGTGATTCTGCGATTGTCAATTTCCGGAAGGGAATCGAAGCAGGTGTCGTATTGCCAAAAAGTCTGGTGGAAAAAATGATTCCGCAAATGAACGACCTGCTGGTAAAAGACGCTAATCAAAGTTTATTCTACAGCCCGATCAATAAGTTTCCGGCAGATTTTAGTGAGGCGGATAAAACCAGGTTGACCGTAGCCTACAAAAAGGCAATTCTGGAAGAAATTGTGCCTACCTATCAGAAACTGGGCAATTTCCTGCAAAAAGAATATCTGGCCAAAGCCCGTACAAGCTCAGGGATTAATGAACTGCCTCAGGGTAAAGAAATGTATGCTTATCAGGTGAAAGTATGGACGACTACGGATAAAACGCCGGATGAAATCTATGAGACAGGCAAACAGGAAGTAGCCAGAATCCGCAGTGAGATGGAGAAGGTAAAAGAACAGGTTGGGTTTAAAGGTACACTTAATGATTTTTTTGCCCACCTGAAGAAAGACAAACAATTTTATCCGTATTCCAAATCTGGAGAGGTGCTGGCTGATTTTAATGCGATTCTGGCTAAGATCGAACCTAATCTGAAGAAGATGTTCAATAAAACGCCTCAAACTAAATTCGAGGTTCGCCAGACAGAGAAGTTCAGGGAAGCATCTGCCAGTGCTGAATATAATCCTGGTGCACCAGACGGCAGCCGTCCGGGTATTTTCTATGTGCCTATTCCCAATGCGAATGAGTTTAATAAAACTTCCGGGATGGAGTCTTTATTCTTGCATGAAGCCATTCCCGGCCATCATTACCAGATTTCTTTGCAACAGGAAAATGAAAATTTATATGAGTTCCAGCGCTTTAGCTGGTATGGCGCCTATGGCGAAGGATGGGCTTTATATTGCGAATCGCTGGGTAAAGAACTCGGCTTATACACCGACCCTTACCAATACATGGGGGCTCTCGGCGATGAAATGCACCGGGCTATCCGGCTGGTAGTGGATGTTGGTTTGCACACCAAAGGCATGAGCCGGGAAGAAGCCATCAAATATATGATGGACAACGAACCTATCTCTGAACAAGGTGCAACCGCTGAGATTGAGCGTTATATGGCTATTCCAGGACAGGCTTTGTCCTATAAAATTGGAGCCTTGAAAATCCGGGAGTTGCGGGAGAAGTATGAAAAACAGCTGGGCAATAAATTCAACTTGAGTGAATTTCATGATGAGTTTTTGAAAGATGGAGGGATGCCACTGGATGTATTGGAAACCAAAATGGATGCCTGGGCAGCCAAACAAGCTAACAAACAAATATAGTGGATGCCGTTTCGGATTTGATATAAAACAAGGTCAATTCAGTGAACAAAATAAGTAGCAGACTTGTTAAAATTATATAAAAGCCTGGAGTTGAGTTGAGCTACTTAATGAAAGAATTACTATAAACAACATAATACATTATATTATAAATCAACACATTAAACTATATTATTTAATACATAATTTCTGAGATACACCTATATGCCAGTACAAAAAATAACAGATGCCGAATTTGAGAATCAGGTAAGCAATAATCCCAAAGTTGTAGTAAAATATTATGCAGACTGGTGCGGAAGTTGCAAGTTATTTGCCCCTAAGTTCAACCGTTTATCTTCAGATGCCAGATTTTCAGATGTGGTGTTTCTGGATATAAATGCGGAGAATAGTCCACAGGCACGTAAAAAAGCAGGTGTTACAAATCTACCCTATTTTGCCGTTTTTAAAGATGGACAATTGGTAGAATCAGTAGCAACGAGTAAAGAAGATGCAGTGGTTGAATTAATCAGTAAATTGAATTAGTATATAATTATCCTCGCCTTTGGGAGAGGTAAGCCGCTTTCAATCCCTTTTAAGAGGTTGAAAGTTCAGAGTTGAATTAATTTGAGATAAATACGTATGAAGATACCAGTAATTAAGAAATTAGTAGAAACCCAACCATTGGAACAATTACGGGCGGCTGAGCTGGCGATCATTAATGAACAGCCTCTCCAGATTGAGATCGAAGGAAATGATGAAGGCGAACAGTTAACACATGCCATTGCAGCCATCTGGATTCTGGAGCGCATGAACGACTCCAATGTAGATTTTAAAACAGCTTTAAGAGAGTACACCCAAAAAGTAAGAGAATCAATAAATTAAATTATTGAATTACTGATTTACTGAAGGTCTAAATAATATATTCTGTAATTCTATAAGTCTGTAATTCCTTAATCACCTATACAATTATGAGCAAAAGAGGACGGATACTGGTAGCCATGAGTGGCGGCATCGATAGTTCACTTGCCGCTGTATTACTCCACGAACAAGGCTATGAAGTAGTAGGAATGACCATGAAAACCTGGGATTATGCTACAGCTGGCGGTTCTAAAAAAGAAACCGGCTGTTGCAGCCTGGATTCCATTAATGATGCCCGGCAGATAGCTGTAAGTCTGGGTTTTCCTCATTATATTCTCGATATCCGGGAAGAGTTTGGCGATTATGTGATCAATCATTTTACAGGCGAATACCTGGAAGGACGTACGCCTAATCCTTGTGTGTTGTGTAATACCCATATTAAATGGGATGCCTTGCTGCGCCGGGCAGATAAACTGGATTGTGAATATATTGCTACTGGTCACTATGCAAATATCCGTGAAGAAAATAGCCGTTATGTAATATCCAAAGGGTTGGATGAAAACAAAGATCAGTCGTATGCTCTGTGGGGTATTTCTCAGCAAAGCCTGAGCCGTACCATTTTTCCCCTCGGGCATTTACGCAAAACCGAAATCCGCCAGATGGCCACAGAAAGAGGTTTCTTTGATTTAGTGAATAAATCAGAATCCTACGAAATCTGCTTTGTGCCTGACAATGATTATCGTGGTTTTTTGAAAAGACGGGTTGAAGGCTTAACTGAAAAAGTGGCAGGTGGTGAATTTATATTAGAAGATGGAACCGTAGTTGGCAAACATGAAGGCTACCCATTCTATACCATAGGGCAACGAAAAGGTTTAGGTATTGCTTTAGGTTATCCGGTATTTGTAACTGAAATCCAAAAAGATACGAACCGTGTTGTTTTAGGCACTTATAAAGAATTGACCAAAGATGGCATGTGGGTAAGTAAATTGAATATGGTAAAATATGCTGATCTGCTGGGCAAACCTACGCATACGGTTACGAAAGTTCGTTACAAAGATGCAGGCGCTCCGGCACTGATTGAACAAGTAGATAACCGCATGAAAGTATTGTTTCATGAAGGGGTAAATGCCATTGCCCCCGGTCAGGCAGCTGTTTTTTATGAAGGCAACGATGTAATTGGAGGAGGCTGGATTACGTCTAGTTTTCATCAGGAAAATACTACCCAATCATAGCATTCTCTGGAATGATCATGTAGGGTATGAGTAAAGATTCATTCAATCGCCACTGCTGAATTTTGTAATTTACCAGCTATGGAAAAAAGAATATACTTCTACCTTACATTCATCTTCCTGGTTGCCTGTTTTGCTTCCTGCGAAAGCAGGAAAGTTGAACCAGATCCCAGCCGTTTAGGGTATGATTATTTTCCGTTAGAAACAGGTAGTTATGCCATATATGATGTTCACGAAACCTATTACGCACTCACGGCAAATCCCATTACCCGCATTTACCAGGTAAAAGACGAAGTAACTGAGTCTTTTACAGATCTGGCTGGAGAAACTGCGTTTAAAGTATTACGCTACAGCCGCAAAGATCCAGTTGCCAGCTGGCAACTGGATTCTGTCTGGACAGCTAAACGTACCCCAAGTCAGGCAATCCGGATAGAAAATAATGTATCTTTTGTAAAGATGGTATTTCCATTGGAAGAGCAGCAAAGTTGGAACGGAAATGCTCAGAATATTTTAGGAGAAGAAAAATATTTCATGCAAAGCATTGATAAACCCTATAAGTTATCCACGCATGAGTTCAATAATACCATCACTGTATTTCATAAAGCCGATACTCTCTCTATTGTGGGTAAAGACAAACGCCTGGAAGTATATGCAAAGGATGTTGGAATGATCTATAAAGAAAAAGTTGTCGTATATTATTGCCAGTCTTCATCGGATTGTTTAGGGAAAAAGAAAATTGATTTTGGGAGTGAATCTTATTACCGATTAAATAGTTATGGAAAGAATTAAATATAGGTATGCGCTGGTGTTTGTATTGTGCTGTTTGAACTTAAGTGTGTTTTCACAGAAGAATAAATACTTTATCGAGCTCACCGACAAAAATAATTCACCTTATACTCTCAATTCTCCTCAAAGTTTTCTCTCTCCCAGAGCAATCGAACGCAGGCTTCGGCAAAATATTAGTATCAATATAAGTGACCTTCCAGTAAATCCTGCCTATGTACAAGCAATCCGCCAAACCGGGGTTGAAGTGTGGTATACCTCCAGGTGGATGAATGCCGTGCTCGTTGAAGCAGACTCTGCTAATTTAGCTGCTGTCAAACTGTTGCCCTTTGTAAAATCTTCTCCAACCGGCAACTGGCAAAAAGTAAATGGCCGGTATTCTTCTTCCAAAAAAACTGCTCCAAGTCCTAAAACTAACTCAAATGCCAGGATCGGTGAAACGCCTGCACCTTTGCTCGATTATGGTTTTTCGGCCAATCAGATCACCATGATTGGGGCTGATGTTATGCATCAGCAGGGATATAGAGGAAAAGATATGTGGGTAGCCATTATGGATGCTGGTTTTCGCAATGCCAACCAGATTGCTTCCTTAAAACATGTATTTGATAACAACCGCATACTAGGCACTTATGATTTTGTAGACCAGGAAACGAGTGTATATGAAGATGATTCGCATGGCTTACAGGTGTTTTCAGCAATGGCTGCCTACCAGCCCGGAGCTATCATTGGAACTGCTTTTGAAGCTAATTATCTTTTGCTCCGTACAGAGAAATCTGGTTCTGAATCCAGAATGGAAGAAATTAACTGGCTTTTAGCGGCAGAATATGCGGATAGTGTAGGTGTAGATGTGATTAATTCTTCCCTTGGCTACAATACCTTCGATGACCCGGCGATGAGTTACCGCAGATCAGATATGGATGGAAATACAGCTTTAATTACCAGGGCTGCTGACAGAGCCGCCGCCGCTGGGATTCTGGTGGTGAATAGTGCCGGAAACGAAGGTGATGATCCATGGCAAACGATTGCTGCGCCTGCTGATGCAGACTCAGTTCTAACGGTTGGCGCTGTAAATGTAAATGGCTTGTATGCCCCTTTCAGTTCGAGAGGACCTTCAGCCGATAAACGGATAAAACCGAATCTAGCCGCTCAGGGCCAGGGGCTGTATTAAGCTCGCCTTCCGGAAGTACGATTAGTTCGAATGGAACTTCATTTTCTTCCCCTATTTTAGCTGGGCTGGCTACTTCTTTCTGGCAGGCATATCCGCAACTGACCAATATGCAGGTAATTGATATTTTACAACGCTCTGCCAGCCAGGCCAATAGTCCGGATTCTTTGTTAGGATATGGAATTCCTAATTTTACAAAAGCTTCCCAGATTGCCAGCGAACAACTAAAAAGCAGCCAGGAAGCTTTCAGGTTTTATCCCAATCCGGTTTCTCAAGATTCCTTTACTCTTTGGGTGAATCCTTCCCAACGAAATACAGCTTTAACGGTTCGTATTTTTGACACAACCGGAAAAATCATTTCAGAGCAGAATATTGCTTCTGCTATAGAAAAAAATACAGTCTATCTCAAATCTTCCTCTTTTCCGGCAGGGACTTACCTTATTCAGATTACTTCTCCCACCCTCCGCTTTACAGATAAATTTGTAAAATATTAGTTACTTATAACAAGGTGTTGTATCTGTTTACAGAATTATCTACTTCTCCTGCAAACGGTTATACTTTTTTAAAATTCTGACTACTGCATCTCTGGGAAGTGCATAAGAAGTATTTCCATTCACGCCAGTCATGGTTTGGGCAGCCGCCATTGCATTGAGCACTGCTTCCTCAGTAGCCTGAACTGTTGCATTGTATAAAGGATTGATCATGTCGTTGGCAAGCATATTTACGCTTGTAGTGGCCTCTCTTGAAAAAGCAGTCGCATTCGCAGTAGAGAAAGCCAGGAATATATCACCGGAAGAATTTTCACCTCGTCCGCCCAGATTTCCTACGCCAATGGTTACTCTTTCGGCTATTCTTTTCAACTGATGGGGAAGCAAAGGTGCATTGGTAGCTACAATTACAATTATGGAACCTTGGCCTTCTGGTTTAGAAGATTGCGGAGGGGCTACAAACTTAAAGTTTAAGGTATCTTTTAATTCTTTTCCGACCGGTACGCCGGCGATCGTAAAATTATTCTTTCCGCCAAAGTTTGCCTGTACCAGCACGCCCAGTGTATACGTAGAATCTCCTATGTTAACTACTCTTGAGGAAGTTCCGGTTCCCCCTTTAAACCCCAGGCAATTCATTCCAGTGCCCCCTCCTACATTTCCTTCGGCAATTACACCTGTTCTGGCATTGTCCAGGGCATTAAATACATCTTTTT
The DNA here is from genome assembly GCF_010119975.1 of Rhodocytophaga rosea. GTDB lineage: Bacteria > Bacteroidota > Bacteroidia > Cytophagales > 172606-1 > Rhodocytophaga > Rhodocytophaga rosea. The sequence goes on from NZ_CP048222.1 coordinate 8,417,640, forward strand.
CCGTTACGTGAAAACCGTAAATATCATTCAATAAGCCGTCGTAGGTTTCGGCGACCACCGGATACGTATACCAGAAATCTTTGTAAAATCCTTTATCATTCCTATACCAGTTTTTCTGCACAAACCATTTCAGCATCGCATCTCTGGCCACACCCACACTATTGGTATTGGTTATCAAAATGGGAGTTTCCAGAAAACCAGAGGTAGTAATCCAGGTAGTGCCAGTCATTTCGCCATTTCCATTCAGGCTATACCAGTTGGCAAACACCGGGCGCTGGGTTTTGCCGGTAGGCAGAATAGCTGTTACGCCAGTTCGCACCGGACCTTTTCCAATGCTACTCTTTCCCGAACCTGAGATCAAGGTGGTATAGCCTACTTCTACACCGGCAACATCAGTAATTGCATTGTATTTTCCGGGCGTACCTTCAAAAGGAATTCCCCAGTCTCTTGCACGCTGTGCGAAGACAAAAGTGGAGATACAAATAAGAACAATCGCAAACCAAGGGTGCTTCATATAAGCCTAGCAGATTAATGATGAATGCACGGTTAAAATAACAATCTTTGAGCAGATCAATACCTGCAGAGGCTACAAATATTTATCCTACACAGACAGCTATCTTTTACTTTGCCATCATTTCATTTTCCTCGGGTTTGCAAAAACCTTTTGTTCGGACTTCTATTTCTTCTTAGACTTTTGCAGGTTTTCTTCTACCCTGTATTTCACCATACGGCTGATGAGTTGTAAAGGCAAAGGCTGATCGAGCGGAAACTGAATAGATCCTTTCCCCATTTTATACGCAGATAATTCCTCAGTAAAAGCTCCATTCCCGGTGGGTGTGGCATAAAACCCGATGTGGTGAGTGAAGGCAGCAAAATATACCAGGTTGCCTTTGTAGATAAAAGCTGGCATGGCATATTTTATGGCTTCCTGTGCTTCCGGTGCAGCTTGCTTAATAGTAGTCCGCATTTGTTCCAGTTTCTGTTGAACGTCTTCCGGAAAAGTGGCGATGTACTCGTCGATAGTAGTGGCTTTTGTTACTTGCATACAACTATATTTTAAAGGTGAACATTCATGTTCTACTTCGCTATTGATCTGTTATCAAAAGCATAATTATCTATAAATGTATGCGATTTCGTGCTTTTGCTAAAGTGCAGCTACGACAAGTTGGAGGGGCAAATGCGACATTTATGTAGTTCTATTGTTAATCAACAATATTCTTCATTCAGTTCCTTCCTTAGAGTTGTTTACGCCCTAGTATTAAGAAAAGACCAAGGTTCCATGTAGATGGATTGATACTAAAAGTGTAATCAGTATACTTAACGGACTTGCTGAATTCCTGCTTATTGCCTGAAGTAATGCTTAGTCCATTAAAATTTACCTGCATCCCTATTCGTTTACTTATAAAAAAAAGTATTTCAGGAGACAACGTGAAAGAAGATACTCTTGTATCATATGAAGCAGATGAAACAGAAGAAGTACCATTCAGGCTTATATCTGTCTTTTGTAAACCATATTGGTAAGTTCCCTTCACAGCAAAGCTAAACTTATCGTTTATGGGTTTTATATATTTAACAAAGAGTAAAGGAGCTACCGTTTTTGTAATTGATTCAATGTTAGTAGCCGGATACCCTTGAACAACATTAAGTAGTTGGCCTTCCGTATTGATTTGACTATAATTAATTCCTACGCCCAGCAAAATCCGCTCATTAATGAAAAAGCCAATATTAGGCGCAGCCTGAATGCTGCGTTCCTGATTGTTAGCACTACCGGTGTTATTTTTCTTAGAATAATTGAAGCTGCCATCCACGTAGAACGTATGCCTGGCAATTTGAGCAACAGACGAAGTTGTTAGTAAAATAGTGACCAAAAGCTTAGGATAGCTAAACTGTATATTTGTTTCATTCCGATTTTATTTTGTAAGACTTCTAAATTAGGCTATCAATTAAAGTACAAACAGTATCGAACCCATGTACATTCGTTAATTTTCACACATGATTGTATTAACTTTCTCCATAAACTTTTGCTGCCAGTTTTCACCAAATTCCTTTTGATACCTCTCAAACGCTTTTCCATTGTGTTCCCGGATTTCTTTGGCAACAGATGGTGCATGTTTATAACTGTTAAAAGTCCCCAGTCTGCTTGAGAATTCAATGTTTAGCTTCCATAACTCAGCAACCTGTTTATAGGCATTCATTCTTTCATACGCTTCCTCTCCCCAACCTGAAACTGGAACAATCCAGACAGGTAATTTTTCATTATAAATGATTGAAGTGTCTGTCATAATAATCACTTGTAGATTTTGGCTAAAACAATTAAAACCTAGGGCAATACTAAAAATTAAAAAGAGGTGCATTTTCAATTCCCTATTCAATTGATCTGGAGATTAATGCTAGCATATGCACTGTTGGGCAGCGTTTTGCGCTCTATTAATAAAATCTTCGATTCCTGTTAAATATTGGTATACTCCGACTTTTTCATCAGACTCTAAAGTCAATATGTACTTGCTTGTCCAGGCGTTGAATTTTACGTCCCTTATCTGAGTCCACTGAAACGTTTTTTGGTTTCTATTTGGATTTACTACCGTCACCTCATTTTCATCAAAGATAACCCGATGATTACGATACCACGTAAATATCCAGTAGCCCATACCAAAGAAGAAACTCGAAAGTCCAACCATGATTATAACTCCGTCTATCGAAAAGTCTCTTACTACAAAAGAATAAAATAGCATAAATAGTCCTAATGCCATGAAAACAATTGCTAATAGTCCAAATGCCGAATTTAATCTTAAAATTGATTTCCCGTCTGCTTGGATAGGTTGTACAACCGCCTGTCGCGAGAAGTACCAGAGAAACGCTCCAACAACTATAGTGATTATAAAATACATATCTACTTCAAATGCGGTTTAATGCAACAATGCTTTCCATTGCGTGCCCTCAAGATGAGACTTGTGCTAAATGGGCAGCTAATTGGCAAAGCTGGTGTTATCGGTAATCTTTTATCTATAGTCTAATTGGATTATTTTCCAAGAAGATACATTCTCCATTAATACATTTCCTTTTAAATTATTTTTTTTACCAATCACAGAAAATGATAGTTCTGCTTTTTGGCTTGAGCCTAGATTAGTTAAAGTTCCACCTACTAAAAAGCCGAATCCTTCAATACCACCAGTCTTTTCAATGGTAATGGGATCCTCTTTTAGTTTTGTTGTAAGTGCTTGAAAAGCATCTGTATTTCTAAATGAGTTACTTATTAAATGTAATGCTATCATCCATACTACAAAGCAAAAAGTCCAAAATTGTAAAACATGTCTAACTAAAAACTCTAACATGATAGCATGAATAGCAAATGGTCCTCCATGGTTTTGGCTAATTTCATACAAGGATTGGAATGGATTAGGGAAGCACTTATTTTTTTCTTTATAATTGATAAACCATACGATTATACCTATCAATGTTAAAAAAGGAGCTAAATAAAATCCGATAATAGCGGAGGGATAGATTAACTTATAATCTAATATATAGGAGACAATCCACATAAGAATGCCTCCTATCAGTAATATATATTGTAAGTATTCTTTTTTCATTTTGATTACCGATAATATGTGGATACACACAACTGTAAGAACAGTTGTGTGTATTTCCTATATATCTATATCTAATAAACCCATCCCTATCGATAAGCACATAATATATTTAAGCTTTCACAGGCTCCGATTCCTCCGTTTTGCTGCGTTTGCCTAACTCAATCACCTGGCGGGCATGCATGTATTTATTGAAGAAGTTGATATCCGTCTTTTTGAAAGGAAGTACAAGCCGGTCGAGTATATCTTTAAGCAGGATATCTGTTTCTTCATAGAGTTTATCCAGGTCTTTGGTAGCGGCTACTTTGGTGCCTTTGTGTGCCTGCCTGCGGCCAATAATAGTGCTGAATGCATCTACTGAAACCCGTAATGTTTCGAGTTTAGCCGGAGTAAGGCCATAATGGATTAGTTCTGTTACATGTGCCTGGGCTTTGCCTAAAATGATCTGGCAACAATGTATAGTATCTGAATCTTTGTAACGGGTAATATCTGTGTAGGAATAATCAGCTGCTGCTCTGAGCTCATTGTTTTTATTTTTTACTGCATAGGCTACTACGGCTCCGCTTACTTCTGCCGCAAGTTCGGCCAGGTTATGTTTGAGGCTGGCTTTGTCCTGGGTAATACCAGTTGTATTCTGGCCTTGTGTCAGCGATGTAGTTTCAATCTGGCTGATGGCTGTAGTTAGTTCCTGCAGAATACCGGCAGAAGCTGGAATCGTATTGACTAAAACATGGTTAGATTCACACACATGTAGCACGGCTTTATACATGTTTAGCTTACTTGTCTGAATGTTGTTCATGAGTATTTGTAGTTAGTATGAACAGCAGTTTATATAATACTCATCAGGCAACCAAAACATCCGCTCTGTCTGTCCGATTTTGCAAGTAAGATTATTTGGATTTCATTTCTTTTTAGCTGTTACTTTTTCCTATTTATCTATTATCCTGGCACCCATCACTTAATCAGCCATGAGTATTTTCTGGCTCATTAGGTGCATTATCTTGTCCATATCTTTCTTCTCAGGAAATCAGATGTTCGTCGCTGTTGCTGAAGATTATATTGTTTGACTGAAAGCACACATACCCGGAATTGAAAAGGATAATGCTTCACTTAAACACACCATTTCCAAAAACTCAGAGTTCTTCCCCAAAAATAACTCTGACATTGTTTCAGCTCAGCCTGACATTGTTTCACCTTAAGCGTACACTTCATACGCCGGAGCATACATCTCCTGACCAAAAGCGTCTATCTCCAAAAGTTCAGATAGCGTTGTTTAGGTTATAGATTACTATGTTATCCCTGAATGATGTAATGATTGCCTAACAAGCTTTACCGGCTTAAGCCCACTGGTCTAACCAGTTTAATAAATTCTGTGGCCAGATTTTTAAATGAGCATCGTTTTGCGCCAGCCCTACTCCATGCTTGCCTTTAGGAAACACATGTAATTCTACAGGTACCTTGTGCCGTACGCAGGCTTCTGCGAAAAGTAAACTATTTTGTACCGGCACACCCGCATCGTCTGCCGTATGGAAAAGAAAAGCTGGCGGTGTTTGGGCAGTTACTTGTAAATGATTCGAAAGTTGTTTTACCAGGGCAGGATCAGCATTTTTACCCAGCAGATTGTCTCTGGAACCAATATGGGCAAATTCCCCTAAACTGATCACCGGATAACCCAGAATCACCCGGTCAGGGCGGGCAGAAACTTTAGCTACCAGATCATCCAGAGGGTCTTTGTATAAGTCTGGCTGGGTACTTACAGTAGAGGCCAGGTGTCCGCCGGCACTGAATCCCATAATCGCAATCTTATTCGGGTCTATCTGGTAAGTAGTTGCATTATTACGCATGATCCGCATAGCCCGGCAGGCATCAGCATAAGGAGCCGGATGCTGATGTGTACGATGCCGGTAGAACAATAGTGCTGCTACAATCCCATGCCCATTAAAAAGTTCGGCCACTTGCTTTCCTTCATGGTCTTCTGCAATTCCGTAATACCCACCTCCAGGACAAACGACTACACATCTCCGGTTGGTTGCCGCTTGCTGAGGTAAATATATTTCCAGTTTAGGCCGTTCACTTTCTTCAGTAGGTAAATCATTCTTCGATCCTTTTTCCCACAGGTAAACGGTTTCTTTTTTACTCTCAACAGGTTTTTTGTTTGTTTCAGCTCTTGTTGGCAGAGCAGATGAAAGCATTAATCCGCTGAGTAAAGAGCTTTTTACTATAAAATTTCTTCTGGAAGTAGGCATAATAAAAGTCATGGGTCAATAGTCAGTAGTCATTTGTTAATGTTCCGGACAATATTTTCAAGCACTCAGTTTACACAGAGATTATCAGATTTCAAACAATTCATCCTATAAATCATTCCCTGATTACGATAGGGCTTAAAAACTTTTTTATGAAGAAAACTACTATGTTAATGTATGACAACTACACATCAAACTTAATCTACTGCTGACCAATGACCATTGACCAATGACTTTTACTATATTTACACCATGCTTTTACCTTCTACCCAAGCGAAAACCTTAAAAGAAAGAGACCAGCAAGCCATCTGGCACCCGTTTACTCCTTTACCAGATGCTGATCAGGTTATCAGCCTGACCAAAGCGGAAGGTGTATACCTGTACACATCTGACGGCAGAAAGATACTCGATGCCATTTCCTCCTGGTGGGTAAACCTGCACGGGCATTCTCATCCGCATATTGCCGAAGCTGTTTACAAACAAGCTACTACGCTCGAACATGTCATCTTTGCTGGCTTCACCCATGAGCCAGCTGTTCAACTGGCCGAACGGCTCCTTGACACTCTACCTAGCAACCAGGATAAGATATTTTACTCTGATAATGGCAGTACAGCCGTAGAAGTGGCACTTAAGATGGCATTTCAATACTGGTATAACCAGGGAATTTCAAAAAAGAAAGTGATTGCCCTCAATGGTTCTTACCATGGAGATACCTTCGGAGCTATGTCTGTGGGTGACCGTAGTCCCTTTACAGCTCCATTTAATCCCTACCTGTTTGAAGTAGCCTTTGTTGATTTTCCGGCCTGCCAAAAGCAAGACTGCTGTGGAGGAAACTCTGGTGAAACATCCGTTTGTCCATCTGTAAACGAGGTGATTCATTCCTTTACCGCCTTAGCGGAAAGTGGAGAAGTAGCTGCGTTTATATATGAGCCTTTAATTCAAGGCGCTTCCGGTATGCGTATGTATGCGCCGGAGATACTTGATACGATGCTGAGCGTCGCCAGAAAACATAATATCCTCTGTATTGCCGATGAAGTAATGACCGGTTTTGGCAGAACCGGCCGTTTGTTCGCTTCTGAGTATTGTCGGGAACTGCCAGACATTATGTGCTTATCCAAAGGCTTAACCGGAGGCACGATGGCTTTGGGTGTAACCTCCTGCACGGCTGAGGTGATGCAACCCTATCACTCCGACGATCTGATGAAAACTTTTTTTCATGGACACTCTTTTACAGCCAACCCCTTAGCCTGTGCTGCCGCCAACGCAAGCTTAGATTTACTGCTTACAGAAGATTGCCAGGCCAACATGCGCCGCATTGCTGCCAAGCATGAGAAGTTTATGGAACAAATAACTGCTCATCCGGCTGTGGAAGCCATGCGTTGCAAAGGCGTTATCCTCGCGATTGAAGTGAAAACCGGCACAGAAACTTCTTACTTCAATGAAGTGCGTAATAGTTTATATACTTATTTTATGGAGAGAAACTTGCTGCTTCGTCCGCTTGGAAATGTAGTGTATATCTTGCCGCCGTATGTAATCACAAATGATGAGCTGGATACAATCTATGCAGCGATTTATGAGTTATTAGAAAAAGTGCGATGAAAGGTATTTTCTTATCCCTTCTCTCCTCTTGTATACAATCATCTGTACAGATGCAACTCAACAATCGATTTACAAAAATTTTAGTATTGCTTTTCCTGGCAGTTGCCGTTCAAACTTTTGCCCAGAAACAGGAATACCCGTTTCCTCTGCAGGCACAGGAACAAGTAATTAGTAATACGCTGATTTCCAGTAAACATCTGGCTTTTCTGGTGAAGTTTGACCTGAAGCAAAAGTACACCCGTTTGAAAGCAGTCGCTTATTCATCTCAAAACCGGCAGAAATTGCAGGAAATCACCATTGATTCATCCCTGATCAATCCCTGGCAGAACTATCCAGGGAAAGGAACCGTCCGGCAAACATTCGAAAATGCAGTGCTGTCGGGCAGACGTAGTGATACACAGGCTCCACTGGAATATCAATACCAGGTAAATTATTCGCCTGATAATAAAACTATACTCTGTTACCGCTATGATTACAGCCAGCCTGATTTGTATGTCCATTGCATATTGCTAAATGCTGAGTTGCAGGTACTACAAACTTTTAATTTGCCCATAGATGAAAGCAAAACCAATCATGGTATATTTGTAACCCATTCCGGGAATGTGTGTTTACTCAATACTGATGCAGCAGATGGCATCGAACTTTTACAATACGAACCTGCTTCCGGCAATGCTTCTCTGATTGAAATAAGTGCAAGCAGTACCAGACGGAATAGTTTTAAACTTGTATTTCTGCCAGATCACCGGCTTTACCTGGCAGCCGTCAGTGAAAGTAATGGCAGTTTCACTGGTTTGTTGTGTTACCGTTTGAATCTGAAAACAAACCGCGTAGAAGAATCTTATTTCTTTCCTCTATCCAAAGAGACGCTAACAACCATTCAAGGGCTTCCCGGAAAAGGTAGATACGATCTCTTAGCATTCAGCCCACAGGAAAACAGGTTTAGCTTTGAACTACAAAAACGGAATATTGCTGCAACCGATTATGTATATGATGCTTATGCTGTAAATGACTTGCAGCAATGGAATCCACGCAAAATGCAGGTGCAAACTGGTGAAAAACTTTTGCTTACCTATAATGCAGAAAGTAAAGTAGTGTCTGAGAAAGTAGTGGAGGGAATGGAAACGTATTAAGCTAATAAATCCGGATTGCTTATCTATTTTTATAGCCATAAAATCTGGTTCTTAACGAAAACAACCAGCGCCTTTCCTATATAAATTTTATTAATTTGACATCCGGTTATCCGTACATAAAGCTAACCCATGACTTCTGCTATTATTGCCTTTTTCCTGTTCCTGACTTTTATATTGCTTTATGTGATACTGGCTGTGTATGCCGAACGTAAAGTATCTGCCTTTATTCAGGATAGACTGGGACCAATGGAAGTAGGTTATTACGGCTTATTACAAACAGTAGCCGACCTTGTAAAGCTCTTACAGAAAGAAGATATTATTCCGGCCAATGCTGACAGGCGATTATTTATGCTGGCTCCCCTGCTCATCTTTACATCAGTGTTTGCCGGGTTTGCCGTTCTTCCACTTACGCCGGATATTATGGGTTCGGGTGCCACAGTTGGCGTTTTCTACCTGCTGGCCATTATTTCGATTGATATCATTGGTTTACTGATGGCTGGATGGAGCTCTTATAACAAATATTCACTGCTTGGCGCGATGAGGTCTGTCGCACAAATCATATCTTATGAGGTTCCGGTCGGGCTGATGGTGCTTTGTGTGGTGATGCTATGCCAGACATTGGACCTTCAGGAGATCAGTTACCAGCAGGGAATATGGATGAATACCTATCAAAGCGTTCATATTTCTTATATCAATGAAACAAATTATCTGTTTGGCTTAAAAGCTACTGGTATTGAAATTACGCAGGTGGGTGGTATTCTTACCTGGAATATTTTTCGGATGCCCCTGTTTTTTATTGCTTATATTATTTTCTTCATAGCTACTTTGGCTGAATGTAACCGGGCTCCCTTTGATATTCCTGAAGCTGAATCAGAGCTGGTGGGCGGCTTTCACACAGAGTATTCAGGTTTCCGCTTTGCCATTTTATTCTTGTCGGAATATGCCATGATGATGCTGGTAAGTTTACTGGGCGCTGTGCTTTTTCTGGGAAGCTGGAACACCCCTTTTCCCAACATCGGAGCTTTTAAATTAGCCGAATGGACCAGTGGTGCTCCTGGAACAATATATGGAAACATTTCAGGTGCTTTCTGGCTGGTTAGCAAAGCGTTTATAGCGATCTTTGTTCAGATGTGGGTCCGCTGGACATACCCCCGCCTCCGTGTTGATCAGCTTATGTATCTCTGCTGGAAAGTACTTACCCCTGCTTCCCTCCTGTTGCTGCTCTTAACTGGTATCTGGCGTTTGCTGATGTAAAAATCCTGGTCTTAATATAGCGATGCTGCGCCTATTATGGTATATTGAAGAAAGGTTGATCAAGGATAATGTTTATTTCTCTGTTCAACATTATCCTTTTTTACTTATTTAATAATCATTTCATTCTTTTTACAAACCTATGAAACTGTCTACTTTACTTAAAATGGCTTTATATACGCTGGGAATCAATTTTTGCTTTCTTCCGGCTTCTGCACAAATGCCTGCTAATTATGATGAAGATAAAATAAAACCCTACCAGTTGCCCGATCCCTTACGGATGGAGAATGGAAAAACCGTTACCAGTTCCAAACAATGGGAAAAGCAACGGATTGCTATCCTGAATTTATTTAAAACACATGTATATGGAGCGATGCCGGGAAAAGTTGCTGGACTAACCTTCCGCACGCTTTCCGTAGATTCAATGGCTTTAGATGGCAAAGCCATTCGCAAGCAGATTGCAGTTATTTTTGGCAAAGACGCTAATTCCCCTAAAATGGAAGTTTTATTATATCTTCCTGTAGAAGCAAAATCACCGGTTCCGGTTTTTGCCGGACTTAATTTCTACGGAAATCAAACCGTTCATACAGACCCGGGAATTAATTTACCTACAGGATGGATAGCTAACGGTCCAACCGGTGTAGAAAACAATATAGCCAATGTTGCTTCCCGTGGGTTCCAGACGGAAAGATGGCAACTGGAAGAACTGATTTCACGTGGCTATGGGCTTGCCACTGCCTATTATGGAGACCTTGAGCCTGACCATGCAGAGGGATGGAAAACTGGTATCCGTACTACGCTTGCCAAATCGCTTGGCCTGCAAGCTCAGGAATGGAGCGCCATTGGTGCCTGGGCCTGGGGATTGAGTAGGATGATGGATTACTTAGAAACAGAACCTTTGGTGAATGCCAGACAAGTAGCACTCACCGGACACTCCCGCTTAGGTAAAGCCGCATTATGGGCTGCCGCCAATGATACCCGTTTTGCTATCGTTATCTCTAATAACTCTGGGGAAGGTGGCGCTGCTCTGGCACGTAGGAATTATGGAGAAACAGTGGAAGTAATCAATACCAGTTTTCCGCACTGGTTTGTTGCCAAATTTAAAGAATATAACAAAGATCCTAATCAACTTCCGGTCGATCAGCACATGCTCTTGGCCTTAATGGCTCCCAGACCATTGTATGTTGCCAGTGCTGTTGAAGATCAGTGGGCCGATCCCAAAGGCGAATTCCTCGGAGCCAAACATGCAGAGCCTGTTTATCAACTGTTCAATAAAAAAGGCCTTGGAGTTGTTCAGATGCCAGATGTTAATCAACCAGTTGGAGATGTGGTTGCTTATCATATCCGTTCTGGAAAACATGACATTAATGCCTACGACTGGCAACAATATTTAAATTTTGCTGACCGGCATTTTAACAATCCTGCTAAGTAGACTTATTCCATTCTACCTTTTTCTTATCAACAGAAAAGCCAGACAATTAGTCTGGCTTTTCTGTTGATGATATTATTATAATTTAAGAATTAACCTCCGAAGTCATCGAAACGGATATTTTCTGGGGGAACACCCAAATCATCGAGCATTTTGAGTACGGCAGCGTTCATCATAGGCGGCCCGCAAAGGTAATATTCAATATCCTCAGGGTCCGGATGGGTTTTGAGGTAGTTTTCAAATAATACCTGGTGGATAAATCCTTTGTAACCAGTCCAGTTATCTTCTGGCATAGGTTCCGACAAGGCAATGTTGTATTTGAAATTCGGGAAATCTTTTTCTATGTTCCGGAAATGCTCTGTATAGAATAATTCTCTTACCGAACGTCCGCCATACCAGTAAGATACTTTACGGTCGGTTTTTTCGGTATGGAATAAATGGAAGATATGAGACCGGAGCGGCGCCATACCTGCTCCACCACCAATGTACACCATTTCCCGCTTTGTCTTATTAATATGGAATTCGCCATAGGGACCAGAGATCGTTACTTTATCGCCTGGTTTTCTGGAGAAGATATAAGAAGAACAAACGCCCGGATTTACATCCATAAATTTATTATTGGCTCTGTCCCAGGGTGGGGTAGCAATACGGATGTTGAGCATCACAATGTTACCTTCTGCCGGATGATTAGCCATGGAATAAGCCCGGAACAAAGGCTCGTCGTTTTTCATTTTCAGGTCCCAGATCTTCAGTTTATCCCAGTCAGGACGGTATTTATCCTTATTGGTATCTACATTGGGATCAGGTGTGATATCCATGGTTTTAAAATCCACTTCTATCGCCGGCACATCAATCTGAATATAACCACCAGACTCAAAAGTTAAGAACTCGCCTTCCGGAAGCCGTACCACAAATTCTTTGATAAAGGTAGCTACGTTATAGTTAGAAACTACTTCGCATTCCCATTTCTTGATACCGAAAATTTCTTCAGGCACCTTGATCTTCATGTCCTGTTTTACCTTTACCTGGCAAGCCAGCCGGACATGGTCTTGTTGCTCTTTTCTGGATAAATGACCGGTTTCTGTAGGCAGCACATCGCCTCCCCCTTCTTCTACCACACAACGGCACATGGCACAGGTACCACCACCGCCACAGGCTGAAGGCAAGAAGATTTTCTCATTAGAAAGCGTAGAAAGCAGGGAAGAGCCTGCAGAAGTAACCAATTTTTTCTCCCCATTAATAAGGATGGTTACATCACCACTTTGAACGAGTTTGGTTTGGGCATACAGAAGGACAAATACCAGTAAGAGAATTACAATCGTGAAAGCAACTATTGATGTAATTACAACTGAGGTCATTGAACTGTTGTTTTTGTTGAAAATTAGGAACGTATCCCCCGGATACGAGTTACAAATATAAGTGATAAATACTTAAATCTTTAAACGGTTTGTTACAATTTATTTCTGCGAAAAAGGCCAGTATCTCACATTCCAATTCATTTTTTTATATCCTCTTTTTAAATGGGCTGGGAATTATATAAGAAACTGTTCACTAAAATAATTGTTTCCAGGTTCCTTTTAAATAATTGTATTTTAGCGTACTCGGCAAAGCCTTCCAAAAGTATTTATTCATTTCTACAGCAAATGACGGCTGCATATAGCAATTAATAACACACCCTTCGCAAGCTGGCAGCCTGCCTTCCAAAGCAATTAGTTTTTGTACGCTTTCAGAGTGATATAAATCGAAGAGATTTCCATCAATAGCAATTTGGTCTATACCAAGGTGATAGCAAGGGAGTAATAGTTTATTTTCGGGAGAAATCACAATGGTACTGCTTGCGGCCTTGCACACAGGATTTGCAATATGATTGCCTCCATCCTGGCGGAGAGAAATAAAGGCTTCATTTAGATACACTTGTTTCTGTTTACTCCAGTAAAGCAATGTTTCTAACGTTTGAGCAGATAAACTTTTACCTGTTTCTACCCCTTTATATTCAAATACCGGATTCAATATTAATACAAGCCCATTGGGCAAACATATATTTCCCCATACTTTCTCTATCTGATGTACATTATGTTCAAAAACTGTAAACAAAATATCCGGCCTTTCACCCAATGATCTGGCAATCTGGATAGATTCCATCACCTGATCGAAACAGGCTACTCCCCTTCCAGAATCATGTTCTTCTTTCTCTGGCGAGTCGAGTGAAAAGTGCAGCATATCTACCTTGCCTTTTAATCTTTGCGCATATTTTGGATAGAGTAAACCATTGGTCGTGAGAGTTGTGATAAATTTTCTTTCTTTCGCCAGAGCCAGCAGCTGATCTATTTGCCGGTGCAGCAGGGGTTCGCCTCCGGTAAAGTCTATTACTTTTACTCCTAATTTCTTCAGATCATTCAGGTTTTGGGTTACAGTTTCTATAGTTACATAGGGAGACGGCTTTTCCCAGATATCGCAGAAATTACAACTGGCATTACAACGGTAGGTTACATAATAATTGCAAAGGACTGGATGGTGAATTAAACGCATAGTTTCTTACATTTCTACGATTTGCCTTGTACCGGATTGTCCAATCTTTTTTTGAGTTCTTCCAGCATTTCAATCTGTATTTTCTGAACGGCGCACAGGTTGCGGAAATCTTCTGCCAGTAACAGGTCTATTTTCCGATGGAGATTACGAATTTCTACCTCCGCTTTCAGATTCACCAGATAATCATTTTCAGCCCGCTTCCGGTCTTTGGCTTCTTTCCGGTTCTGGCTCATCATAATAACAGGTGCCTGAAGGGCTGCCACACATGACAAAATCAGGTTGAGCAAAATAAAGGGATAGGGATCGAATGGTTTATCAATTAATACCACCGTGTTGATAAAAATCCAGATAACCAATCCGGCAGAGAAGCTAAGGATAAACTTCCAACTTCCTCCGAATTCAGCTACTTTATCCGAAATACGATTTCCTACAGTAGGCTTTTCCTGGGGTGTTTCCATTACCTTCCGGGTAATTAAGTCTTCCTCCTGAAGGGCTTCCAGTACAATATCGTTGAGGGTATTTACATGCTGGTTCTCTGATTCCAGCAATTCTTTCAATGGGTCTTCTGTAGCCATAGTAGATAAGATGTGCTGCTTTTAAACATCAATAACCCAAAAAAAGGTCATCTGAATTATAACCGTTTACTTAATTATTTTAAACCTACTGCCAGAAAAAAGACCTTCTGAATGGTGGCAGAAGGTCTTTTTTAGGAATTGCAATGGTATGATTATTTTAACATGGTAAATAATGAGGTCAGTCTGGTTTTCAATTCTTTCCTATCTACGATAAAATCCAGAAAGCCGTGTTCTAATACAAATTCGGCACTCTGGAAATCTTTTGGCAGGTCTTTCCCAATAGTTTCCCTGATTACCCTAGGGCCAGCAAATCCAATGAGTGCCCCAGGTTCCGAAATATTAAAATCACCAAGCATGGCATAGGAAGCAGTAACACCGCCCGTAGTCGGGTCAGTTAAGAGAGACACATAGGGAATCTTCGCTTCTGCCAGTAATGCCAGTTTAGCAGACGTTTTAGCCATTTGCATCAATGAAAATCCGGCTTCCATCATTCTGGCACCTCCGGTACGGGAGATCATCAGAAAAGGAATCTTGTTAGCTAAGGCATGGTCAATCGCCCGGGCAATTTTTTCTCCCACTACCGAACCCATGGAGCCGCCAATAAAATCAAAATCCATACACCCTACTACTATTTCCAATCCATTTACTGGGCCGTAAGCTGTTCGTACCGCATCTTTTTTATCGGTTTTTTTCTGGGTGGCCGCAATCCGGCTTAAATAAGGCTTTGAGTCTACAAACTGAAGCGGGTCAGAAGAACTCATATCTGCATCAAGTTCAGTAAAGGTATTTCCATCAAAAAGTAATTCAAAATATTCGTCAGAACCTATTTTTTCATGATAATTACAGTGGATGCAAGTATATGCATTGGCTTTATGCTCTCTGGTGTGCATTACTTTTTTGCAGTTGGAACACTTATGCCATAATCCATCCGGTGTTTCTTTTTTCAGCTCGGTTGGCGTATTAATTCCTTTTTCTTTTCTGGTAAACCAAGACATATGGGTCAATTAACGATTGAAATATGTGTATAAATAACAATCTGGAAACGGCTTTAGATTATAGTGAAATCACTACTTGGTAACAGTTTGCAGTTTCATTTCATCAAATCTAATAAACAAAATTGTAATTGAAAGTTGCTCTTTCAAAACTGACTATGCAAAATAACTTTGCTGGAATTAAGTTACTTGTATATTAAAAGTTGAGCATACAGCACTATCACTACCATTTCATTTTAGAAACGGCAAAGATATTTATAATTTGACAAGCTTTTGTATGTGCAGGAAAGAATTTCTCTGGCAGATCAGGTTTATGAATAATTCAAGAATGGCTGGCAGATAAGAATTTATAAAAAATCTTGTTCTTTAAGGATGCTGGCAGCCTTTTCCCGGTAAGGATGTCTGGGTTGGCGGCTTATTTTTTCAAATATAGATTTGGCTTCCTGTATATTTTCGCCTTGCCAGAAGGATAAGCCTAGCCAGTATTCCGATTTAAATATAAGCTTGCTAGCTGGCTGACGCAATACTTTCCGGAAGCTGCGGGCTGCATTAACTGGGTCTTCCAACTGGAAATATGCCACCCCCAGATAATAATGCAGGGAATCTTTTTCAGGATTATCTTTGATTAATGCATACAAGGGCTGAAGGTACTCTTTGTGATCAGTTCTATAGGCAAGGGCTGTACCAGCCTGGGCAAATTTTTCAGCCGCTGATTCAGGCAACACAGCAGAAAAATCTTCATACTCACTATAATGTTGTACAAGCCCTTTAGTATAATCGAATTTTGTGAACATCAACAGGGCAATACCTGCTATAATAAACAGGCATACCATTGCTGACATTGATTTTGACTGTTGCAGAATAAAAGGCAAGGGTCCTTCTGTGATGCCTGGTTCTAAACCAGAAGAATCAGGATAGAGCGGCCGGATGTTGTCTTCTGGAAATTCCTTTTTAGGTGCCATGTCCCAATAAATTTAAAAGAATCAAATCAATAAACAATCTTAAAACAAATAAAGCTTCACGATGAGAGGCTGTTCATTGGATATGAATTCTTTTACGCCACAGCGCTCATGGAATAAAAGAATGGTACATGTATGCCTTGTAAACTTTTTGCTGGTATATTCCCGTTAACAGATACCAGGGCAATATAAATACTCGTCAATATAACGATTTTTTGCAATCTGTTAACATTAAATTAGACTTTTTTGTTCCTAAATCTAGCAAACTATGTTTTCAAAAGCATTTGTTTTATTCATCCGGTTTTATCAATACGCTATATCGCCGTTTTTACCCGGTGCCTGCCGCTACACACCAACCTGTTCGCAGTACAGCATAGATGCCATTAAAAAATATGGTCCCTGGAAAGGAATGTGGTTAGGCTTAAAAAGAATCGGCCGTTGTCATCCCTGGGGAGGAAGCGGGTATGATCCGGTAAAGTGAGTGGTAAGTCGATGAGTAAAATGTCAGATGATTAAAAGAATAAGTTAGCTAAGATTTACATACAAATAAGCCATTAAGAATTCGTAATTCGTAAGTATTTAACTATCCACATCTCGATTTCAGCAGTTCGTCAGATTCACTTTCGCCCAACTGTAGGGAAAGCGTCCATTCTTCACAGGCTTTCTTTTTATCGCCGGTTCTCTCATAGGCCAGACCCAGATAGTAATGAATCAGTTCTATATTATAGGTCAACCTGGTTGCCGTTTGAAAATCTTTCAGTGCTTGTTGCGTTTGCCCAGCATTCAGGTAATAAACACCCCGGTTGCGGTACGCCCATCCATTTTTATTGTCCAGGCGCAACGAAGCTTCAATATCAGCCAGACCTTCTTCCGGTTGCCCTAATTTTAATTTAACAAAGCCCCGGTTATTGAGATAATAGGGTTGTTGTGGATTTAACGAAATAGCTTCATTGAGCAGTGTAAGTGCTCTGGTATAATTCCCGGTACGTGCCTGTAATAAACCTAAATTGTTGTAAGCAAAATCCTGGCGGTTATCCAGCTCTATGGCTTTCTGAAAATCAGTTTCAGCAGCTACATATTCTTTTAAATTATATTTGAGAAAGCCCCGGTTTACATATGCTTCCACATTAGCAGAATCAAGGGTAAGGGTACGGTCAAAATCACTGGCCGCTCCGGCATAGTCATTTAATTGAATTTTTATGGTAGCACGGCTCAGATAAACTTTAGCTGTATCTTTATAAATTTCCACTACCCTGTTTATATCTTCCAGGCCAGCCTTATAATCTCCCTGTTCAAAATAAGCGTTGGAACGGTTATAATAGGCATCTGTATAGGAAGGAGCAATTTTTAAAGCATGGGTATAATCGGCAATAGCACCCTTATAGTCGGCAAGGTTAAATCTGGCAATTCCCCGGTTGTTAAAGGCATCTGCAAAAGCACTGTCCGTTTCAATAGCTTCAGTATATAACCGAATAGCTTCCCTGTATTCACGCTTACGCAACTCCACATTGCCCCGTTGAAAAAAACGTAAGGTAGCATCATCCCGGTCCGAGGAATTGCAGGCAAATAGGAAAATAAATAGTACAAGTAAAAAACTTTGTTTCAGATTTTTATACATCCGGAAGCTAAAAATTAATGCGTACTGAACCTATAGAAAACCCCCAAAGGCAACCTTTTGTTAAACTGATCGGCTAAAAAAAGTTCTCCATATTCCGGGTTTGCTATTTTTCCAAAGCAGTTGTGTACCAGGTTGTCTACAATCAGGGCAGAAAACCCGAGCGAATACAGGTTGAGTATAAAAAAGTGCTGTTGTTTATCCAGCAACTGGTTACATAATTTTAATAATTCATTGATATTCTCTTCCAGCACCCACTTTTCTCCATCTGGTCCCCTTCCGTAAGCCGGAGGATCGAGAATAATTCCCTGGTAAACATTGCCTCTTTTTACCTCTCTTTTCACAAATTTGAGGGCATCGTCTACAATCCAGCGGATATTATCCATGCCACTGGCTTCCATATTTTCCCTTGCCCAGCTTACTACCTGTTTCACTGAATCCACATGCACCACTTCTGCCCCAGCCCGTTTGGCAGCCAGAGAAGCGCCGCCGGTATAGGCAAACAGATTGAGTACCTTAGCCTGTGGCTGTGCTATCGCTTTTAGTTTCTGATAAATATAATCCCAATTGGTAGCTTGTTCAGGAAAAATCCCTACATGTTTAAAAGATGACAAAGCTAATTTAAATGAAAGCTCAAATTGAGATTGTTTATAATTCATAAACCATCGTTCAGGCATCCCTTTTTTTAGCTCCCACTGTCCTTTTTCAGGATTGTTTTTCTCCTTTTTAAAAAAAGCAGAAGCCATTTTCTGCCATTCTCCTTCCATCATAGACTTATCCCAGACCGCCTGCGGCTCTGGCCTCGACAGAATAAAATCTCCGAATTTTTCCAGCTTCTCAAAATTTCCGGAATCTATCAATCTGTAGGTTTTCCAATGTTGAGGCGTGAGTAATTGTATCATTTACGTTTCTGACCTTTGGTCGCAATTTATCAGTTTAAACAAGAAACCCGCAATGTAGCAAATACTTTGCGGGTTTGATTTTTTAGAAAGATCTACTTTTAAAAACCTACTTTACTGAAATAGAATACATTTCGCCGTCCTTTTACCTGCTCGTCCTTCTGATTGCGGATTTTCTGATAACCCCAGGCTAAAAAGTTATTCTGATACCAGTAATCCACATTATCTACAGAAGATTTTCTCACCACATCCCCTTCGTATTCAGCCCGTAATGGCAGATCTTCTTTTCCCTCTACAATATCATTTCCCCGGATGATCTTTGATTTTAACATACCTTTGTGGCTGTATGCCAGTACAATGTTCTCCTGGGAGAAACTCACTTTTACTTTCTCCCGCAAAGAATACGTTTTTACATCGTTGATCTCAAAACTATTATCCCACAGCAGATTACCTTGCATATCAAATCCGGCAATTACTGCATGCGTATATACCCAGCCGTCAAAAACGGGTGTATTCCGACCATAACCGTTATATCCACCATACCCATAGCCGTAATAACCATATCCATAGCCGAACATACCAGGAGCGTAGTAATTGTTATTGCGGTATTCCGGATAATAAGCTTCCGCTACCATTATATATTGCCCATTGCGCTGGATAATGTCATGTACAAGTAAACGATATTGCAGTTTAAGGTCTTTACCCTGTTGTTTGCGTTTTTTGATACGTTTCTCCATTCGTTCCTGCTGGCGGCCGTTCATAAATTTAAAGAAATTCTTAAAGTCAGTGAAGCTGTAATACTTTATAAATTGCGACTGCCCGTCATTGAGCTTGCTGATGTATAAACCTTGCGTATAATCGGCTGTACCGGTATATACGGAACGGGTATAATAGCCTCTGGAATAGTTTGTATAGCTAGAACCTCTGGTTCCATAGGTTCCAATCACCAGTTCCTGCCCTGGTTGAGGTGTGGAAACACGGCCAGTCAGGAGATTTTTTTCTGGTTCTGAATCCAGGGCAACCGAATTAATTTGATGGCCATCGGGTGAGAATGATTTGATAATCAGTTTATTTTCCCTGCCTCGCCAGGTGGCAAAAGCTACATTCAGTTGCTGGTTCACCGTGTCCAGTTCCAACGATTGTATTTCAGCTTTACCCTTTACTGCCGTGGGCAATACCTGGGTTTGTTTGTTCTGCAAATTCAGATGCAGCAAAATAGGCTCAGACCGGGTTTTACCGGCAATAAACACACTGGTACCGATGGCTTCAAAATCAGTGATTTCTAATTTATTCACCGAGCGCATTTCAAATTTTTCAGCAAAGCCAGCTTTTACATTCAGCTTTACTACCTGGTAAGTCGGACTTTTAAAACGGCTGAAGAGCAGGTATAAAGATTTGCCATTATATACATATTTCGACAAATCGAGTGTGGTATTTACAATACAATCTACCGTCCAGTCCTGCTGTAAATCAGTGCTGTATTTGGCAAAAGTAAACTTACCGGGAGCCACTTGTGAAAAAAGGATCAGTCCTTCATCTCCTATGGGCACTACAATCATTTCATCGGCATTGCCTTGTGTTTCGATTTCTACACGTTTATTTTGCTGTGCCTGAAGAGAAAAACTGAATACAAAAGTGGTTAATAAAAAGAAGAGGGTTGATAATGGAATACCAAACCGTTTGAGAGTCATTTGCATAAATATTCGCTTGCTATTGTTCAATTACCTATTAAAATTTTACTATTAATTTAGTAGAATTTGTGCATATTCTGTGGCAAAATGTATACCTTATTTTAAAAAATCAGGAAGATGGGTAACAAACAATTGTATCAGATTATATTCCCTTAAAAAACGCTTATTTTGTTCTTTAATTACTTCCAAGGCTGACAATAATATCAAACTCTTCCGGCTTGAGAGCCATAACGGATAGCTGTGTCTGACGCAGTAACCCAATATTTTCCAGGCGTTTATCTGCTTTAATCTGCTGCAAAGTAACCGGTTTTTCTAATCGTTGTTCCGGAACCAGATCAACCACTACCCATCCTTTTTCCATCGTTGTGGGATCAGGATAGGCTTCTTTGATTATTTTAGCAATACCTATAACTGCTTTCCCTTCGTTACTATGATAAAACAACACCAGATCACCTTCTCGCATGGCATTTAAATTGTTCCTGGCCTGGTAATTTCTAACCCCATCCCAGAAGGTATAACCTTCTTTTTCAAATGTGTCCCAGGAATATTTTGCAGGCTCTGATTTAACCAGCCAGTAGTTCATAAATAGAATTATAGATTAAAATATTAGAAAATTTAGAAATTAGGCTTTGGTATTCAATGCTTTACTAACATGCAATTACATAGTCAAGTTCTGTTTAAGTAAATAGATAAAAAGAAGTATAAGCTTCCTGATCATTCATATTAAAACAATCAAAAATTTAGCTAAAAGCTAGTTTGTACATGCTAATTTCCTCTCATTATTTCTGCACTTTTCTAACCTTCAGCACATCTTTTGACAATTCCACTATCTCCATGGAATATTGTTCTGATTCTTCCTGTAATGGACTTTTTACCTGAATCTCAATGATGTTTTCAGTATTCCCCTTTTTCCAGGTACCAGGCACTTTCAGACTTCCATCTGTAGGAGCAATATCATAGCGGATAAAGGTTCCGTCTTTTTGGAATTCAAAACCAGTGCGTCCTCTGGCCAGTGGAAAATTATAGGATTGATTCCGGTATTCCTCAATGCCATCCTTGTCATTCTCATGCAAATGAGTCCAGCGTTGAAACAAAGCATCATCCTCCAGTTTTCCTTTACATTGCTGACCCGATAAAGTGACAAAAAGTAGCAGGCAACTTAAAATTATTTTTACCATAGAGTGAATATCAGCGAATGTTAACGCTGTATGCTGCAAATATAGGATTTTGGTGATAAGCATTTAATAGATTTTTTTGTAGCCATACAAGCAGATAAAACTACAGTTTAATATAAGGTACACACAATTTCTGGCTAATTTTACCAGACATATATAACCCTTTTGTCTTTTGGAAAATTCAGACATTATCCGCTCTTTCCGCCTCGCTTCTCAGCTCATGGAACTCCATGAAGAGAATCCATTTAAAATCAGATCTTATACTAATGTAGTGTTCGCTCTGGAAAAACTCAATGTTGAGTTATCTTCCCTCACAACGGAACAGATTATCCAGCTGGAAGGTATTGGAAAAAGTATTGCAGATAAAATCAATACCCTCAACCGGCAAGGCACTTTTGAAGAACTGGAAAACCTGCTGGCGAAAACACCGCCCGGCGTATTGGAAATGATGCGGATTAAAGGAATAGGCCCAAAAAAGATACGGGTATTATGGAAAGAACTGGGTCTGGAAAGTACGGATGCATTACTGGAAGCCTGTGAAAACAATCAGGTAGCAAAACTGAAAGGGTTCGGGGAAAAAACACAGGAGAATATCAAGCAATCTCTTTTATTTAATCAGGCAGCCGTAGGAAAACTACATTATGCCAGTGCTGAACTTATCGCTAATGATCTACTTACCCAGTTTCATGCCAAGGGGTTACAAGCAAGTTTAACCGGGCAAATGGCCAGGAAACTGGATATTATTGACCAGTTACAATACGTAATTGCAACTGATTCACCTGCCCAAGCGCATACCTTACTGGATAGCTGGCAGGAATTGGAGAAAAATCTAAAAACATCTGCCCCCTTTGTGTGGCGGGGAAGACTGGAAGCCAGTGGCTTACCGGTTGAAATTCATATGGTACCGGCAAAACAATACATTAACCGGGTATTCATGTATTCTTCCGCACCTGCACACCTGGCGTATGCCAATGAAACTGGCAAAAGCTTGTTACAAACTGTTTCTACTCAACTATTTGACTCTGAGGAAGCTATTTATCAGGTTGTGCAGTTGCCTTATATTGTTCCGGAACTCCGGGAAGGGCTACATGAATTCGATCTTGCCAAGCAAGGAAAGCTGTCTTCACTGATCGAACTAAAAGACCTGAAAGGTATTTTGCACAACCATTCTACGTACAGCGACGGGAAACATACGCTGGAAGAAATGGCTTTGTATTGTAAAGAGTTAGGTTACCAATACTTAGGCATATCCGACCATTCAAAATCAGCATTTTACGCCAATGGCTTGTACGAAGAGAAGGTTCGTAAACAACATGCCGAAATTGAGCAGTTAAATAAAAAGCTAGCTCCTTTCCGTATTTTCAAAGGTATCGAATCTGACATTTTGCACGATGGCGCTCTGGATTATGAACCTGATGTACTGGCAAGTTTTAATTTTATTGTAGCTTCTGTGCATTCAGGCTTAAAAATGGATGAGGCAAAAGCCACCCAGCGGCTCATCTCGGCTGTTGAAAATCCTTATACCACCATACTCGGCCATCCAACAGGCAGATTATTGTTACGGCGCGAAGGCTATCCTATTAATCACCGGAAAGTGATTGATGCCTGTGCAGCCAATGGAGTAGTCATTGAAATTAATGCCAATCCCTGGCGGCTCGATATTGATTGGCATTGGCTGCCGTATGCGCTGGAAAAAGAAGTGATGATCAGCATTAACCCGGATGCTCATGAAAAAGATGGCTACCATGACATGATTTACGGCGTACATGTGGCTAGGAAGGGTGGCTTAACAAAAGATATGACATTTAATGCCCTGCCTTTAGAAAGGGTAGCCGCTCATTTTGCAGCCAAGCAAAGGCAACCTGCTTAGCAATAAAAAAGTCCGCAAACGTTAGGTTTGCGAACTTTTAATATGTTAGGATACTCTCTATTTATTTTGCGTCGTAAGTGATCTTAGGAATGTGACGGTCGATTTCCCAACGGCCTGTACCTTCTTCACCAATTACATCAAATAGTTCCAGGGCTCTTCTGGCTACATATTCTTCTTCTTTCTGCTCATTGAGGAACCAGTTCATAAATTCTACTGTCATATAATCTTTTACTTTATGGCAGCGATCTACTATATTGTTGATAGACTGAGTAATAATCACCTCTTGTTCAAGCGCTTCTTCAAACACTTCCCGGAAGGAATTAAACTCAAATTTAACATCTGGAATGGATGGAGAAACAGATGAACCTCCAAGGTCGAGGATATACTTGAATATCTTCAGCATATGTCCGCGTTCTTCGTCTGATTGTTTGTAAAAATAATCAGCACTGTTGTCGTATCCGTTTCTATCGCACCAGGAAGCCATGGCCAGATAAAGAGCTGAAGAATGTGCTTCTTTTCTTACCTGATCGTTGAGAATGGTTTCTATTTCTTCCGTTAATGAGCTTTTTAGTCTTAACAAATCTTTCATCTGTATAATTAATTATTAAAAGTCAGATGTACCCGCTTTGGCATCTGGCTTTTATGTAAAACATAAAATGCGGGTGTTTCAGATAAAATATTGAACAGGGAATAATACATTTTCCTTATTTCAACAACGGCAATATACGTTGAAATGTTCAGAAATATACTGGCAGAGAGGAAAATTTAAGTAATTTAGAATCAGATTAAAAAAGCGTAATAATCACTATTTTACAAGTCTATATAGCCTTTCTTTGAGGATGCTATTGAGTTGAAGCATCACTTTGGCACCTGCTAATAGTTCTTTTAATGAAACAATCTCAGCCAGGGTTAATACATAACAATGCTCGCAGGCGCAGGGAGAAATAATTTCAACATCAGAGGAACGTTCAGGGTTGGCTGCCATATCCGGAAGGTTGATTTTATCGACCAGGTATTTTAGCCTGAAAAAACAGCCAATACTAAATTTGATTGCCCTGCCTCCAAAATCTATATAGAAACAATTTTCAGCATCGGACTGATACACACAACCATTGTCTGTACGAAATACTTCTTCTAATAGGGTACTACGCTGTTCTCTGAGGATCATTTTTATTAGTAAAATTCAATTGCTAACCGCTGATGTAACAAAGGTATAGACTATTTAGAATAAGTCCAAATAATATTTACAAAAGCAAAAACAAAAATTACGCCACGATAAATTCAAAAGGAAACTTCATAAAAATAAACTTTCCAGGCTACCAAATAGGTTTATTCCACATATAATACCAATCCTTTCAGGTACTCTCCTTCCGGATGAAAAATATTTACAGGATGGTCGACAGGCTGGGTAAGCTGGTGCAGGATGCGTACATTCCGCTGGGCATCAGCCGCAGCTGAAAAAATGATTTTACGGAACAGGTCTTTATCAATATTCTGGGAGCAGGAAAAAGTAAAAATAATGCCTCCTGGTTGTATTTTTTTAAAAGCAGTCAGGTTCAGGTCTTTGTATCCTCTGGAAGCATTAGGTACGGCTTTGGCATTTTTAGCAAAGGCAGGTGGATCTAATACCATTACATCATATGTATGGGAGGTATGCCGGATATAGTCAAAACAATCAGCAGCAAATGATTCATGGGCAGCAGAAGCACCAAAATTAAGTGCTATATTCTCATTACAAAACTGGGTTGCCTCTTTCGAAATATCCACAGAATGCACCAGAGAAGCGTTGCCAGCCAGTGCATACACACTGAAACCGCCTGTATAACTGAATGCATTTAGTACGGTTTTTCCGGTTGTATACTGCTGTAATAAAGAACGGTTATCACGCTGGTCAATAAAAAAGCCGGTTTTCTGGCCTTTTTCAAAGTCAATTATAAACTTCATACCATTCTCCTCGGCAATCACCTGCGACCTGGTTTCTTCCGTTGTTATAAAGCCGTTGGGCAGTACTACCTCTTCCCTGAAACCTGGACTATGCTTATTTTTTAAATAGATATATTGAATGCCAAGTTGCTGTAAACCAGAGATGATATGTGGCAATACTTTTTCTGTTCCTTTAATGAGTAATTGTAATACAGCTACGTCTTTGTACACATCGGCAATCACACCAGGAAAGAAATCACCTTCTGCATGTAACAGCCGGTACGCATTGGTTCCTAAGCGAATCACCTTGGCTTTGCGAAGCTGGTACGCCTGAATAATTTTATGATGCCAGTAAGCTGACTGGTTGAAATCCATAGATTGACTGGTAAATTCAAACAAGCGGCATACGATCTGACTTTGCGGCGAATAGAATCCATATCCCAATAGCTGGTCGTGATTGTCCCTGACGGCAACTATATCTCCATTTTCGGCTTTTGGCAATTGTTTAACTGCACCGGAAAAGAGCCAGGGATGCCTGTTGATTAATGAACGTTCCCGCCCTGATTTTAGAATGATACTCTGATACATGAATGTGAATGAATCGCGAAACAAATAGCTTAATTTCTAACTAGTGGCGCAAAATTACAGATGTATTTTGCATATACGGGCATGAATAGAAAAAAGTATATTTTTCTTGTACATGGATTTATTGCAAAAGAAAATCATTTCTGAAAGCCATCCTATTGAAAAACATTCTGGATCAGTACAGTTACAACAATTTTTCTTCACTTTAACTTTTTCTATCTACTGTCTACAAAATGAATATACTATTGATATTGTACTGTTTTTTTTACTAAATTTTAATAAAATCTGCTACTCATCATTAAACAAACCCAACAACCTATGAAGATACATACCTTAGCGGTAATAACTATTGCTGCTGCTCCTGAATCTGTATATGATGCCCTGACAACGCCTCACTACTTTCCAACCCACTTTAGAGGATTTGGTCCGGTTCCCGGGATTTCGCATGAAGTATTACCAAAAGAAGTAATTCATTATCAGGTAGGTATGGTAAGAAAAATGTATGCGGAAGATACCAGTGTGCTAACTGAAAAAATTACAGAACTTGAATATCCGAATTTGTTTGCCTATGAGATCATATCTGGCATCGGAAAACCTTTATCACTATTGGTAAATCATGGGCGGAGTGTGTGGAATTTTCTACCACACGGAAATACTACTATTGTGGAGTGGCATTATGTATTTACGATGACTTCTCCGGTCGTTTATCCGGTAGCTTCTATACTTATCCGTTATTTTATGAAAAAAGCGATGCAACGGTGTCTGTCAAACTTAAAGACGGGTTTGGAGAAAAAAGTAGCTGCAACTGCATAACTCATATAAATGTCAGGCAGGCATTAAGTCTGGTTTAGTTGGGGCTGGCTGATGTAAGCGTTGAACGCTATAAATATTTACACTTGTTAATTTGCCTTTTAACAATACGCTTCCCAGCAGGTTGGTCTTAAATCTATTATTCTGCATAATAGACTGCTTGAGGGATTCAGAGATCAATATTCTTTCGCTAAGTTCGTTGCATTTGCCTTGTATTCTGGCAGCTGTGTTGAGCACATCGCCATGATAGGCTATTTCCCGTTTAATTTCACCTACTTCTGCCACCGTTACCAGGCCCATATTTAATCCGGCTTTGAATTGTGGAACAAAACCAAATTTTTCAAGATAATGAGGAGCCCGTTGTTGTAAAATATTTTCAAACTCAAAGAAACACTCCATACATTTTCCATCTGGTAATCCTTCCTGTACTGACCAGGTCAGTACGGCCTCATCGCCAACATACTGGTAAATCTGTGCATGACATTTGTGAACAACATCGGTCAGGTCGTAAAAGCAATCCTGAATCAACTGGCTGTAGCGGATATGTCCTAACTTTTCGGCATAGGTAGTAGAGGCTTTCAGATCCAGAAACATAAATATTCTTTCTTCTTCCTGAGGTATATGGTATTTTCCTTTGAGCAGATTGCTCAGTACGCCAGGGCCAAACTTACGG
Organism: Rhodocytophaga rosea; assembly: GCF_010119975.1. Lineage (GTDB taxonomy): Bacteria > Bacteroidota > Bacteroidia > Cytophagales > 172606-1 > Rhodocytophaga > Rhodocytophaga rosea. The sequence goes on from NZ_CP048222.1 coordinate 8,445,172, forward strand.
CTGACTAGTTTTATAAAATTTATGGCAATACTTACCAGCACCGCATAGAGTATAATGGTATACACCGACCAGTTGGAATAAAAAATACCCAGCCGCCAGAAAGCTTCTTCTATAACAATACCTTTAAAAATAGATTGGGAAACAATAAATACAATGCTGATCGTAAGCAGTAAGGTAATTAAAAAGGAAAGGCTTTTCAGGAGCAACAGCAAACCATACGGCTTTTTCCGGAAGAAATGACCACTTAGCAATATATCGAGCATACTAAATACAACCCCAACCAGCAGGCCTGTAGTGGTGGCCTCAAAAATTAACATCTTTATATTAAAAGGCCGGAGTACCTGAATACTGCTGGCTTCTCCAATACCAGCCAGCCTCAATACATAATATAAGTTAGCAGCTAGTATCCAGCTTGCTATCATAAATAACACATTGCGGATAGAGGGAGCATGTGTAAAGCGGCTCATAAGTATTGATCAGTTGTCAATGGTCTTTGCAAACAGGTGATTACTCTATGTATTTAGTATCAAATAATGATGAATTACTTTCACCTATTACAACTGACCATTGACTAATAAGCTATTTGCCCATCATCATTCTTCCAATCATAGCAGGGTCAAAAGGCTCAACCGCATACCCTGATGGCACTTTCAAGTCTTCCTCATTTACTTTGCCTTTAGCAACTGCTGTAGCTGTTACTTCGGAAGTTGTGCCATGTTCGGTTACAATCATTTTCAAAGGCAGTCCTTCTACCCCGTCAATCATCATCATTTTGCCGCTTTTATTGCCAAAACTATTGGAAAAAGCACCTACCGGAATTTTAATATCTTTTGTTGTCCAAATATGCTGTACAGATTTGCTGTTAGGTTCTTCAATAATGTATTTAGTGCATTTATAGCCAGCAATGGTTTCTGTTTCGGAGGTCTTGGTTACTTTAGGTTTGGAATCAGATTTAGCCGTTTCAGACTTGGGTTCTTCTGGTAATTTATATGCTTTTTTATTCGTATGGTCCAGCATAAAGTTTTCCTTTTTGGTATGCTCACTGATTAGTTCCATCATAGTACCACCTGTAGTAAGCAATTTCATTTTGGAAAGAGAATTTTTAGTTGTGATTTCAAAGCCTGTGGGCATCATCATGGCATACTGCTGCATTTCGCTGCGTTGTTTCTCCGGCAATGAGATTTTCAGCGAATACTTAATGGTTCCCTCAAAATTTTGCGCCCCTGCATGCCCGGCGATCAATACCAATAAGAGAAATAATTTGACTGATAAGATTTTCATAAAAATGGTTGTTTGAAGTAGAAATTTAGCAAATTATCACCGAGGCACAAAGGTTAAATAAGATGAGTTTACATATTAATTGGTTGAATGGTCCTAGTGTTACATGGCTGCCTTGGTAGTATGAAGGTTCGAAGTAGGTGAGTTGAAAGTATGTATTGTATAGGTATATAGTTGAATGGTTAGGTTACTAAATAAACATACGCTACTCATTCCATCGACCATGAGCTTTGATGTATCGACCAATCCCATTGAAACTGACTACTAATTTACCTATCTTTCATGCTGCTTATATTTAATTTCCGGTATGCGTTTTCTTTTTGTAGTTACCTGCCTGCTTTTGTTAGTTCCATTCGCATTAAAGGCAGAAATATATAATGACCAGCCTGCAAATGCCTCTATCAAATTTGTAAAAAACCTGAATCAATGGGATAAGAATATACTATTCAGGGCAAATATTCCGGGAGGCTTTTTATTTATAAAATCGTCTTCCCTCCATTATGTTTTTTATGATACGAAGGCGGTTAGCCGTATCCACGCCCATACTTCTGAACATTCAAATGCAAAACAAGCTTCAAATGCTCCTTCTTCCAGGCAAATACAGGCACATGGTTTTGAAGTACATTTTGAAGGAGCTAATAGGACTCCCTTCATGGAAACTTCCGGGGAAAGCACCGATAAGAAGAATTTTTTCCTGGGTAATGATCCATCCAGATGGGCTTCGGAAGTGCCGGGTTTCAATCAGATTACCTACAAGAATATCTATCCTGGCATTGATCTGAAACTATATACCCAGCATGCTACCCTCAAATATGATTTTATTGTCTCTCCCAAAGCAGATGCCAGCAAGATCAAACTCCGGTATGAAGGAGCCGATCACATAAAACTTCAGGAAGGTTTTTTACAGATACAAACCAGTGTAAATACAGTTACAGAAACCAAGCCCTACTCCTATCAACTGCTTTCTGGAAAACAGCAACAAATACCTTCTGAATTTACTTTACAAGGCAATATTCTCAGGTTTGATTTCCCCAAAGGCTATGATACATCTCTTCCATTAGTAATAGATCCGGTACTCGTATTCTCTACCTATTCAGGTTCATTTACCGATAACTGGGGCTTTACAGCAACCTTTGATGAGGCAGGAAATTTATACTCCGGAGGAATAGAATTTGGCAATCGTTTTCCGGCTACAACAGGAAGTTTTCAGTTTACTTTTGCCGGTGAAATTGATGTAGCCCTACTCAAATATTCGCCCGATGGTAAACGGCTTTTATATGCCACTTACTTAGGCGGTTCAGCAACTGATCTGCCTCACAGCATGATTGTAAATGCCAATAATGAACTGATTGTGATGGGGACTACAGGCTCATCAAATTTTCCATTTTCTGCTGATGCCTTTGACAAGAGTTTTAATGGTGGTTCTAAAATAGAACCGTTAAGGACTGATCCGGTAAATGATGGAGGCATTACGTATGAAGAGGGAAGTGATCTGTTTATCACCAAATTTAATGCGGCCGGCAATGGATTGGTAGGTTCAAGTTATGTAGGTGGTTCAGGCAATGATGGCATCAATACTATAAATGATCTGACCAGAAGTTATGGGGACCAGTTCAGGGGTGAAGTGCATATAGATGAGAGTGGCAATATTTATATAGCCTCTACAACCTACTCCGAAGATTTTCCCTTAATAAACCCGGCACAAGGAAATTTGTCAGGCGGACAGGATGCCATTGTCTGCAAATTTAATCCTTCATTATCTGCATTGCTTTGGAGTACCTATTTTGGAGGGTCTGGAGCAGATGCTGCTTCGGGAGTACGGGTTGGCAAATCTGGCAGTATTTACATTGGGGGTGGTACCTCCAGCCCCGATCTGCAGGTTCAGCCAAATACCATTAAACCCACCTTTACAGATGCAGAAGATGGATACATAGCCAAATTTACAAACAATGTCTTGGCTGCCAGTACCTATATTGGTACTAACACCAACGATATTGTGGCTTTAATTGACCTGGATGCATTGGAAAATGTATATGTAATGGGCATTACTTTTGGCGATTATCCGCTTTCTGGTGATGTTTATAACAATCCTGGAAGCAGCCAGTTTATACATGCGATGAGCAATGATTTTACTAAAACCATATTTTCTACAGTAATTGGTTCTGGCAGAAATACACCTGACCTCTCTCCAACTGCTTTTCAGGTAAGCAATTGCGGTTATATTTATTTATCTGGCTGGGGTGGTTTGAATGGTAGGGATGTTTCGGATATGCCTACTACTTCAGATGCCTTACGTCGTACTACCAATAGTGATGATTTTTATCTGATGATTATGGATACCCAGGCAGCAGCCGTTTTGTATGGCACTTACTTTGGTAGTACACAAGGTACCAACCATGTGGACGGTGGCACATCCAGATTTGACAAAAAAGGAATTATCTATCATGCCGCCTGTGCCTGCCGGGACAATAGCAGTTTTCCAACTACTCCCGGCGCATGGTCTCAGCGGAATAATGGAAATAATACGGATATTACAGGAACTAATGATGGTTGTAACAATGTAGCTTTCAAATTTGATCTGGATATTGCAATTGATCCACCCATTGAATTATGTTACGGTGAAAATATTACCTTGCAAGCTTTTGGGGGTATCCAATATGAGTGGACTCCTGCCACTGGTTTGAGCGATCCCTTCGCAGCAACACCTATTGCTTCTCCTGACCAAACGACCACATATACAGTGTCTATTACAGATGCTCTTGGATGTGTCAGGCAAAAATCTGTTCGGGTAGAAGTATCTGAACCCATTCCGGTAGACTTTGACCTTACCATTTCTTCTGAATGTGGAAAGCCTGCTACCGTTAGGTTTGTAAATAATTCTATTGAAGGTGACCGGATTTTATGGATTTTGGGAAATGGAGATACGCTTACTTCGACCCCGGATTCTTATAATTATGACATAAAAGGAGGCACGTATGAAGTAGTGCTAACGGTTTTTAAAGGATTATGTAAGGAAAGTCTGGCTAAAACGATTCAAGTAGAAAACAATAAGCCGCCTCCAAATGTAATTACTCCTAATGGTGATCAGTTTAACGAAACTTTTATTGCCCCTAACATTGGTTCAAAGCTGGAAATATATAACCGTTGGGGAAAACCTATTTATCAGAGTGATTCTTACCAGAATACCTGGGGACAGGAAGTACCTAATGGGGTATATTATTATTTGATTACCTCACCTCAAGGCACCCGTTGTAAGGGATGGATTCATGTATTATTTTAATCTATCACTTATTGTATTATAGAGGATCAGCCAACAAAGATTTGTATTCTTTAGAATGTCTTTTGACATATGAAGAAACAAATGGACAAGTGGCAATTACTTTCCATTGTTTGCTCTTGGCGTATTCCAAGGCAGTTTTCGCCAGCTGTTCTGCTATACCCTCTCCTCTCAACTCTTCCGAAACATAGGTGTGCTGTATATCCATCACACCTTCTTTTGGCAAACTATAGGCAAGTTCTGCTTCACCTTCATCCAATTGTGCAATAAATTCCTGATCTTCTTCATAATGTTCAATAGTAACTTCCATAGCCAGTTATAGGTTTGTTTAATTTATTTTTTGCTGGACTGCACTACCTTATCTCTTCTTTGCTTGAGTTCACGCCAGGTAGTAAGAATAATTCCTTCCTGCTCAATGGCTTTTTTCAAAGCTGGGTCCATCATAGCCAGCATATCTCCTTTACGTGAATTTCCGGAAGAAGATATATATTGGAAAACTTCTGTGGGAGCTGTACAGTGCATTATCACCATAGTTACCCCTGGCTTTAATGCTTTTATTGAATTAATATATTTTTCAGTTTTCATTTTCCGCAGGTTTTCATCGGTTGGTTTCACCTGGGCTGGTAATTCCCATCCGTAACTGGTGTTATGTAAATCGTCTAATACTGGTAGCCCCGCATCCCATATCATTTTCCCTGATTCCCTGGCGAGTTTTATCAATTCTGGCTCCGGAAGTTGTTGCCCCTCTTTCCATTTACCGGATTTCTTTAACTCAGCTTTAGTTTCTTCCAGCATTTGCTCGACGAGTGTATAATTATGGCCGCCAGGAAACATAACCGGTATTTTATTTTCAATGCCCACCTTAACATACCGTTGCATAAAGGCTGGTATTGCAAATAAGGTACCCATGTGGGAATCCAGGTGTGTAGGCTCAAACCCCATCTGACGGGCACGGCTCAGTTGAGCTGTTATTTCCTTTTCTACTTCATCAGCATTAGCATGCTGCACCACTTCTTGCACCGAACGCCACATGGCTCCTTCCGGATCGACTAATCCGGGGCTTGCAGGTAAACCAGTTAAAGGTCCCCACCGGTAATCTTTCCATTCTGAAGTAAGGGTAAGATGCAAACCTGCATCTACATTCGGATGTGCTTTTAGATACGAAACAAAACCAGGCACCCATGGACAAGGCATCATGACACTTACTGAATTAGCTACTCCTTTTTCGATAGCCTGTATAGCCCCCAGGTTAGAATCGTATGACATACCTGCATCATCTACATGCAGAATTACAACCCGATCGCCTTTCTTCCAGCCTAGCTTTTCTGCATATGTTTCAGCAGACTGGCAATAGGTAGTAGTAGCGAAAAGTAAGGCAGACAAAATAAAAATACATTCAAGGGATAAAAAAAATGGCTTCACTTTACTGATTTTAAGTTCAAATCAAGCTAGTCATTTTTATAAATTCTGAAAACATTGTTCTGAAATTAATTTTACGATCTATTTCTGCTTATACTATTTTCAGTGCTTTAATAAATAAAAAACCGCCTGCATTTACCATACAAAGCGGTTAATTTTTTGGTTAACTGTTTTTTATTGCTTCTTAGCAAGAACCGGATCTGAATTATGATCTATGTCAAATCCTTCATTTCTGGAAACGTCATCAGTATTTTTGTGGCGTTGACGCTGGCGCAAATTTTTATCTCCTTTTTGTCCTTTTGGAGGCTCTAGCTCAGCTGAAGCTGGTTTATTTTCATTAACTTTTTTCATAGCTGTATTGGTTTATTGCTGTATTTAGTAGGTCTAACGTATAAAATATATTGAGAGTTGTTAATACCAGATAAGCTGTATTTACTAAAATCGGGGTTGAATTGTAATGAGCAGGAGGCTATATAAACAGATGAAAATGGAAGTTACATCTAATCAGAAAAAATAATTACTTTATTCAATATTTTTTTAAACTATTTAAACAAAGAGGCGTATATTTTCTCACTATCAACAAGATATAATAACACAATTTTGCATAACGTGTCTGAATAAAGTTTAGTATTTACATTTTATTAATATTTTTGTTTTATATTAGCTTGCGAAAATTAGTCAGTACCCTAAAACCTATCTTCAAATGAGAAAATATTTACATTTTGACCTTGTTGTAGGTTATTTTTTTGTATTTGCCATTATTATGCTTTGCCAATCTTTTACACTCAAAGCGACAGCAAGTAATAATAAGCCTGAAAAAAATGTAGTTCTTACTTTATCAGCCAGGCAATCTGATAGTAAGCTTCATACAGTATCAGTCTATTCCAATTCCTCTTTTCAAACATTTACAAAGGCTCAAACGGATTCCCTTGATTTTGAGGTTAAATTAGTTAAGCCACGTAAATTCCTTTTAAGCTTTTATAAAAAGCAGGCAAGCGACATTTTTATTAAAATCTATGATGTACTTGGAAATCTGGTCCATCAGGAAAAGGTAAGTAAAAAAGGAAAATTCAAGAAGGAGTACGATTTATCTGCCTACAAAACAGAGTTATATGTAATTGAGGTGAGTGATAGTAATAATGCCAAAGCCAAGCGGCTATTTATGGGTTAAATTTTACTCAATCATATTACTGATACGCCCTATCCTATTTTTGCTTTATATCTATTTTTCTTAGTTTAGTCAAAATAACTAATAAATTCATTCCCCTGCTTAATTGCTGAAAACAAGCACTTTATAAATTGTTTTTTATAAAAACGTAATAAGTAAATCAAGAATACTTGTAAAATTTATATTTCTAATTTCAATTTGGTTCAAAAATTGAGGTTTATCAATCATCAATTTAAATTGATAGTATTTACATTTTATTTCTTTTTACTCCTGTTTTTACTTAATATTTTATAACATGGAAAGTGTACAGCAAAAAGTAACTAATATACTTATTGAGAAGTTGGGAATTGAAATTTCTCAGATTACGCCAAGTGCTAACTTTATCAAAGATTTAGGGATTGATTCATTAGATTATGTAGAGTTGATTATGGAATTTGAACAATCATTTAATATACGTATTTCTGATACAGATGGAGAACAGATTAAAACAGTTGGTCAGGCAGTGAGCTATATCGAGCATAAATTAGCTGAAAGCGTAGTAAGAGTAGCTTAGTATACTTAGAATTATATAACTTCAAACGTTAAATTTTATACAAAATAAAAAGAGGCTGGAATCAGCCTCTTTTTATTTTGTAGTGTTCGTCTTTGTTAAGACACTTTTTTATTACTATTGGTTAAGGTAAGAGATTCACCTTCTCCTTTGTAATCGGCAATAATCGTATCACCCTCTGTCAGCTCACCTTTCAGGATTTCTTCTGCTACCGGATCTTCCAGATATTTCTGAATCGCTCTGTTCAAAGGACGAGCACCATATTGTGGATCAAATCCTTTTTCAGATAAAAAGTCTTTGGCTTTTTCAGTAAGTTCTATTTTATAACCTAATGTATTCAGCCTTGCGAACAATTTACCTAAAGTCAAATCAATGATCTTATGGATGTGTTCTCTTTGCAGGGAGTTAAATACAATCACATCGTCCAGACGGTTCAAAAACTCAGGTGAGAAAGCTTTCCGCAATGCATTCTGAATGGTTGATTTCATCAGGTCATCGGTGCCTTCAGATTTAGAACGGGTAGAGAAACCAATACCTGCCCCAAAATCCTTCAAATCTCTTACTCCAATGTTTGAAGTCATGATAATAATGGTATTTCTGAAATCTACCCTTCTGCCTAACCCATCTGTTAAAATACCATCGTCCAATACCTGTAACAACAAGTTGAATACATCAGGATGCGCTTTTTCAATCTCATCCAACAATACCACACTGTAAGGCTTTCTTCTGATTTTCTCCGTTAACTGTCCACCTTCTTCATAACCTACGTATCCGGGAGGCGCTCCTACTAAGCGGGATACAGAGAATTTCTCCATATACTCACTCATATCAATGCGAACCAAAGCATCGTCTTTATCGAAAAGATAAGTAGCAAGCACTTTAGCCAATTCCGTTTTACCTACCCCAGTTGGCCCTAAGAACACAAAGGAACCAATTGGTTTTTTCGGATCTTTCAAACCTACCCGGGTACGCTGAATAGATTTAACCAGTTTGGCAATTGCTTCATCCTGGCCAATTACTTTACCTTTCAATTCATTACCCATTTCCAGCAATTTAATACCTTCATTCTGAGCAATACGCTTGGTTGGAATACCAGTCATCATGGCAATTACTTCAGCAATATTTTCTTCCTGCACGGTATATCTGCGCTGCTTGGTGTCTTCTTCCCAGGCATTTTTGGCTTTATCGAGTTGCTCAAGCAAACGTTTTTCCTTGTCACGCAATTGAGCCGCTTCTTCGTATTTCTGGCTTTTTACAACCTGGTTTTTCTCCTTTTTTATATTTTCAATCTGCTCTTCCAGTTTCAGAATATCATCAGGAACCGTAATATTATTAATATGTACCCTTGCACCAGCTTCATCCATTACATCAATGGCTTTGTCGGGCAGGAACCTGTCGCTAATATAGCGGTCAGACAACTTCACGCATGCTTCAATCGCTTCGGGCGTATAATTCACATGGTGATGATCTTCGTACTTCTCTTTGATATTAGTTAATATCTCGATTGTTTCTTCCGGAGAAGTAGCATCTACCATCACAATCTGGAAACGTCTGGCTAAAGCGCCATCCTTCTCAATATACTGACGATACTCATCTAGTGTAGTCGCACCAATACATTGTATATCTCCACGGGCCAATGCAGGTTTGAACATATTAGAGGCATCCAGGGAACCAGAAGCACCACCTGCACCTACAATTGTATGTAACTCATCAATAAACAGAATCACTTCTGGTGATTTCTCCAATTCATTCATTACTGCTTTCATCCGCTCTTCAAACTGACCCCGGTATTTGGTACCGGCAACCAGAGAAGCTAAATCCAGGGTTACTACTCTTTTACCAAAAAGTACCCGAGACACTTTTTTGTGAATTATACGGAGTGCTAAACCTTCCGCAATAGCCGTTTTACCAACACCGGGCTCACCAATCAGAATAGGATTGTTCTTTTTACGACGGCTGAGAATCTGGGCTACCCGTTCGATTTCTTTCTCCCGGCCTACGATTGGGTCGAGTTTATTTACTTCGGCCAGTTTGGTGAGATCCCTGCCAAAATTATCCAGCACCGGAGTTCTGGATTTTTCTGTTGGATTTTTGGAAGAAGACCCTTTATCACCAGAAGAACTGCTGCCAAACATACGGGATGAATCTTCATCACTGTCGTCGGTATCCGAAGAAGCCATTGGATTATGAGAATGATATTCCAGTAACTCTTTAATCACTTCGTAATTAATGTCGAACTTGGATAATATTTGAGTGGCTATATTATCTTCATCACGCAGGATCGACAAAAGCAAATGCTCAGTGCCAATCAGCTGGCTTTTGAAAATTTTAGCCTCCAAATATGTAATTTTCAATACTTTTTCAGACTGCCGAGTCAGAGGAATATTCGCAAGGTTTTTCACATTATTTGTAGCCGTACCTTTTGTAGCTTGCTCAATAGAAGTTCTGAGTTCTTCCAGTGAAATACCCAGTTTCTTTAATAAGCCAACCGCTACTCCCTCTCCCTCACGTATCATGCCCAGGAGAAGATGCTCAGTACCAATATAATCATGGCCCAAGCGCAGTGCTTCTTCCCTGCTCAGCGAAATTACCTCTTTCACTCTATTTGAGAATTTTGCTTCCATATTTGAGGAATTATATTAAAAGAAAAGATTTATACCAACAATATTCAAATTTTAGAAATAATCAAAATTTATAAGAACAAAAACGTCTTAAAAATTTGGTTTTGTATTTTAGATATAACGCACAAAAAAAAGAATTTGTTTGCTATGGTACCAAGGATTGCCGGATAATGTTTGCCGCGTATGGACCTTCACAAAATAAGACATCAATGATACTCAGATTAGAGACAAAATTACTGCCAAAGTTTTGCATGTAAGGAACCGGATGATAAATATTCGTCTGGTTTACCTTCACCTTTGGATGAATCTTTGATCTGAGGTCATTCTGGCCCTTTTCAGCATTATTTTTGTAACCAGCTGTAAATTCTATCCTTTTATTTATTTTCAATAATGACAGACAAGCTGTCAGTAACTCAAGATTCAGGTCAAATAAAAATTCATATTTCTTTAGAAAAATTTCTTCAAAAAAACCTGCATAGTGAGTAAAATAAGCAGATTTACCATAGGCTGATGAAATTGTACGCCAGTGATCAGTCAGCCATTTCTGTGAATAATCTATTTGTACTTCTCTAATAAGCTGCTTAGAACTTGCTTTATGTACCGGCACTGACAAAGTGGCAACTTTATTTGCCATGAGGATTTTACACCTGTTTCTGTAACTTTGTTTTTGAAAATGCTCCCATGCCTCTATATAGATTATATCATATTTTAACCAGCTAGCAAAATATTCTATACAGGGCAGATAATGCAATTCAATGACTACACTTGCCGGTGGCTCCATGTAATAATAAGACTAAGTGCAGGTTGTGTGGCTGAAGTTTACCTAAATAAAATATTTTTTCTGTAAAAACCAAGAGAAACATAAAAATATTCCCCCAAAACAACCATGATTTTTGTAATATTTCGCGATTTCTCCCATAATAATTTGTTAAGGATAATTTTTTCACCATATGTTTCTACTCGATACAATCTCCAGATTACCGTTCCGGGTTTTATACGTACTTTCAGATTGTATATTTTTTATATTGTGCTATGTACTTAAATACCGTAAAAAGGTAATTTCCGAGAATCTAAAACGTTCTTTTCCAGGTAAAAATGAAGCTGAACGAAAGGCTATACTGCAATCTTTTTACCATCATTTAGCAGATATTATTGTTGAAACCATAAAAGCATTAACTATATCCCCTGATGAGCTCATCCGTCGGGTGCATATTATCAATGCTGAAGAACTCACAAATCACTTAAAAGTGGGACAATCTGTAATTGTAATGGCTTCTCACCAGGCGAACTGGGAATGGCTGCAACTGGTGCATGCCGCCAAACTTAATTACGCTGTTGATGCGGTATATAAGCCCTTGCATAATAATTTTTCAGAAAAACTGATGTTGACTATTCGTACCAGATTTGGCTCTTATCCCTTACCTATGTTTAAACTTCCCAGAGAAATTGTAAGCCGGAAAGAGATTACCCGTATTATTGCTATGGTAGCCGATCAGACACCAGCGCCGGAACAAGCCATCTGGCTCAATTTTTTGCACCAGGACACCCCTTTTTTTACCGGAGCTGCTAAAATTGCCAAGCGCACAGGATATCCTGTTTTATTTGCCGGGATGCGCCGGGTAAAAAGAGGCAGGTATGAAGTATATTTCTCCAAGATCACAGGCACTCCTAATTTAGAAATGAGCAATGAGGAGATTATTCAAAAATATACGCTGGAAGTAGAAAAAGCCATTATAGCCAGACCAGCAGAATGGTTATGGTCTCATAAAAGATGGAAACATAAAAGACAAGTGCAGGTTCAGGAATAAATTACTTACTTAATTTGATTAAGTACAGGCTGAATGTTTATATATATTGCTCAATTTCGCCTAATCCTTGCCTGATTACTTCAAAACCATCCTGGGTGCAATCTACTACTGTTGATGCTACGTTATTTCCATATCCTCCATCAATCACAAAATCCACTTTGTTTTTAAACTTCTCATAAATCAACTCCGGATCGGTTGAATATTCAATTACTTCATCCTCGTCTTTGATGGAAGTAGTAATAATTGGATTACCCAGTTCTTTTACAATGGTACGAGGAATGGAATTATCCGGAATCCTTATTCCTACCGTTTTTTTAGGCGTATTCAGAATCCTGGGAACATTATGGCTCGAAGGAAGAATAAAGGTGAACGGTCCGGGTAATGCTTTTTTCATTACCTTAAATGCAGCGGTATTTACATTCGCATATTCTGAAATGTGGCTTAAGTCATAACAGATAAAAGAAAGATCAATTTTACCTGGTTTAATTCCTTTAATCTGACATACGCGTTCTACAGCTTTCTGATTATGTATATCACATCCTAATCCATATACTGTATCGGTAGGATAAATAACCACTCCCCCATCTTTAAGGGCCTGAACAACCTGTAAAATTTTTTTCAGTTCCAGATTTTGTGGATATAATTTTAGTAAAGTGGCTGACATACGTCTATTTGTAATTTAGGTTGGCTTATGAAATTTAATCGCTTAAACGTATAAAAATAAAATAGGATTAAGTTGATGTATCAGTGCGAAATTAATGTTACCCTCCTCACCTACGAAAAAATCAATGAAAGTCAACAAAACAATTTTCTATCTTAGTAGCTTACCCTTATATTTTGTTGTAAGTTTTGCCAAAGATGAACCCTGTTTCGCATCTTAATTCCGTATCAATATCTCAAACAAATTAGTAATTTTGCATCTATGTTCAAATCTAAAAAGCTTGTTGCCGGTATTATAATTTTTGTATCTGTTATGCTGGCTACACTCTCCTTTTACTTTTATCAGGTGGCCAAAGCCCCCAATCTTCAGGTAGATAAAGAAGACCGTTATCTGCTTATTCCGACCGGTGCCACTTATCAAACAGTAATCGATTCGCTCAAAAGCAGCAAAATACTTCATGATGAGTTGTCTTTCAGTTTCCTTGCCAAGTTGCTCGATTACCAGGAAGCTGTAAAACCAGGCAAGTATCTGATTAAGAAAAATATGGGTAACCGGGAGGCTTTGCAGATGTTAAGGGCAGGCCGGCAAACTCCTGTCAAATTAACCTTTAATAATATCCGGCTTAAAAATGAACTGGCTTTTAAATTGTGCCGATATCTGGAAGCTGATTCCCTGCAATTTAAAGCCCTGCTCAACACTACACCGGTCGTTACTCAATATGGTTTTGATACAACCACGATCATGTGTATGTTCTTACCAAACACCTATGAGTTTTTCTGGAATACCTCTGCTCAGCAACTACTGGACAGGATGAACCGGGAATATACCAAATTCTGGACGGAAGAACGCAAACAAAAAGCGGCTTCTATTAATTTTACCCCTATTCAGGTGTCTATTCTGGCCTCTATCGTAGAAGCAGAACAAGCCCGTAAAAACGATGAAAAGCCAAGAGTAGCTGGTTTATATATTAACCGCCTGAAAGAAAATATGCCTTTACAGGCAGATCCCACACTGGTTTTTGCGTTGAAAAATTTTTCACTGAAACGGATTTTAAAAGGTCATATGCAATTAGAATCCCCCTATAACACGTATAAATATACCGGCTTACCTCCCGGACCAATTAACCTGCCGACACTTGCTTCAATTAATGCTGTTCTTAATTATGAAAAGCATGATTATTTATATATGTGTGCCAAAGAAGATTTCTCTGGCTATCACAACTTTGCTGACAATTTTGAAGACCATTTGAAAAATGCCCGTCTGTATCAAAAAGCTTTAAATGCCGCCAATATCAGGTAAGAAACGCCTTCTGACAATCATGCTTTATCATTCATAATTTATAAATCGTAAATTGTAAGAATTTATGTATTCACATGCGGTGCAAATTAGGGTATGTTATGCCGATACCGATCAGATGGGATACGTTTATTATGGAAACTATGCCAGGTATTATGAAATTGCCAGGGTAGAATCTCTGCGGAATCTGGGTTTTAGTTACAAAGAACTGGAAGCTTCAGGAATTATGATGCCAGTCTATGAAAACTACTCAAAATATTTGCAACCAGCCAGGTACGACGACCTGTTGACAGTAAAAGTATATGTAAAAACGGTTCCAAAAGTGAGGATGGTTTTTGAATATGAGATTTACAATGAGAACAATACCTTACTGAATACAGGCGTTACCACTCTGGTATTCATTAACCAGAAAACACAAAAGCCTTGTGCCGTTCCACAAAGGCTTTCCCGTGAATTGGAGCCTTTCTTTTCCTGATACAATATGCGCCAGCGGATAGAGAAAACCATTTTTCAGTCAGCCATATACCGGAAGCTGAAACACCGCTCTGATACTACCTATCTGTGGAATAAAAAAATCTCTTTATCGTCTGTTCTACAAATTTTGCTGCGGAAGATTCAAAAAGACGAACTCGATTCCCGTGCCAATGCAGTAGCCTTTAATTTGACGCTATCTGTTTTTCCGGCCATTATATTTTTGTTTACTCTCATTCCTTATATTCCCATACATGATCTAGACAAGCAAATTATGGAATTTCTGGGACAAGTACTTCCCAGAGGAATTTATGAGGAGGCAGCCGAAACCATTTTAGATATTGTAAGCCGTCCCAGAGCCAATCTGCTTTCTTTAGGTTTTATTCTTACTTTATATGTTGCTACCAATGGCATGATTGCGTTAATGGATGCCTTTAACCGCAGTTACAGAACCGGAGAAGGAAGAGGGTTTCTTAAAAAAAGGTTAATTGCAGCGGCTCTCACGTTTATCATTGCCATTGTATTGATTATTGCCATTGTGATTCTGATTTCTGGTAATATTATCCTGAACTGGCTGCTGGAGCACAAACTATTAACTGATGCCCTGACCTATTATTCTATTTCTTTTCTCCAGTATTTTGTCGTCTTTTTCGTTTTTTTTGTAGCTATTTCTTGCATTTACTACCTGGCTCCAACTATTACAAGGAGGTGGCAATTCTTCTCAATTGGCTCTATAATCGCAGCCATTCTATGTATTTTAGTCACTCACTTATTTTCCTTTTATATCAATAATTTCGCTTCCTACAACCGTTTGTATGGTTCCATTGGAACGCTCATCGGACTTATGCTTTGGTTCTATTTACTTTCTTTAATTCTGATTTTAGGATTTGAAATCAACGCGAGTATTGATGAGGCTCGCCAGGCCACTATCGCCGAATCGCTAGATACAACTCCAGGCACACTTCCCAGATAAGAATATATGTGCTTTTCATTTTTGAATTTGTAAAAACAACTTAAAATTTCAATTCAATTAGTTGAAAATATCAACACATACTTATACCTTTGTGACCTTCAATTTAGAGGGATGGCAGAGCGGTCTAATGCGGCGGTCTTGAAAACCGTTGACTGTAACAGGTCCGGGGGTTCGAATCCCTCTCCCTCTGCAGGATTCTTTCTAACTCTTTCAAAACCCTTCTAGTTTCTTTGCTAGAGGGGTTTTCGCTTTCTAGCCCCTTCCTTTTGTTTCACCTAGGTTTCACCATGGCAAAAGACAAAATATCTACTATTCCTTATCTGCATCCTACTAAAATTAAAGTTGGTAAGAACCAAGTTATTTTTCGACTTAGATCATGTTTAAATTTTGAGAATTGATAAAAAACGGGCCAGTTGCGTAAGCTAAAAGTAACCAAATTTCAAAATCTTATGCAAACTCAATATGAGAGATTGACTGACCCGCAATGGGAAGTTATTAAAGATTGCCTATCCAACGTAAACGAAAATATGATTTGAGAGCGATTGTAGAGGCTATTCTATGGTATCTACGCATCGGCAGCCAATGGAGAAATCTGCCTGAGGGTTTTCCTAAGTGGGAAAGTGTATATTATCAGACCTGATACGTTGAACATCTTCGGCTCCATTTTAGGAAATGGCACAAGGATGGCACTTTGGAAAAACTCAATTGGGGCTTGAATAAATTAGAACGCAAAAGAGTAGGAAAACAAGAGACACCCAGTATGGTTATCATTGATTCTCAATCAATTAAAACAGCTCCTTTCATCTCTGAAAACAAGGGTATGTACCCCAATGGAATGGTCAGCTCCTATGGTAACAAAAAAGTCAATGGCAGAAAAAGGCATATCCTGACAGACACTTTAGGCTTAGTATAGTCAGTGGTAGTACATGCAGCCAATCTTACTGATGGAGTCATGGCAGAGAAGATAGTAGAACCCCTGCAAGGCTATTTACACCGG
This sequence comes from Rhodocytophaga rosea, assembly GCF_010119975.1. Lineage (GTDB taxonomy): Bacteria > Bacteroidota > Bacteroidia > Cytophagales > 172606-1 > Rhodocytophaga > Rhodocytophaga rosea. Next base: position 8,461,691 of record NZ_CP048222.1, read on the forward strand.
ATGCAAAAGATTTTAGCAGATCAGGCTTACAAACAAGTCTTCACCGATTGGGTCTATGAGAATATATTAGGGGTAGAAGTAGAAATTTCTTCTCCTCCTGCTTGTTCACAAGGATTTGTCCCTGTCAAATGGAGATGGATAGGAGAACGTACTTTCGCCACCTTTAATTTTGCTAGAAGATTGGATAAAGATCATGAAAAAACCACAGATAGTTCCCAGGCTTGGATTCTTTGGCAGAATTGCCAGTTAACTCTGAATCGTTTTACTTGATTTGCCTAATTTTATTTTTAAACATGATCTAAGTAAAGCTTTGGATAAATGGGCCTATGATAACAAAGTCTCTTTAGACTTTGTTATCATAGGCCCATTTATCCATTTTTTAGCTCTGTCCTGATTTTGGGAAGACCTCATCATAAAAACTCTATCTTAATACTGTTTTAGAATGAGAGGCCGACAATCACTTACTATGGGCGGCCATCATGAGAAACAAAAAAAGCCTATTAAGTAATATACTACATACAATACCTGATAATCTGCTTAAAATTAGATTCATCGCACATAACAGGAAAATTTATTCCTGTTGTGGGTGGGTAATTCCAGACACCATATGGTCAGAATTATTTGGCAAGAAAAGTGTAACTATGATAATGTGCAGTATATATTTATTAAAAGAGGTATCTGATTGATATGTAAATTGAATCTACTCCTTATGGGAATGATGCCTGAAAGATGTTGGTTTCTACATTTTTGATTTTCACTTCTTAGTCTCCGGAGCCACAAAGTACAACTGAGAAAATACGATAATACTGGCGCCTGTCCACAATCTGTTGATTGGATACCTCATTATTTTGTATGAACAATAATTCAAGATTTACGCTTCAGCATACTTTATACCTATACTCTCTCTAGTTTAATAGGATAGGTTTTATTGGCATTCCACTGGCACACATAGATATTTTTGTCTTCGTCAATACACACATCATGACAGTGCATAAACAAGGGCTCTTTCTGAACCATTAGTTGTAATTCACCTTTGTCATACACAGGTTTGGTTCCGCCTGGGTTAGAAATTACTTTATTGCTTTTATCCAGAATGGTCACAAAGCCTGAATTGGGTGTCTGATTCAAATACTTTAACCTTGACCAGCAAACCCCGGAATAAATATTTTCCCCATTAATTACAGCCCGGCATACAAAAGCTCCAGGTAAGAAAATCGTTGATAAGTATTTACCATCCAGGGTAAAGCGTTTGAAGGAATTATGCGCCCGGGAAGTACACAGTAAAGTTGGATTGTTTTTATCCCGGTTATCTATACATACTCCATGTGCCGTAGAAAACTGGGTATCTTCATCCCCTTTGCCTCCAAAATGCCGTTTATAATTTCCTTTTGCATCGTATTGAATGATGTACTGCGAACCGTATCCATCAGCTACATAAATATCTCCATTTGCGGATATAGCCGTTTCGGTAGGTTTATAAGGATCTTCTTTTTTGTAAATGCCTAATTCATGGGGTGTTTTCAACGTCATCAGTATTTTACCTTCAGAAGTAGTTTTATCAACCCGTCCAATATTGGGATCACTGATAAACAGCATATCCTCCCCTCCTTCATTAAAAATACTTAAGCCGTGTCCGCCAGGATACTCGGTACCCCAGGTTTTTAATAGTTTACCGGATTTATCATAAATAATAATATTATTTTTGGGTTCATCGGTCACCATAATCAACCGGCCTTTAGAATCCAGTACCATTTCATGACAATTATTTACAGGAGTTTTCGAGGAATCCAGTTTCCCCCAGTCTTTATTGATCCGGTAGGTAAAGCCATTATGGCCAAGCACTTCATTTGCTAAAACAGGCTTGCCTTTTTTAATGTAAAAATTAAAGTCAGGTGTAGTAAGCGCACTTCCTGCTAAAGCTATAGATCCTTTGAGAAAGTGGCGGCGTGTATATGTCATGTTTGAATCAAGTTGTAGTGTTCCTAAATTTAAAAAATAACATTGGTATGAACAAACCGACTTAACTTGTCCGTATATTGAAGATAGAATCAAAAGTGTAAATGAGATTAAAAATTTCTGTGTCATTTACTATTTATCCTCTAGCTATACTTAAAAAGCTACCTGAGGAATGAGGCAGCTTTTTAAGTAATTTACGCTTAATACCCCGGATTCTGTTGAAGAGTAGGTTGTCCTCCTTTGCTGCTGTATACAATGGCTTGTTCAGGAATTGGATAATAACGGTGCTTATCCTCGAATTTTGCTCCACTCAGGTAAGTCCGTAATGATCTTTCTTTTTCCAGGTACTTATTCAAAACCGGCTCAGCAATTCCCCAGCGGACGAGATCAAAGAAGCGGTGACCTTCCATGGCGAATTCCAGACGGTTTTCAAAACGAACGGCTTCCCGTGCGGCATTAGGATCTGTCCAGGGTTCAGTATATAATCCTACTACATAATTAGCTGCGGGAGTACCATTTGCATTCTTCACAAATCCCTCAGGTTTGGCAGCTCTTGCTCTGATTATATTTACAAGTGTCCGGGCTTGTTCCAGATTACCCAGCTCTACTTCACACTCAGCTGCCCAGAGCAACACATGATCATAACGCAGCAACCGGTAATTATTGGCACTTAACCGCTGATTACCTGATTTTCCGGATTCAGCTTTACTTACAATCTGCTTCTTTGCTGAAAAAGGCCCGGCATACGACTGATCCCGTATCCAGAAACGGCCCGGATGTACACCCCAATCCAAAAAGGGAATACCCCGGCGTCCTACGGTCCAGTCTAGCCGGGAATCTACGCTGCCCTGATAAGGCTCAAATGGCTCTGAAGTCAGGACTCCTTCATCATTCTTTACATTTACATCATTAAAGGTAGCAATCAAAGGCAAACCTTTTTCATCTGTCTTATAGGCATTCACCAGGTTCTGCGAAGGCTGGAAGAACCCACAACATCCACCAGGGCCGTTCGGATACATATACGTTAACCCATCCCCAAGATTACCTCCACTTCCATCAGAAGCTGTAAGAGAATACTGGATTTCAAAAATGGATTCGGCATTATTTCTGGTTTCGGCAGCAAAATTATCATGGAAATTATCTACCAGTTTGTAACGGCCACTGGCAATTATCTGGTCTAATAATGCTTTTGCAGCGGATAGGTGAGTGAGGTCAGCTTGCCCGTTTGGAAATGCCTGGAACATATGGCATTTTGCCAGATAGGCCATAGCTGCATACTTAGTAGGCCTTCCCAGGTTTCCCGGCTGGGTTTCAGGCAGTGTTTCCATTGCAAATTGAAAATCTGCCTGAATTTGTGGCCAGGCATCATCCGTATTGGGTACCTGCACGCTGGTCGGATCATTTGGATTCCAGACTTCATCGCTTATGTAGGAAATATTATTCCACATCTTTTTTGCTTCAAAATGATAATGACCGCGCAGGAAGCGGGCTTCAGCAGTAATTTGCGCTCTTCTGGTGTCATCTACTTCTTTTACTTCCGGCAAGGTTTTCAACACATCATTGGCACGGGCTACACCATCATACAGCATTCTCCATTTGCCATACAGGTGACCATTGGAGGGCAGCCAGACATAACGTTCCATGAAGGTTTGTTCAGGCTGGTCACCGGCATCCGAACCTTTATAGGCATCATCCGAGACGACACTGCCAAATATCCAGTTGGAAGCGGCTCCATGCCAGTCGGTAACGCCGCTGGTGCCAATCCCATCTAACAAGGCATAGGCTCCAACCAATGCCCCTTCTACCCCCCGTGGCGTTTTCAATACCGCAGGACTGTATTGTCCTTGTGGCTGTTTCTCCAAAAAATTGTCTCCACAAGAGCTATTTACGAGTAAGCTGAATATGGAAAAGGATATAATAAAACTTATTTTTTTCATGGTTGCGTAAATTAAATTTTAGAATCCAACACTTAAACCAAAGATGAATGCCTTAGGCGTAGGATAAACGCCTTGATCTACCCCAATCTCCCGGTCAGAACCACTGTTAAAGTTTCTCAGATTTACTTCCGGGTCCAGGCCTGAATACTTGGTGATGGTAAATAGATTTTGTGCCTGTGCATATACCCTGAGCTGGCTCATGCTGATTTTTGACAGGATACTTTGTGGGAAAGTATACCCTAGTTGCAGGTTTTTCAGGCGCAGATACGATCCATCTTCCACGAAATAAGTAGAGGGCACCCCGCTTTGTGCATCATTGGCATCCAGAATAGGTAATTTTGCATTCGGATTATCTGGCCTCCAGGATTCATAGAGCATACGCTTGGTCCGGTTGCCCTGAAAAATCTCAAAATCTGTCCAGTATCTCACGTGGTTGAACAGGTCGTTTCCCTGAACTCCCTGTGCAAATGCAGTCAGGTCAAAGTTTTTATATCCTATATTGATGTTAATTCCGTAACTAAAATCAGGATGAGGATTTCCTATATAGGTTTGATCGTTTGCATTGATTATGCCATCATTGTTGATGTCGCGGTATTTGAATTTACCCACTCCCTGCGTTCTTTGCCCATCTATATAGATATTTGAATCGTAATAGCCCGGGAACTTCGCATGGTTCTGTACTTCTTCCTCAGATTGCATGATGCCATCAATAATATATCCATAGAAGGAAGAAAGAGGGCGTCCGGCAATAGACCTGGTGACAGGCGGTGTACGAAGGCCAAATCCTGGAAGAAAGTCATTTGGGTTATCGGGATCTAGAGTAAGTACTTTATTGCGGTAAGTGGAGAAGTTAACGCCTACACTATAGGTAATCTCATCGTTCATGGCAGAACCATTGTGGTTAAGCGCCAGATCAATACCCTTATTTTGCAAAGAAGCTATATTCTGTGCAGGTATAACTGCATCTCCTAACCTTGGATCAAATACCTTGGCATATAACAGATTTTCAGTTTTACGGTTATATACATCTACATTCAATTCTAATTTACCATCAAATAAGGTAGCATCTAAGCCCAGATTTACAGTGGTAGTTGTTTCCCATTTAGCATTAGGATTGCCAAAACGGGCAATATCAAAGCCCTGGTTATACCCGGTAGGAGAACCACTTACACTATACCCGCTATTGAGTGGATTGCTTTGATAGGTGGAATAGGCGTTAAAATCACCAATTTCCTGGTTTCCGGTTTGCCCCCATCCTGCTCTCAGTTTCAGGTCGGTAAGGAAAGTAAGGCCCTGCATAAAAGATTCCTTTGAAAGACGCCAGCCAGCGCTTAGTGCCGGGAAAGTGGCATATCTGGTAGCCGCCAAAAATCTGGAAGACGCATCTCTCCGCAGGGTTGCCTGGAAAAGGTATTTGTCCTTTAATGTGTAATCAACCCGGCCAAAGTATGAAAACAATGACCATAAGGTAGTAGCATTTCCGCTATTGGTAGCAGTAGTAGGGCTGCCTGCATCTATATATTGTACATCCAGGGCATCTGAAAAGAATCCCTGGCGGGCAGCCGTTAAGCTTTTACCATATCCGGCAATTGATTCAAGCCCTACAAAGGCATTTAAGTTATGAATTTCTCCAAATGTCTTTTCATATGAGAGTGTATTTGTCCAGGTCCAGGTATGATTGTAGCTGCTGTTCTCACTTAAGCTGTTTACATTTATCGCATGTGCCAGCTCTATTTCTACAGGATTATAATATCTACTGGTAGAAATTAAGGCATCTACTCCAAAACTGGTTCTGGCTGTTAAGCCTTTCAGGATATCTATTTCAGCGAAAGCATTCCCAAACAAACGGAGTTCTTTATATCCGTTATCTTTGTTGCGGTATAACTGCCCAACCGGATTATTTGCATTACCTAAATTACTGCCAAGCGTACCTGCAAAATTGCCTCCTATGTCGTAAACCGGAATAATAGGTTGTGCCCGGTAAGTATTTGACACCTGGCTTGTTTCGTTATTATTGCTGTAATTACCCTGACGCTGGCCATAAGCGATCTGTAAATTTTCTCCTAGCCTGAAACGGTTTTTGATGGTAAATTCCGAATTTGCCCTGATCGAATACCGCTTATAGCCGTTGTATAATAATATACCTTCCTGGTTGTAATAGTTTGTAGAAAAGGCATATCGGGCTTTCTCTGTGCCGCCAGCAGCACCCAATTGATAATTCTGGATAGGAGCCGGATTAAAAACTTCATCCATCCAGTTTGTGCCTTCCTTATTGGCGCGTGTAATGGAATATTTAGTCTTCCCAAACTGGGGATCAGTAAACCTATCGAAACTATAATTGGCCGGATCTACCCTGGGATCTCCTTCCAAAGCACCATCAGGTATAATATAATCCGGAATTACCGGCTGAGCACCTTTTCCAAATTGAGCATGTTCAGGATTGCCTGTTACCGGATTCACCACATTGGCATTCTTTTTACTCTGCCAGAGATATTGCCCATATTCCTGCGTGTTTAACAAATCCAGAAACTTACCTGGCCGCTGCATACCATAATAGGCGTCAAAAGTGATTTTGGGTTCTCCGGATTTGCCTTTTCTGGTGGTAATAATGACTACTCCATTTGCCGCTCTTGATCCGTAAATAGAAGCGGATGAGGCATCCTTTAAAATCTGAATAGATTCAATATCATTCTGATTAATGGTATTAAGGTTTCCTTTGGTAGGCACTCCATCAATTACATACAGCGGATCATTGTTTCCCAGGGTGCCATATCCCCGAATCCGCACGGCTACGCCTCCCCCAGGCGTATTATCGGTACCTACTGTTACGCCTGCTGCACGCCCCTGAAGCTGCTGTGCAAGATTGGTGGCAGGAACAGATAACAACTCTTTCGGTTCTATCACACTTACCGCACTGGTAATATCACGTTTGGCCTGTGTACTATAGCCGGTTACTACTACTTCACTCAATGATTGAATATCGGCCGTCAAGGTTACATCAATGGTCGTGCGGTTTCCAATGGCTATTTCCTGTGTAGCATATCCAATATAAGAGAATACTAAGGTACTATTGGCATCTGGTGCAGTCAGATTGTATATACCATCGCTATCGGTTGTGGTACCATTGGTCGTTCCTTTTACCAGAACATTTACACCCGGTAAACTCTGGCCTGTCTCATCTGTAACTTTCCCTTTTACCTGGATTGCCATAGCGTCACGAAAATTAACTCTACTCTCCATATGGACTGCTTTCAGCACAGAAATAGAACTACTGGAGGCAATGGGAATAAGAGGTTGATTTGTGATGGCAGAAACCTTTTTTAGGGTTGGAGTGGGAGTTATTAAATAAGCCCCATCTCTGGTCTTTCTGTAATTCAACCCTAACGGCCTGAGCACTAGCTCTAAATTTTTTTCGAGCTTATTCTTATAATCTACTGAGCCGGCTGGAATAGTAAGTTCGTCTACCATCTGATCGGCAAACAGAATATCTACCTGGTAGTAATTTCTCAGTTCATTCAAGGCATCCTTTAATTTTTGAGTAGCCTGACTGGTTGAAGAACTTGGAGGAGTAGGAATATACCTGCTGGAAGCAAGTTCCTGGGCAAAGCATAATGGCTGACAGACCAATAGAATGGCTGCTATTATACATGGCGGTTTGATTTTGTAAATCACTTTGTTCATTGGTGAAAGTTTAGGACAGTGAATAGAGGCTATCTGTTACAAAAAATAAACACAAGACTTTATTTAAATAATGCTATTTTTAAAAAGCTGTTTTTATACATAAACTTTCAGCATTTATGTAGCATTCAACCATATGCGGAAATATCCAGACTAAGTTTTTTCAACTTACATTCTTAGATATTAAGTCATGTACTGAGTTGCAGACTTTCATCTGTAAGGTTTCTCCGGCAGTTTGCGGATTATATTCATAGCGATAGATGGGGTTGAAATTATTTATTCTGTTAGGAGTACTCGATTATCTTTCCGGTTGACGTTGATTTGTAAAATATCTGATAAAGCTTGCAGCCACTCATCTACCGAGCGGGCTTTAAATGAACCGGTTAATGTTTGTTTCTTTAGCCGCTCTCCCCTGATTTCCACTTGCAGTCCGTATGTTTCACGCAGCAGTTCACAGACTTCCACCAAAGAAGTATTATCAAAAACAAAACGATGATTTTGCCAGGAAGCATAATCTTCCGGATGGGCCACTCTCTCTTTGCGAAGCCTGCCCTGTTGCTTATCCAGAATGACCAGATCGCCGGGAGCCATGGTTACCTGCCTGGCCTGTTGCGTTTCCTGCTTGTATTGTACCTGTACTTTTCCTTTGGTTAAAACGACCTTGGTTTGTTTGGTGCGGGCAGATACTGTAAACTCTGTTCCCAGCACCTGCACATTAAAAAGCGGATCTGTTTGCACAATAAATTGCTTGTGATCTGGCGTATGTACAACCGAGAAGTTGGCTTCCCCTTTCAGATAAACCAGGCGGGTAGACGCTCCAAACCCAAAACGGGGTATACTCAGGGATGAATTCGCATTGAGTATGACTGTACTGCCATCTGAAAGTTGTATTGATTTTGTGGCACCATAGGCGGTAACATATTTCTGGTACAACACCCTATCTCTGAACAGCCACGCATTGGCAGCCAGAATAAGTAAAAGAGAAGCGGCTATCCCCCATTGTATCCATTTGCGCTTATTACTAGAAAAAGTATTTCGGGAAGATACGGCAGCCTGTAAAATAGGTTCAGCAGTTAGTACTAAAAAACGATTAAATTTTTCAATAGCCAAAGGAACATCTGTCTGATACTGGGGATTTTTCAGTTCCCATTCATGGAGACAACTGTAAAAAAATTCTTCATGCTCCGGATTTTTTGCCCACTCTTCAATCTGTTGCTTTTGTAAAGCTGTAACCTGCCCTGCAAAGTATTTAAACAGAAGTTCTTTTGTAATGGATGGTTCCAAGAAGTGAATGATTTGCTGAGTGTATTTGCGTTTCAGGAGATAGACACATATACCCGGTAAAAACCCTTACTCAAATGGAAAAAAATTTAAACTTTTTTAAAAAAGACGATCAATCAGGAAAGTCAGGGTTAGAAGTTTCCATTTCCTTTGTAACAGATCTTTTAATGCATGGCTTGCTTTGCGTATCTGTACTTCCACCGTTTTAGGAGATAAGTGAAGCTCAGTGGCAATCTGGGCATATTTTTTCCCTTCAAAGCGGTGCATTAAATAAATTTTCCTGCACTGGCCTGGTAAGCTGTTGATCGCCTTTTCTACATCCTGATATAACTCTTCGTACTGGAGAATAGCATCAGGTTGCTGGTGGGTATCATCAGAAAAACTTTTTAATGAATCGTCATTCAGGAGGCAATTGGTTTCTTTGCGGAGATAATTGTATGCCCGGTGGCGCACAGTTTTGTACAGGTAAGCCCGGTAAGAAGTAGTAATCTCCCGGTAAATGCCTTTCTGATAAAATTGATAAAATATCTCTGAAACCAGGTCTTCTGCAACAGCTTTTGAATACAAAAACCGGATGGCATGGCTGCACAAAGGCTGGTAATAATGCCGGTACAACAACTCACATCCTAACCGTACATCCGTCTGAAAAGTCTTGCGGATAAAAAATTCAACATCTGCCGTTTTTTCAGACTCTATACGTAAGCCAGAAGAAATTTCTCTGCTCGCCTCCCGGGCAGTTTCCATAGATGTATCCGGTAAATTTGCAGCGGAGGTGTTGAGAGGAATCGCCATATATCCAAAGTTTATTTAGTGCCATTCGCTGATGCCGGCAATAGCAGGCATGTATCAAAACCAGACTTATTAGATGCTATCAGTGGTATATCAGGTAAAAATCAGAATGAAAGCTCTGAGAAGCGTTATGTATATCTGTGATGTTCAAAAACACCTTTGTATATAGACTTTGCCTGTATGCATTTCATACACTAAAGCATTCCTATCAAATGCATTGGCTATTACCTCAAAGGAGAGTATAATGGGGTAATCTCTTCTGCCATGTCTTCTTGCAAATCAGACTCTATACTATAAACAGTAAATCAATTTAGTAACACTGGTACCTTTTCTGTACATATGTTTAAACAAATATACATATCACAACATACAATACAATATTTTATTTAAATAATTATATATGTTGCTTGAAGCAGTTCATTAGTAAGATAAATAATTATCCGGTAATGAATGGCTATGCGAACGAAACGGATTGGTTAATTGGCTGTCAGTTGTGAAGTAGGGGGATTAGTTGTTCCCCATTTTCTATTTGGCTCAGGACCCAGCCATATTTCTAACAAACCTCCTTGGGCAAAGTCACTATGGGTAAACCAGCAGTTATTCAGTGGTTTGCCATTTAACTGTGCTTTTTGAATGTAGCAGTTCTTTTGGGAATTATTATAGGTTTTAATCACAAACTGTTTTCCTGAATAATAATTTGGGTCTAACTGGATGGTAATTTCATCAAAGATCGGACTGGTAATTTCATACAAAGGAGTTGAAGAGGTGTTGCCTTGCAAACTGAACAAACCTATGGCCATTAAGGCACTCACGCCTCCCATTTGTCCCTGGTCCTCATCGTGCCCGCCATAACCTTTATCGGGGGTAATGCCACCATACGCCTGCCCTTGAACTTTACGAACCCAGTACTGCGAAAGCCATGGTTTACCGGCGTAATTAAATACATGTGCATTCGAACAGCCAGGCTGGTTGGCATAATTGAGCTTGTGGCATAAGGTATCATTTCCACCCATTAATTTAGATAGTCCACCGATGTCATGAGAAACGCCCCAGGTGCCCTGCCAGGCATTGGCTTCGATCCAGCCTGCTCCACTCAAGGGATCATTATGTGCCCATTTACCGTCCTCAGCCCGGGGAAAAAGTAGTCCTTGTTGTGGATTAAAACACGTTTTCCAGCCTTCTGAGCGCTTTAGAAAATAATCTTTCTCCTTCTTTTTGCCCAGCTTACCAGCCATCTGCGCTAAAGACCAGTCCTGAAACGCCCATTCAACGGTTATTCCCGCATTCCCAGGACACCATCCGTTTTTTGTATAAAACTCCAGATCTTCCTCTTTTCCAATGGCCATCATCCCACCAGGCAGATGATTACGCTTCATTACCTCAAAAGCATGGGCTGGTTGTGCCTTTTTTAACAGGCCTTTCATATACGTACTTACAATCAGGTTTGTAGCCGGGCAACCAGTCATGATATACGAATATCCTCCGGCATTAGGGCCACGGGGAAGCAAGCCCCCATTATCGGCATACTGAATAAGTGAAGCAGAGAAATCATCGAGCAGGCCAGGCCACCCTAATCCCCATAAAATGTTAAGATTCCATTGTGTAAGCCAGAAGGCATCTGAATTATACATGTTGTACTTCACCTTTCCATTTTTATCTTTTGGCAACGTGCGTACATTGAGATTAGCCTCTGTAAAAGTACCGATGCGTTTTCCCTGCGTATAGTCGGGATAATCGCCGCTTACATCATTGAGCTTGTGCCTGCCTAATAATACATGCCATAGATCAGTGTAGAACTTTATTTTCTGTTCAGGAGTGCCTCCTTTTACATCTATTTTTCCCAGCCACTGATTCCATTCCCTTCTGGCATCATTTCTCACCTGGTTAAAATCCCAATGATCGCATTCGGTAATCATGTTTTTGCGGGCATTCTCGATACTGGTGTAGGAAGTAGAAATTTTCATTTGTAGGGTATCTCCTGCGGCTACATCGTACAATATGGCTACGCCTGCGCTGTCTCCTTGCAGGGTTGAGATGTTGGATAGTTTAGTTTTTCCTTTCCAGCCATCCACCGATTTGAAAGGCTTATCAAACCTGGCTACAAAGAATATCTTCACGTCTTTTGGACCTCCCCATAAGCGGTCTACCGTGCTGAATGAACCCTCAATTTCCTGTGGATTTACTTTGGTAACAGTAGCATTTTTCATGGTAATACCTCCCAGGTGTCCGCCCAGATTAGTCAGGATTTGCGCCTGTGTGGCTTCGGTATACCGGAAACGGTAGAAACTTACCCGGTCGGTACTGGTTTGCTCTACCCATGTTTTGTAATCTCTCAAAAAGAGCCGGTGATAACCTGGCTGAGCAATTTCATCGTCGTGGCTAAACTGTGACTTCCAAGCCTTTTCACCCTTGGTTGGATCAACTGCACCAGTGGTAGGCATGATGTTTAAACCGGATAGCATCCAGCAATGAATCTGGCCAAAGCCCAGGATTTCTGTTGAATTATAATTATATCCACCACCCCACTGGTTTTTATTCCGGGTAACCGGTGCAGCGCTTATCATTCCAAAGGGGCGGCTGCCGGTTACAAAGAAAAAATAGCGGCCACGGGTAGTTTCAATAAATGGATTAACCCATGAAACATAATCCGGATACATTTGAGGTGCAGGAAACACTTCTATTTCGGATAATCCTACGTGTTTGCCAATTCCATCGGTTGTAGTAAAACGAATCCACTTTACTGTTTTCGGAGGAAAAGTAATCAGCTTTGCACTTCCCTCATTGGGTATAGCAGTGACTGTAATTTTACTGCCATCGCTGAATTCCAACGTTCCCCCGGCAATATGTTCATCCAGAGTTACACGGTCATATAAAATAACTTTATCAATGATCTGGTCACTTGTCCACTCTAATTGCACCCAGGGATAGCGGATGTATCCCCAAACGGCAGTTTCTCCTTCACAAGCCCATTCGCCCTTATTATGTATGCCAATTATTCCATCATTTATGCCGCTTGCCTTGAAATTGCTGTTTAGCTCTGAAGATACAGTAACCTTTGCCTGATGGGCAATATTATCTACCCCGGCAAATAAACTGTGACTATTTATTCCGATGGTAAAAACAGTAAAAATGAGTTTTCCTATCAGGTTATGTGTAGTGGATGTCATTATTTCCATAGATAAATTTTAGAAAAATTATACCAGTTTCTCCACTTTTTCCTACACTATTCAACTGATGCATTTTTGTTGCACCCGTTATAGCTATGTAAACCTTTTTACACTTGATGCCCTTCAATTTGCTTTAAAACTTTTCAGCCGCATGGTTCGCAGGCCAAACCGTGGCATGGCTACAGTTACTTCCGAGCCAGTCTTATTCTTTTGCGTATTCAGTGTTTCCTTTACTGTCCCATTCAACTCCACTAGTTCAATCGCCGACACATTTCCACCTAATAGTACTTTCTTTGGTTTACTATCTCCTTCCGCATTAAAAAGCCTGACCAGCAAATCATTTCCGTCGGCTAGCACCGTAGTTACCTGCAAGCCTGTTCCTGTTACATCTACCAGCGATTTTTTAGCATCCCCTTTGTTTTGTGTCAGAGAAGCAACCAGTGGCTCATTCCAGTTCATTACTTCAGTGGAGAGTTGTGCCTGATCCCATTTGCCTGTGTGAGACACCAAAGCATAGTTAATTTCTGTTGGTCCGGTGATGGTATGGTTTCTTCCCCACAGACCAGCACCCGAATATTGAATATTCAATCCCAATGGAAAATTTTCTCCATGTGAATAGCTAGTAGTATGATCGGTTAGTAAGGCAAGGCCTATATTGTTTTGTTCATCATATACATCTACCCAGTTTACCAGAATATTATGTTTGATGCTGTCCCAACGGGTGAAAAAGGTATTCTTCAGCTTGCTTTCTGTTACATCAAATGGCGCATCCTTATAAATTTTTTGAGAAGAAAAATTAACCGGAAACAAAGCCAGTAATTTCTGACTATCATCATAAAATGGTTTGATATAATCCTTTGAATCCAGCCCGCCTTGTTGCTTATAGTCATTGCCAATACCAATATTTTCCTTCCAGTCTATTTTCAGGTTGCATTCAATTTTTCTGTCACCTTGTTTTAAAGTTATGGTTTGGGTATAGGGATGGGTTAACAGTTCACCTTTGATCTCGGCTTTCACCAGGGCAGGGCCGCTTTCAAGAATGGTCATGGTTACAGGCTTATCGGCGGAGGAGTGAAAGCCGCCATTGTTAAAAAAATTCCCCCGTAATTCATTAAAGCCTCTTTCCTGTTTCGTATCCACAAATTCTTTATTCCCCAGTGTTTTGGCAATCAGGCTCTTGATAGTACCCCCTCTCCTTTTATCAATCACCAGCTTGTATACATCCGTTTCCAGCACAACGTCGCCTGCTGCGGTAACTGTTGTCTGCGCTCCCTTTAATACAACAGGTTTTTTGGCAACAATTTGATAGGTATTATAACCTAGCGCCGGAACAGTTGCTTTGAAATAAATAGTGGTGCCGCTTTGATTACCAGTAGTAGCAACCTGTGTTAACACTTCTTTATTTTTGTCATCCACCACCTGAATAGAGGTTACATCTATAGTGGCAGGTAAGAGAAGAGTTACGAGTTCATTGCGAATAGTACCAGTGGTATTGTATACACGAATAGTATTGCTAATGGCTGCATTTGCAGGATTTCCTGTTTGAAAAGCCTTCGTCATAATCCGGTCACTGATATGGTTGGTGGTATCTGTCCAAACCACTACTTTATCGGCCCAGGTATTTCCGGGCTTGCCATTGTAAGGCACAATCCAGCAGTCATGGTGCTGTGCCAGCATGAGTGTCCGCCAGGCTTCGTCGAGCTCTTTTTGGGGCCAGGAAGTGTTTTCATATATCTTTGACAGGGCAGCTATTTTCTCAGTCATCACTACTTTGTTTTCCGATACCCGTACTTGCTGCGCTATTTTTTGCAATACCTGTGAACCCCAGACCAGACTTACCTGCATATCTTCCTGCGAAAAATGCCAGTCCTGTGTCGGCGTTTTGATAGATGCATTGGCAATATAGTCTCTCCAGGTTTTGTATTCGGTTGGCTGATAGCCTTTGTCCCCATTCCCAATCCAGGGGCCGTTTTTCCAGCCGGCATCCTGCAAGGTCATAGCTACCGGATTTTTTATTCCATAGTTAAGTGCATCGTTTATATATTTAGGTGAGTTAGTCCAGGCTTCGGTTTGCCAGGTGGAATTGGGCAGTAATCCTTCTGAGGCATAGCGGGGTACGGTAGTTAATTTGGTGCCATCCGGACCAATCCAGTTGACTAATTCACCGCCATAGGACCTGGTATACCCTCCCCAGCAGGTATTGGGATTTTTTAAGGAAGCATACTTGTATCCGAATGAGGTGAGAATTTGCGGCAAGGCGCTCGTAAAACAAGGTTCTTCAGAAGAATACGTAGTAAACACCGCTTCCGGAAAATACTGCCTGACTTTTTTTATTCCATAGTCAAAATGGCGGATGATGCTCTCGCCAGAGATGTTATAGAAATAACTTTGTCCGTAAGCCGGACTCACGTATTCAATTCTACCTGTAATAGATTGGTCGGAAAAAAGCTGCTGCATTTCCTTTAAAGCTTCAGGTTCCCGCACTAGCACTGAATCCCAGGTTTCCGGCTCGATTTCAAGGTTGATCTTCCAGAAGGGATTTGCTTTTAGCTGATCTACGATATATTGGGTATATCCTCTGGGGTAATGTCCATATACACCCCCATGGTAGCCATCAACAAAATATGCTTTTTGCGCCTGAACAGAGAAAAACAGAAAAAACAGAAATAGAGTAAGTAAGGTGAGCTTCACTTTTATAGGTGGAATAATCAGTAATAATAGAATTTTAACTTGAGTTCGAAGATAAGAAAGTGAACATTTTAGTGTGATGGTCAACTTCCAAGATACTTTTCTACTTATGCCATCTTTACTTTTATTTTGCTTGCCCAAAATAAAAGTAACAAAAGATTCTCGAGCATGCGAATGCGAAGAGAACCAACACAGTTGTGGCAGCACCAACAAAGCCTGTTTTACGCTGATCTGGCTGATAGTCGCGCTGCCTCCGCCCCTCACACAGGCTAAAACCGGCCACACTGTTGCTGCACCCCTGCCCGCTAAAGTAAAAATCTATAATTAAGTACAGTATTATTTTGCTTTGTATGTCTGCTGCTATCTCCGAACACATTTTAACTATATGTATTTGAAAAATACCGGCTTAATACCCTGTATTTTGTGGCAGATTGGTATTTACATCTCTTTCGCGTTGAGGAATCGGGAACAAATTATAGATAGGATTTACTACAATTCCTTTTGCCTCCTGCACTTTCTCTTCTAACATTCCGGTTCTCACCAGGTCAAACCAGCGGTGGCCTTCGGCTACAAACTCTTTCCTTCTCTCCAGAAGCACTTCTTCTCTGAAACTTTCAACACTTGCTATATTCGCATCAGGCAAGTTGGCCCGGTTTCTCACCATATTCAGGTACTGATTCGCCACACTTAAATTATTAAGTTCGGCCTGTGCCTCTGCATAGGTTAACAGCACATCTGAATAGCGGATCACCGGAAAATCTTGTTGGGAATCGCCAGCCACTGGTTCAGCCTCCCGGTCCCAATACTTCTGAATATATATATCATTTAGCTTGATTACATTTTTATCATCATCTAAGAACTCAGTCAGAAATGTTACGTTCTTTCTTTCATCCTCTGCAGAAAAGGAATCATACAAGTCTTTTGTAACCACCTGCCACCCTTGCGTATTGCGGATACCAGCAATTTCCTGTGAAAGCTCAGGGGGTAAAAGCCTTACGTTAAATTGCCCGAATTCCCAGAACGAAATTGCCCCTCCGGCATCGCCAAAACTCACAGAAAAAATGGCTTCTTTTCCATTTCTGTTTGTGTGCTTAAATGCATCTGCAAAATTATTCCAAAGTTCATACTTCGCAGATTGAATAACCTCTAATGCCTTAGCCGATGCGTTTTGCCAATCTTTTCTGGTTAAATATACTTTGGCTAATAAGGCTTTAGCAGCACCACTTGTGGCACGCCCTTCCTGAATGTCTCCATCTAAAGGTAAATCCTCTGCTGCCTGAAGGTCGCTAATAATTTGTGTGTAAACAGCCTCTACATCTGAAACATCCGGCGTTAAAGGAGCTTCTTCAGTGATGAGCAAAGGAACCTGCCCGAACATTCTCACCAGATTAAAATAAGACAAGGCTCTGAGAAACTTCGCTTCATTTACCAATCTGTTTCTAGTATCTTCATTTATCTGGGCTGCAGGTATTCTTTCTATGGCGATATTTGCCAGCGTGATTGTTTTGTAATGAATCCGCCAGATGGTATTGACACTCGAATTTTCAGCATTCCAGGAAAAAGTACCCAGCTGGTCATTTGCAATGGCTCCATTTTGCTTGTTTATCATTTCATCAGAAGCCAGACCCATGGCCACCCAGGTGGTACTGTGGTAGACTCCTTCCGGGCCGGAAGAAGTAGAACCCAGATTGGCATATATTGAGTTAACGGACGCTACTGCATCTTCTTCTGTTTGATAAAAGCGGTCCTGGGCTATTCTGTCCTGAGGGTCTTCGTTCAGGAAATCTTTGCAGGAGCTAATGCAAAAGAACACCAGTAAAAAGATCAGGATGGAGGTTTTATGATTGAGTATGTTTTTCATGTGTGCATGCATTAATGATTTACAATTAAAACCCGAGGTTTAAACCAACTGTATATGTTTTTGCCTGGGGATACCCTCCAAAGTCAACTCCTACAATGTTTGTAGTTCCGCCGTATGCATTCCCTTCCGGATCATAACCGCTATAATCTGTTAATGTCCAAAGGTTGGTACCACTTACATAAATTCTGGCATTGCTGAGCTTAATTTTTTCTAACAGGGAAGCAGGAAAATTATACCCGAGCGTAAGGTTTTTTAAGCGCAGGTAAGAAGCATCTTCAACAAACCGGGAGGAAAAAACATTATCGTTAGCCGTATATAATGCACGCGCATAGGTGTTGTTAGGATTTTGGGGAGTCCATCTGCCCAGGCCAGCTGAGGCCAGTACATTTTGCCGGCCATTCACATTGGCTAAATCTCCCAGATTCTGGTTCACCATTTCATTCCCCTGCGATCCCTGGAAGAAAAAGGATAAGGTGATGCCTTTAAAGGTGAGGGTATTATTTACACCCCAGGTAAAATCTGGTTGAGCCGACCCAATAATGGTCCGGTCAAAATCATTAATTACACCGTCCGGCATGCCATTTGGGCCGCTGATATCTTTGTATCTCCTATCTCCTGCGGATGGATTCTGACCTGCAATCACCGGGCTGTTTTTTGCCTCATCATCTGTCTGGTAAATTCCATCAAACACATACCCGAAAAAAGTACCTATAGGCTCTCCTTCCCGTAATATATTTCCTCCAATGCCTAAATTAATATCTTCCTCTCTGGCCAGGTTCGTGATTTTATTCCGGTTCACCGATACATTCACAGATGTCGTCCAGCGAATGTTTCCGTCTATATTCACAGAATTAAGAGCTATATCGATTCCTCTGTTTTGAACATTCCCGATATTGAGCAAGGTAGTTTCGAATCCTGATGTATAAGGAATGGGTGTACCCAGCAATAGATCTTCGGTATTCTTATGATACACTTCTACAGTAGCCCCCAGTCTTCCCTCCAGAACAGACAGGTCAACTCCTATGTTGGCTTGCTTGGTGGTTTCCCATTTTAAATTTCTGTTGGGATAAGAAACCGGTTCTCTTCCCCGGAACGCTTCAGAGCCGGAAGAAGTACTAAATACACCCTGCCCGATTTGCCCGATCAAGGCAAGTGAACCATAGGGCGGGATCGCCTGATTACCGGTTACGCCATAGCTGGCTCTGAATTTTAAATCATTGATAAAGTTATTGGATTTCATAAACTCCTCTTCTGAAACTCTCCAGGCGAAGGCGGCAGAAGGGAAAAAACCGTATTTGTTTCCCTCGGCAAACTTGGAAGATCCGTCAGCACGGCCTGTCAGCGTAAACAGGTATTTATTCTTCAACGAATAATTGATTCTGCCAAAATAAGATAAGATGCTCCATTCCAGTTCTCCATTGGTAGTCGTTTGCGGATTATCAGCAGAACCTATATCGTGCCAGCCGGTGCGGGATTCCGGGAAGCCAAACGCATAGGAATTAACCGATTCATTTCTGAACTGCTGCATTTCAAATCCAAGCAATGCATTAATGGTATGGTCCTGATTGATTTCTTTATTATAGGTAAGCGTATTGGTATTGAGCCAGGTGAGTGCTTCAAGCGTAGAAACACCTGCCTCTCCTTTACTGTTTTCTGTTCTTTTGAGGAAGTTTGGGCCGAAAGAATTGGATTTTGTAGATAAGCCATCTATGCCGAAACTGGATCTGAGTGATAAACCCTCTACGATTTCGTATTCGGCAAATACAGTTCCGAGTAATCTGGAGGTGGTCGTAGTAGAAATATATTCTTTTGCTTCTGCTACCGGATTGGCTATGGCATCTCTTCTGTCATGCTGGAAAGTATATCCGCCTGGCCGAAGTGGGTCATATACCGGAAGAATGGGATTAAACAGAAGGGCGTTATATACTACCCCCTGCACAACCGGACCGGGACCAGTTAATACGCCATTATTAATTGTTCTATTGTAAGACAAATTCACCCCAACCTTTAATTTTTCATTTACATCCGTATTCAAATTCGTCCTGAAGGAATACCTGTCCAGGTCAGATCCTTCTACAATTCCGTTCTGGGTAAAAAATCCTCCTCCTATGGCGTACTGGGTTTTATCATTTCCTCCGGTTAAAGAAAGTTGAAAATTGGCAATAGGCGCCTGCCGGAATAGTTCTTCCTGCCAGTCTGTGCCCTCTCCAAAACTTTCGGGGTTTGTATATACAGGGGTTAACTGGGCATTTTGATTCGCCTCGTTTACTAACTGGGCAAATTGGGTTGCGTTCAGCAGATCAAGCTTTTTGGTAACGGTTTGTACCCCGTAATAACTTTCAAAATTCACTGAAGCCTTCCCTGCTTTTCCTCTTTTGGTGGTAATTAATATCACGCCATTAGCAGCTCTGGAGCCATAGATTGCCGTGGCGGAAGCATCTTTTAACACTTCAATCGACTCGATATCACTGGGATTAATAGTAGCCAAAGGATTTACAGCAGGCCCTCTTCCACCGATTGAAGTCTCCCCGCTATTGCTGTTAATCAACATTCCATCAATCACATATAAGGGTTCACTGCTGGCATTCACAGAACTTGTACCCCTGATCCTGATATTGGTTCCCCCTCCCGGCGCACCTGTTGATTGAACCACTTGTACACCGGCAGCCCTTCCTTGCAAAGCCTGGTCAAAAGTAGCCACCGGAATTGCTTTTAACTCAACAGAGGATATAGAAGATACTGAGCCTGTTAAATCGGATTTTTTTACTGTACCATAGCCAACCACCACCACTTCTTCCAGGCTTTGCAAATCTTCTGACAAAGTTATATCAATGCCCGATCTTCCATTCAATGTGATTTCTTGCGTGATGTATCCTATATATGAAAATACCAGGATAGTATTCTCAGGAGGTACACTCACGCTGTAATTACCATCTTGTGTGGTTACACTGCCAATGGTTGTATTTTTTACCAGTACGTTTACACCAGGCAGCGGTTCGCCTTTGGAATCAGTTACCTTGCCTGTTACTTGTTGCTGTGCCATTACCTCTAACCAGACAGAGGTGAATAATAAGCCTAACAGTAGTATTCTTTTCATAAATATAGGTTGATTAGGGAATGGATCGGCTGTTCTGAATAAGAAGGTTATTGACCTCTTTAAAAAGCCATCCAACTATTTTAAAACGATTTATATTTCATTCAAAGTATGGCAATAAATAAAATTAGTGATAAAATAAAACGTTTTAGTGAAAAACTAAATCGTTTTAGCAAAAAAACCAAAAATTTCGATTAAACAAAATTCTTTTCATAGAAAAATTGCTACGCTTTTACTTCACCGGGCTGAGTAATAATGGATGGTACACCAAAAGCTTAACAGATAGGTATGATGGAAACTGAGAATATATGCTTGAGCCGCTGCTATCCGGAAAGTAGTTAAAGCCATTTGTCCGCTTATCCTTCCATTGCTATATTTTAAATTTTACAGTAATCTATTTCATCATACATTGAAGGATGAAACAGATCCTCTTACATAACCAGCTAAATAGAATGTTTGTGATACAGGAAAATAAAAGTACAGCAACGCTATGGCTCGTTTATGCCATTACTGTGTTGGTGGGAGGTTTTGTGGTGATTGTACTGGCCATGTGGGTTTACGGCCACCTCTTCAACCAGGAACCCATTGACCAGACTGCCTGGATCATTTTAGCCGCCTTACTGTTAAGGGTATTTACCGTAGTGATTGCCCTGGCCAGCATACAGAAATGGGGACAACTTTTTCCCTCATGGGCGGTGTTAGGAGGATTAGCTGGTTCGGCCAGTGCTCAGTTGATCTATCCCATCGCTGAACTGATCGTAAAATTAGTATTATTAACGGGTCTGATAGAATCTTCTCCCACAGGCTTAGGGAACATGAGTCTGACTGGTTGGTTTAACCTGAGTGCGGTGTGGGTTATATTTGGTATACCTGGTATATTATTTATGCTGGCAGCTAAAAACTATAAAATAAGCAGGGGGCTTTCGAACAGATGGATATGGATTGGAGGTTTGTCAGGCATCATTACTTTATTTTTCATTGGATTTTTGATTGGCTGACAGGAGATTATTCATAAGTGCAAGTTTACGTATGGACTTAATCAGCGGCCAGGAGGAAAAGTTTGCCAGAGCCTTACTCTAACTATTTTTCAGTACTCATTACAAAAAGTTAATTTGTTTTGAAGTATATTATCTTTTATCTCATACGCCGTCCTTCCTTTCTTTGTCATTGCTACAAAGAAAGGAAGCAAAGAAAAATCTAGAATTCTCGAGGAGAGAGCCGAAGAGAACCAACATAGTTGTCAATGCTTTCCCACTCAGAGCCTGCGCATTGCCCGCTGTTTTTTCTGGCCTACACACATGGAATTTTGTTCTTTATTTTATCTAACTGATAATCAATCCATAAAATAAATGGGTAACGTATCATATCCTTTATCCTCTGGTAATACCATGGCAAGCATAGTTAAAATAACAAGCCGTGGTTGTTGCACAACATATAAAAGGGCAAAACTTGCCGAAGAGAAAGGATTGAAGATGCAGAAGAAAACAGACTGCTCCACTTTATTTTCAGACTGATACAGAAGAATGATAATAAATTCAGAAACGTTTTCATTCCCTCTGTCCAATGCATAGGAATACCTCATTTTTTTCAGCACTTTGGGCTTTTTTCGTCTCCATAAGCAAAAAGATTAAATTAACGTTAGCGTAGATATTTGATGAATCTAAAACTTATATTCTCTTTTGCGGGCAGGGGTGCAGCAACAGCGTGGCCGGTTTTGGCCTGTGCGAAGGCCGGAGGTATGTGCGACTATCGGCCATTTCAGCGTAAAACAGGCTTTGTTGATGCAGTCTTTTTCTTTTGTTACTGGCACACAAAGCTGGCTCAAAGCTCTCGCTTTGCCCTCTTTTGGACAAGCATAAGAAAAGTAAAGACGGCCTAAATAAATGGATGCTGTGATATCTGTTAAATCCTTGTTTAACAGTTTTTTATCTCCAATCTTAAATTAACACGATTAAGAATTTCTCTTGTATGAATAGATAGAGGGCAAAAAATCAGATAATGTATTGATCTATTTACGCTTATTCGATACAGAAACGGTATTTTTATTTACATGCTTTTGTGCTTTTCCTCTGGAATCAACAATTTCAAAATATTCAACTTCTTCCGGTATTTCCAACGTTCGGGATGATTGAGAAAGATAGCCTGAAGCATAATAAAACTCTACCTTTCTACTTTTTGCATTTTTCATCCGGAGCGTACCAAAAGCATCTAACCCATCTAAATTGTAAAGCTTTGATTTCTGAGGAACCGTAGTGGAATACACCTGTAAGCTATCCGCGTTAGAAGAACCGATAATTAATGCATCGCCATTTCCGGTATATAGCTGAATTAATGACCGGGCATCTGCATCCATAAAAAATCCACTCTTGCCAAGATGAACAGATGAAAAGTTGCCTTTTCCATCTCCCCGAAGATATAATCCGGAGAAAGCATCATACCGGCCAATGGAAACATCCGGTGCATATGAATTTCCTGTAAGTAACACATCCAGATTTCCGTCATTGTCCACATCTTTAATCAGTATGCCATGAACAGGAGCAAACTGAGCTTGTATGGGCAATGCTTTCAGAGAAAATTTTCCTTGGCCCAGGTTTTCCATATAGGAAGAAGCAAAGTAGTTACTTTCTAACACCAAAGCTTTGTCACGGACTTCGGGAGAAACAATATCATCCATGGTGGCTTTCGCATACTCGTTATACTTGAAAAACTTTTTTCCTAAACGGGGCATTTGGCGGAGCAATACATCCCGCGAATGCCAGGGGTAATTTTTACCTTGAGCATACCGGGCTAAAATAGCATGATGTATTCCGGTTCCATCCAGATCACCAGAATAGATGGTGAGCGGTTCATCTTCAGATGCTTTAAAAGGAGTATTCAACCCCACATTTCCCAATATATAGTCAATGTCTCCATCATTGTCCATGTCGCCTCCGGCAAGGCTGTTCCACCAACCGGAAGAAGCATTGAGTAAATGAGTAATTGAGTGAGTGGGTGATTTGTTTTTACTAGAAGAATTTTTCTGCGGTCTGTTGACTGTTAACTGTTGACTAATCTTTCCCTCATCAGCATTCCAGGGAACGAGTTTTCCCTTCACATTTTTAAAGAAGGTTACTGGCATCCATTCGCCTACAATCAACAAATCCACTTGTCTATCATTGTCAAAATCAGTCCATAAGGCAGCAGTTACCATACCTATATTTCTTAACTCCGCACCTACTTCATTGGTGACATCCTTAAATTTCCCAGCTTCATTCCGGAGAATATAACTCTGCGGAGCCTGCGGATATTTTTCAGGCAACACCCTCCCCCCTACAAAAAGATCAAGATCACCATCTCCGTCAAAATCTGCGGCAGTTACAACAGATTCGCTTGCCTTTATGGATGGAAGTGCCGCCATATCTTTCTGAAACTTTCCCTTCCCATCATTTTTATAAAGCCTGTCCTGGTAATTTTCTGAGTTAGCTATAAACTCAGTTCCGCCACTCACTACATACAGATCCAGATCACCATCATTATCCGCATCAAATAAGAGGCTCCCCATATCTTCATATCCGGCATCATCCGGAAATTCATGTTTGATAAATTTCCCGGAAGGCTGTTGCAGATATAGCATACCCGGATTACCGGCTGAGCCGCCTATAAAAAAATCATCCAGTCCATTGCCATCTACATCTCCTGCCGACATAGAAGGCCCCATATATGAATGCGTATGAGGAAGTAAGGTTTGAGCGGTTAAATCGGAATAGCGATTTTCCTTATGCAAAAAATGGATGCCATACTCCCTGGAAACTTCTGAAAAAACCGGTTGATCTGCCAGGCTTTCTTTTTGTTCGTTAAAGGAATTCTTAGCCTGCCGGTGATTTATTGTCAAACGCTGATTGGCTTTTACATGTAGCAGTTGTTGCTTTCTTCCATCTGGCCAGTATATGTCGATTGTATCAACTGTATTTACTTTTCCCAGGCCAAAA
Source organism: Rhodocytophaga rosea (assembly GCF_010119975.1). Taxonomy (GTDB): domain Bacteria; phylum Bacteroidota; class Bacteroidia; order Cytophagales; family 172606-1; genus Rhodocytophaga; species Rhodocytophaga rosea. Next base: position 8,486,110 of record NZ_CP048222.1, read on the forward strand.
TGAACTGTATTATCTACGGTTGACTGATAGCCTCTGTATAGGGTATGCTCATGGAGTTGAATATTACCTTTGTATTTCAAGACTACTTTGGCACCCAAAGCCATTCGGTTCAAAGAGTCACCTTGCAGCGAAACCTGTAAATAATTACGCCCATCAAGTCGTTGTGCTTCATTTTTGTAAACAGATGCCGGATCATTAATATTATTGATCACCAGATCCAGGTCGCCATCGTTATCCAGATCGCCAAAAGCAGCACCATTTGAATAGGTAGGTTGGTCGAATCCCCAGTCAAGCGCTTTGGTAAAGGTAAGATCACAATTGTTTTTAAAAGCATAATTAGGAATTTTTACGCCATCCTGCGCATCCATCAATGCTAACAAGGTTGCATTTGCCTCTTTTGCCTCCTGAAACATCTTTTTATTCTCACTGTAATTGATAAAATCCTTATCTGTGATGTCTTTCAGATAGCCATTGGTAATGAAAAGATCTTTAAAGCCATCATTATCAAAATCAGCGAGTAAGGGACTCCAGCTCCAGTCGGTTTTATCTATTCCAGCCAGCTGGCCAATTTCACTAAAATGACCATTTCCGTTATTTAGCTGAAGCGTATTGCGCATATACTGAGGTTCATACCCCATCTGAATCATGTAGCTGAACTTTTCATTGCTCATGCCTCCAGACATGGTTTTCTGCCGGTAATTATCTTCCGGAAGCATATCCACTACCACAATATCGGGCAGTCCATCATTATTAAAATCGGAAACATCCACTCCCATTCCGTTGTAGCTCTGGTGCTTCAGGTAATCGCTTATTTTATTGGTAAAGGTGCCGTCCTGATTGTTGATGTACAGCAGATCATTGCTCAGAAAATCATTGGAAACATAAATATCGGGCCAGCCATCACTGTTGAGATCATTGATGGCCACTCCTAATCCGTATCCTTCCGTCAAGATACCGGCCTCTTGGGATACATTGGTGAAAGTAGGGTGTCCAGCCGGACCATTACCATTATTTCTGAATAATTCATCCGTGTTTTTGGCTTCGCCATTTTTTCTTTTGGGATGAAGAGTATTTACAGCTTTGGGCGAATGGTCATGGTTGAGCAGGTAAAGATCTACATCTCCATCTTTATCATAATCAAAAAATGCGGCTTGGGTAGTATAGGCAGTATCTGCAATGCCATACGAAAGAGCAGATTCATTGAAGGTGTTGTTTCCATTATTCACAAAAAAAAGATTTGTCCGGTCGGCTGGGTTCTGGCTGCCAGCCCGGCTGACATATATATCTACAAACCCATCGCTGTTTACATCGGCCATCGCCACTCCGGTACACCATCCCTTTGTAGTTACGCCTGCTTCTGCGGTAATGTCCTCAAATTGAAAGTTTCCTTTATTCAAATACAGTTTTGAAGACACGATATTTCCGGACAGAAAAACATCGGTTAATCCATCATTATTAATATCTCCCAGCCCTACCCCTCCTCCGTTGTAGAAATACATATACTCCAGAATATTCAGCGAATCTGTTTGCCTGATATCATTAGAAAAATGGATTCCTGTCTCTGCGGAAGATAAAAGCTTGAATAAAGGATCTGATTTTTTTGTTTCAGGTTTACAAGCAGATAGCATAAGGCAAATGCAAATTCCCCATACAAAACTCTTTTTTATGCAAACAACATAGGTACTATTAAAGGGGATCAACTTCATTGTTGTAATCGTACTTTTATAAAACGCGGGCGATACAGTGTTGGATTGGCTTTTATTTCGTTTCGAAAATCAAATGCATTCACATTATAACTGATCAGCAGTTCACCTGGCGCAGAAAGATTAGGATGGGCTTTGGCATTGTAGGTAATATAATTTTTACGCTGCATTTCTTTCGCTTCGTAGACTTTTATAACTGGCCCGAATGGTCCGTAAGGTGTGCGGCCTAGGCGTAGTCCAACTGTCGGACTTAATCCGCTTAACGTAAAGACAAGGGCATATCTGCCATCTGGAAGGGCAGAAATACTCAGTTCATTAGAAACATCAGTGGCTACAAGCTTTACCTGTTGCATATCTGCATTCCACTCTTTTCCATCCCAGAACCGCCAGGCACTAAAGTTTTCAAAATCCATAGGCTTTACCCTGGCAACCATTAGGCCTTTTCTGTTTCCATACACATAAATATATCCATCCGGATCAGGCGCTCCGGATTCTTTGGTGTTCACAAAAATTCCTGCTCCAAATCCGCCATCTTCAAAGCGAAGGGGCGTTTCTATCTGACGTTGTTTTGTAAAGGGAGGGCGGCTATTGGCAGGTATTGCAATCAAATCGGTGCTCATTTCTTTGAATGACCAGTCATCGCTTTTATCAAGGTTGCGCATCCGGTAAGCAAAAATATAAATGCTATCTGAAGCTGTGTTCAGAAATCCGTCTCCAAGCCAGTAATAATCTCCTTTTTTTGCAGTTGAGGTATTGGGAGAAAACAAGTGTATTGGTTTTCCTGCGTCATTGGTAGCCCATTGAAAACGAATATTTTCTTTGTTAGGCTTACTTCCTTTCAGATACGCAACTGTATTGTTAACCATCACTTCGCCAGATTGCAAGGTACTATCTGCTGAAATTTCTCCGATCATCGTATCACTGAATATGAACATGGTTTCAGTAGTTGATGCAGCCGGTTCATTATCCTTTGCATTCAGTGGTATCGCAAATATACCATCCCCACCAAACCAGCCGGAAGTTCTGTGAAACAAAGCTGTCCATTCGGGAGATTCTTCTACGGTAAATTTCAGGGTTTCAATATCTGTAGTGGCTGTTGTATCAGTTGCTTTTTCTTGGGCTGCCGATGTATCTTTCTTAGTTGAACACATACAGCACAACAGTACACTCATTGAAATACAAACCAGATTGTGAATGAAAGTGAATGGATATTTCATAGAATATGTTTAAGTCTGGCAATTATCTGGTTCTTACCTCGAACGCTTCTCTGCAAAATAAGCCGTTATGTTTTTCTGGTAGTTGTTAAAAGAGTATTCACCGGAGCAAATTGTAGAACAAGTTTAGATCACTTATTAGCATATCAGAAACGTCCGGTAAAAATCTGTTAATTATCCTGTTTTCCAGTAAATTATTGCTATTATTTGGCTAAGTTAATCGATTTAGCATCGTAATTCAAACATTTTTAGGTATTCTTTAACTTTCCAATAGAATAGCTTCAAATAAAAACAAACGGGGTAACTAAAATCCTAAGAGGAGATAAGTTTAGTTTCAAGTTCTTCGAGAGAAACGCCCTTGGTTTCAGGCATAATAAAAGCGGTAAATAATAGCTGCAGTACCATGAGAAGCGCAAAAGAGGCAAATATGATCCAGGGTGCAAATTCATTGATGAACACAGCTCCAAAGAGTGTGATCATAGCTGCAAAACTATTTAGCAGCCCTGAACCCCAGGCCTGTCCGAATGCCCTTATTTGTGTAGGAAAAATTTCAGCAATGAACACCCAGATAACAGCCCCCTGACCAACTGCATGAGAAACAATGAACAGGAGAACAAAAATAAGTGTAAAACCAGCTGGTAAGCCATAATAAAAACCACAGGCAACCATCGTCAGGCTTATAATGTATCCCACTGAACCAACATACATGAGTTTCTTTCTGCCTATTCTGTCGATGAGGGAAATACCCACAAGAGTGAATACCAGATTAACCACTCCAATGGATACTGCACTCAACAAAGACTGAGCCGTTCCGTATCCGGCCTTTTCTAATATTTCGGGAGCATAAAACAATATGAAGCTTATTCCGGAAAACTGATTGAAGAATGCGATCAAAAATGAGAGCACCAAAGCCTTTGTATACTTTCCCGAAAATAACCCTGCATTGGCAAGCGTACTATCCTCATTTTTCACCAGATCTAAGTTCTTTAAAGCCTCATCCTTTCTTTTCAGCATAAGCCATCTGGGGCTTTCGTCAATGGTGAATAGCAACAGGGTATACAGAAATGCAGGTACCACCATGATGCCCAACATCCATCGCCAGTCACTGTCTGCACTGTCAATTCCCGTGAATGTGTAGTTAGAAAGATACGCCAATAGTATTCCGGTTACAATATTTAACTGAAACAGCATGCCTAGTTTACCTCTGTGAGTAGCATGACTGGTTTCCGATATATAAGATGGCGCAGCAATGGAACCAATGCCTGCGGCTAGTCCTCCAATGAACCTAAAGCAGGAAAACATATAGGGTGAGATTGCCAATGCAGTGCCCAGCGCCGAAATAGTAAACATCACTCCTACGGCTATCAACGTAACTTTTCTTCCTAAATTTTCAGTCGGATACCCTCCAAATAGAGCGCCCAACACGGTTCCCCACAAGGAAATGGAGATGATAAATGTGCCATGAAACCAGTCAGAAATATCCCATAAGTGCTTAATGGGCAGATTGGCTCCGGATATCAGTACAGAATCGAAACCAAACAGAAATCCGGCAAAAGAAACTATTAATACACATCGAAAAGTCTTTCCATTCATTAGCAGCAGTAAATTTCAAAGAGTCAATTTGATTGCATGGGTTAGGATGATTCTCTAATGATGAGCGTGGTGGATAAAGAGATGGTCCTGGCAGGTTTTTTTTCAGATGCCGGCTTTTGCATATTTTGTAAAAGGGTATCAATTACGGTCTGGGCTATTTCTTCAATAGGCTGTGCAACCACTGTAATACCGGGTTTGTAAATTCTGAAAAGATCATGATCATCAAAGCAAACCACGGCAATATCTGTTGGAATCTTTAAATATAATTGATTGATTGCCTCCAATCCGGCTATGGCTAGATAATTGGTACCAAACAACAGGGCATCCAGCTGTTTATTCTGGCTTAGAATGAGTTTGACATCTGCCACATACTCCTGGTGTTGAGTTTTGAAAGGAAGTGGATATACATATGGAATCATCCCATAATCTGTTATAGCCTGCTTATACCCGATGATGCGGTCTTCCTTTTCGGGCTTTACGAGGGCAAGGGCTACCAGGCCGATATTTTTATACCCACGTTCAATCAGGTGTTTAACAGCGCTATACATTCCCTGCTGGTTATTCACCATCACCGTATCAGTTAATTTACTCCCAAATTTTCTGTCAAACAGCACAATGTTCTTCCCTTTTTCTATCATTTCCTTTATTTCACTCTCCAATCCCTTCGGTGGAGCCAGGATGCAGCCATCCACACTAAGTGTATTAAACATAGCCAGAAAATCTTTCGCACGGGTTTTATCATTCTCAGTACTGCAATACACAATCTTGTAGCCATTCTGATACACCTTATCCTCAATCAACTTTGCAATACTGGCATAAAAAGGATTTGATATGTCTTCTACCATCAGCCCGATAATATTTGTCCTGCCGGTGCGCAAACTTTTAGCAAACAGATTTGGCTGGTAACCAAGCTTCAAAGCCTCCTTCTGTACTTTTTCAACTAAGCTATCACTAATCCTTTTTTCCTTCGCTTTTCCGTTTAGGATGAAAGATATAGTTGTCTTAGAAACATTTAATTTCTTAGCCAGGTCATTAATCGATGGCTTTTTATCTGTCATTTTTATTGTGGATGATTAGAGAATCTCAAGTTGAGTGAAAGGAGTCGGAATTCTTAATTCTCAAAAATACAAAATCAAATGAGTATTTAATTATTATATACACCTTGAAAAACAAAACTGACACTTTAATTAGAATAAAACGAAGGCATTATCAGGCCCACTGTTTTCGAACAGGGGCAGAAAAGAATAATTTATAATCTTTCCCAATAGGTAAATACCCGAAAGGGGTTAGTTAATTTGGCTTCCTGAATTTTGTTATTGATATCTGATTGGTAGCCTATTCATTTTTAGTAACACTAATACTACAATCATTATTACCGTTGATGCAGCGGCAAGTAGGTTTATGAGTTTTTGTGCTTTACATCTATTATTAAATGCTTTGTCAAGCCCTTCAAATAGCATTACTCCCGTCACTGCGCCTGTAGTATTGGTAATTAAATCTGTCACATCAAAAGCCCCAATTCTAAGAATATATTGAAGTGCTTCAATGAATAAACTAAGAGAGAAAAACAAGAGAAGTTTTGTCGCGAAAATCCATCTTTCAAATAGAATTCCAGCATAGATGCCAAGGGGCAGAAAAATCACTACGTTCATTATTTTTTCACTCGTGAAGATTATCCCTTCGCTAAAGGGAATAAAGTTTGTTATTCTTTCTCTCATATAAGAAAACCGTATCCCTAACTTTAGTAGCAAAATGTAGTACAAAGCAATCAAATAAATGATAAATAATAGGGTGGTCCACCTGTTGCTTACCTTACTATCTTTTAATCGTTCTTCCATATTTATTGCAAATTCATACGATTGATACTATGGTATGAAGACGGTTCGTGTGTAAAATCGTTTTTAGTTAGAATCGCTGATCTATCACTCGTTTGTGGAAAATTGACCGCTACCAGTTTAATGGAAGGTCTTTACTTTATTTAAAGCCAAGATTAAAAAGATAACGAATTTATTTTTTTCTTATTGGCAGTCCTTTTTTCTCTACTATGATATATTAATCTTAACTTTTTAGATGCATTTTAGTAATTGTTCAACAGTAATTAGAAATGAGTGCATATGATCTCTTCCTTGGCATGAACTTTAAACTTATATGTTCAAAAAGTGGTTGCTTAAACGTATTATATTTTCTAGCCAAATTTTAACAACAAACTGAGGCAGAGAGTAAAGGAATCAAGAAAAACAACTATCCCTTATCATAAAACAACTAAAGGTAGGATAAAAGCCTCTAATAGTAGCGGGTTTTATTTGCATAAGAACACTTTGGCGGGATAATTTTGTAGCATCAAAAACAAAATAGAAGGATGCTTCATTCAAAATCAATTGGCAATAAGATTGCCCTGGCAAGAAAGAAACATAATCTTTCTCAAGCAGAACTTGCTCAGCAGGTTTCGATCAGTCCACAAGCAGTTGGTAAATGGGAACGTGGAGAATCCATGCCCGACATTTCAACCCTAAACCATCTTGCAGAAATATTAAAGGTTGATCTTAACTACTTTTCGGAAAGTTTCCATTCTGACAACCCGGATGTGTCTACTTCAAGGTCTGCTCAAACAACTATAGATGAAAATCAAACTTTCAAGCCTAAGAAGAAGTTTGGCTGGAATTGGGATATGTCAAAAGGAAACTGGGTTGATGTGGACCTTTCAGGATTGAAGGATGTACAAGAAAAACTGGATTCCTCCAATCTGAAGAATTGCAAGTTTATGGGTTCAGACTTGTCTGGAATTTTGCTTAAAAGCAACTCTATTGAAAAGTGTGATTTTACTGGTACAGATTTAAGGAACAGTAAAATCCAATCATCCTCCTTAAAAGATACCAAGTTTGACAACTGTTCTCTGATAGACGCAGAATTTTCAAAAACAAGTGTAAAAAACTGCAGTTTTAGTTCTACCAATTTTTCAGGGGCCGAATTTTTTGGAGCTAATTTCCAAAGCAGTATTGTTGAAAATGCCGTTTGGAAACACACCTCCTTTAAGGAAACAGCTATCAGCGACATCGTTTTTCAAGGATTAATGGAAGATTGTGCTTTTGAGTTTTGTGCTTTCAGTAAAGTAGTATTTAAAAATATGACTTTGAAGCACACATTTTTTAAATGCAAAACGCTAAAAAAGATTCAATTTATAAACTGTGAAGCTGACCGGATCACCTATGAATTGTTGAAAAGTGGAAAAGCCGATTTGTCTGGAGTAAGTTTGATAGCTTAACAAAGAAAATAAAGACACTACCCCCTATTAGTAATATAAGCTTGCCGAAGATGGCAGACAAGGTGCTTTTAGAATACGTTAGTGCTAAAAATCTACCACTGTCGTAAGTTCAGAACCGTTAACTGGGAGGAAATTAGAGAGCAAAAGCAGAACATAAGTGGATATTAATAAGTAGAATAGAAATTATAGAATGCTCTTACTGGCCATAGGTTGACAAAATATCTCCCTTTTCTTTATTGAAAGTACCGTTCTCTGTAGTTAATTCGAAAGGGAAGATAAAATAATCTCTCCTTTCTTGAAATTTGTTATAATGTGCCATCACTGAAAGTATTACACTTGTTAATATTTCTTCCTCAGTAATATCCTAATAGACAGGTGAATTAGTAAGTCTGTCTCACAAACATGATATTGAATTTAATAGTAACATAGCCCTATGGGTCATATTTGGGCGGTTTTTCTTCTCAAAATCTGTCTTTGTGATTCTTTCGAATCGGTGCTGATTGGTGATTATTTATTTACAAGATAGCTCCCATCCATGAAAGATTGACAACAAAATTCCCTTTAGAAAATGAATCATATAAACTAATGAGCCGGATACTTACTGCCTTTTAGTTCGTATCTGTCTAATTTAATTATGATTCCATTTACAAAACAGAGTTTTGCTCAAATAAGAAATTCCCAAGTTCAAATAAGAACTTGACTCATTGAAGTATTTCCTCATCAAATTATTCATAAGTCTAATATCTTGTTTTGTTAAACTATTTCACCTCAAAATTTAATTACGTATATGGCATATGTACACCTTGATAATAACATGGACGCTATTGTTGGACTGATGATGTAGTGGCTTCAAACGGCCAGAGCATTGAATGGCGTAGCCCAAGTACTTCTGTAAACTAACGAAGGTTTATCTGCAGCTAGACAGGAACTGGTTGCAACGCATGTTTTACGTTTGAATATCTGTACTTTCTGTTAAATATCCTTTTAAATGCGTCTTTAGATAAGGTAGAAATTATGAACTAATTCCAGGTTCAGCTTCTGCGCCCTATGGCCGGGTTTCCTTTAACAGCGTACTAATGATGCGCAGCAAATATCCTTTCCAGTTTCAGAGTTTGAGGGCAATAACTAAAATAGGTATTATCCATATAAGTGCTTCTTCTGCCGATGCTTCGCCGGTTTATGATGTTGCCCTGCGCTATACCAGATCCATCAATAATCGCTTTGCCTTCAAAATCAATGTTTCTTACCTGACCGGCATGGACAATAATGCTACCTACTTATACAGATGTAGATTCCAGAACCTAAACTCACAGATAAATGCACTGGTCTAGCATAACTTATGTAATGAAATCTATTATGAGTCGGTGTAATGCCATGTATTATGCTGACTCTTTATGCATTAGTTCATCCAATCATTTATTACTTTAACTAACCTTTATCATGACTATTCCAACCGAATCTATTGGCAGCATCCCACGCAAACGGGAGCTAATTGAAGCTATTCATCAGGGCTTAGCTACTATTCAACTCAAAGCACTCTACCAGGCGTCCTTGCAGGAAACCATTAAATTACTGGAGCAAACCGGCTCTTCTGTCCTCACTGATGGAGAACAGACCAAGTCCAGTTTTGTTACCTATCCACTCGAGGGCTCTACTATCTTGTCTCCCAATGGAGCAGTCATCCCCTTCGCCGACGGACATACCCGCCAGTTACCTGCGCTTAAATCGGGCCCATTCCGCTACACCCATTATGCTGACCAATACCTCAAACAGGCACAGCAATACACCCGGCTTCCGCTCAAGCAGGCCGTTATTTCTGCTTCCGCTTTAAGTCTGCTTTACCCTACAGAAGGTATAGAAGGATACTCACGTGAAGAGTTTATCGGTGACTTACTCAATGAACATGAAACCGAAATCCGGCGATGCTTCGAGGCAGGTGCTTATAAAGTGCAGATTGACTTTACCGAAGGCCGGTTAGCACTCAAACTTGATCCTTCGGGTAATCTTTTACAGCAGTTCATTGACCTGAATAATCAGGTGTTATCGCGTTTTTCAGAAGCAGAAAGAAGCAAGCTGGGCGTACACGTTTGTCCGGGTGGTGACCATGATTCCACCCATAGTGCCGATGTAGATTATAAGGACTTTCTCCCTAAATTGTTTGAGTTAAAAGTGAAAAACTTCTATCTGCAATTAGCAAGCGAAACCAACCGCAAGCAGGTACTGGCCACCATCCAACAATACCTAAAGCCTGACCAGGTGGTTTTTGTAGGTGTAATTGATGTGCTTAATCCGGAAGTTGAAACGCCCAGCCAGGTTCGGGACCGGATTCTGGAAGCAGCCGACTATATTCCTCTTTCCCAATTGGGTACGACCGATGATTGTGGCTTTTCGCCTTTTTGCGATGATATTTCCACCACCCGGGACACCGCTTTTGCTAAAATTGCTGCCCGTATTGAAGGCACCAAACTGGCCGAAGCTGCGCTTGCTTCTCAGCAGCACGCCTGATTGAACAAACCGGCAGATCGATCAGAAGAATCGGTCTGCCAAGTATATTAAACAATTTAACTAAGGACCAATGAATATACCTATACATCCTCTTTCGGAAGTTACCAAAATCAATCACCGCTCATCTGTTTATTTCATTCCTTTTAGGATAAAAGCCGGTCTACTTGCTTGCCTCATCCTGGTTGTAAATCAACTTCTCGTTTTTCCAGTTCAAGCCCAGGAGGCTACCCTTCGTGGGAAAGTAGTTCATGCCACCAGCGGTTTGCCACTCTCCAGTGTTACCATTCAGGTCTCAGGTTCTTCCAAAGGGGCTACTTCGCAGGAAAACGGTGAGTTTACATTGACTGGCATTTCTGCCTTACCGGTTACTTTAGTTATCCGGCACCTGGGTTTTGAGGAACAAGCGATCCAGGTGAACTCACCCCATTACATTACCATCCAGTTGCAGGAAGAAGTGAATGTATTGAGTGAAGTAGTCGTGTCAAGCGGCTACAATGTTCAGCGGAAAAGTGAATTTTCCGGAGCGGTTGCCCTGGTAAATGCCAAGCAATTAGAAAACCGTCCATCTGTCAGCTTCGATCAGCTCTTGAGTGGTCAAGCGGCCGGCGTAGATATTCTACAACACACTGGCGTATTAAATAACTCACCGGTGATGCGTATCAGGGGGCTTAATACCATTACTTCGGGCTTGTTTCCTCTGGTGGTGGTAGATGGAGTTACTGTTTTTGTCGGCTCCATTGGTGGCCTGATTGGTAACAATCCTCTGGCGGATATTAACCCCAATGACATTGAATCCATTGATGTGTTAAAAGATGCGTCTGCATCCGCTATTTATGGGTCCAGAGCCGCCAATGGGGTTATGGTCATCACCACCAAAAAAGGCAAAGGTAAACCTAAGCTAAGTTATGATACCTGGGTGAGCCTGAGTACGCCCTATAATTTGCCACCCCTCCTGAATGCGCAGGATTATACGATGATTAAAAATGAGGCGATGGTGAATGCCGGTAGAGAACCCGGCTTTGCTTTAATGGAGAACCCGGACGGAAGCACGGTCAACACCAATTGGTACGATGTGGCCTACCGCACTGGTGTATCGCATAATCATAACATTAGCATGTCTGGGGCCAATGAAGCGACCAGTTATTTCTTTTCGGCAGGTTATTCTACTCAGAATGGTTTTATCCGATACAATACCTATGAACGAGGCGTAGCCCGGTTAAATATTGACCATAAATTGAATAATTTTCTCAAAGTTGGGGCTAATCTGATGGGCAGCAAATCCCTGAATACCGGGCCTAATACCGGGGCTATTTCGGGCAATTCTATGTCTTCTTCCTCTTACAATACCAATTACATTACCAATGAGCCTTTGGGCCGGATGACCTACGTACTGCCTCCCAACGTACCTGTTTTTAGGCCAGATGGAAGTTTTAATATTCAAAACGGAAACAGCGTAGGCTATGGAGCCAATATTCCCAGCCTGGTTGGGACCATCAATGCCTATAACTTAGAAGCGGTTTTACAACTGGATAAAAATTCTTCGGAGAACAACACTTTGTTAGGAAATATTTTTGCGGAAATAAACCTGCTGGAGAATCTGAAGTTCCGAACCAGTTATGGCTTGAATCAATTGCTGGTTGAGAATAAATCTTTTCTGAATCCGGTCAATGGAGGAGGTGCATCTGCCAACGGAGCTGCTACCAATACCAATACAAAATATTTGCGCACTGATTTTGTTAATACCCTGATTTACAACTTTAATCTTCAGGATGCTCACCATTTTAATGTATTGCTGGGAATGGAGCGGATAAAAACAACTATGGATGGCTGGGGAGCGCAGCAATCAAATGTGGCTGATCCTTCTTATTATATGTACCAGGGTGTTTTCGGAAATATTTCACCTACAGGAAATATCTATTCTGAGAACGCCTTATTATCCTACTTTTCCAGCATCAATTATGATTTTAATAAAAAGTACCTGTTGAGCTTCACCTTCCGCAGGGACGGATTATCGGCACTGGCGGCAGGCGAAAAGTATGGCAATTTTGGCAGTGGCTCCATTGGCTGGAATATCTCTGAAGAAGCCTTCTACAAGCAATCGGCCCTATCTCAAGTGGTCAATAACCTCAAATTACGGGGCAGTTATGGCATTGTGGGTAACAGCGAAATCGGGGATTATCCGGCCATTGGAATGTACAATTCCTATACCTATGGCGGACTTCCTGCGCTCTCCTATTCCCAGGCAGCCAATCCTAATTTACGATGGGAGAAAAGCACCAAGTTAGACATTGGTTTAAATCTATCCTTTCTGGAGAGCCGGATCAACCTGGATTTTGACTATTATAAAAACGCAGTGGATGGGTTGATTCTCAAAGAGCCTCAGTCCCTTTCAGCAGGTATTCCTAATAACTACATCAATGCCAATGTGGGCAGCTTATATAATGAAGGTGTGGAACTGGGGGTTAATGCGGTGATCATTAACGGCAGTGATTTCAGGTGGAACGCCAGTGTGAATGTGGCTACACTCAAAAACAAAGTAACCTCCTTGTCCAGTGATGTTTTTGTTCCCAGCATTTTTGGGGTGCATAACATGACGCGGGAAGGCTATTCCATCGGATCTATTTTCGCCGTTCCCTGCCTGGGTGTAAATCCGGATAATGGTTTGATGATGTTTGTCAACAGTGAAGGAAATACCGTACAATACAACCACGTAGGTTCGCCCAGATGGACTTACCTGGATGGTAGCCCTGCTCCAGCTATTGATAATTATAAGGACGGTAAAATTCAGGGACCATCCCTGCCCAAGATTTTTGGCGGCATTAATCAGACGCTTACTTACAAGAACTTTGATTTAAACCTCAATTTCACTTTTGTAGGGGGCAATAAACTTTATAACGGAACCAGGGCTACCAACTCTGATCAGCGGTATTTCAACAACGGAACCTTCATTAAAGACCGGTGGACAACTCCCGGACAGAAAACAGAAATCCAGAAGCTGTATTATGGAGACAATGTGTCGGCAGGTTTCTCTTTTAGTAGTACGTATAAGGTAGAGGATGGCTCTTACCTGAAGCTGCGGAATATTTCCCTGGGGTATCATATTCCATTAGATAATAAATTCTTGCAGGGAAAAATTTCTAGTGCCTACGTGTTTGTCCAGTCCGGGAATGTATTTACACTCACTAAATACCGGGGTTCAGATCCGGAAGTTTCCATTAATGGAAATTCCATTCATTCAGGTAAGGATCAGAATGTACCACCTACCGCACGGGTATTTACAGCCGGTTTAAATATAGGATTTTAATTAGTAGAGACGCCTAAAAAATCAACATGAAAACTTCATATACAACATTATACAAGTGGATGCTGGTGCTAAGTGTCCTATGGACTATCGGACTCACTGGCTGTAAGGATGATTTTTTGAATACGGTACCACAAACATCCGTCATAGAAAAGGATGCGTTCAATACGCCCGGTAAAATACTGGCACAGGTAAATAATCTGTACCGTCAACTGCAGAATCCAACCTTTTACGGGGGAAGATACATTATTTTTAATGAACAGCGGGCCGATGAATTTGGACAGAATGATGGGAATGCTGCTACAGGCTCTGCCGTGTGGAATCAAAATGTGGCTTCTACCAACGATTTTGTCAATAATGTCTGGTCGGCGGCTTATTCAGCTATTAATGCTTCCAACATACTTATGGATGAGCTGAGCCGGACAACGGTTATTTCAGATTCTTTGCGGCAATTATACACAGGTGAGGCTAAATTCGTTAGGGCCCTGAGTTACTTGAGTCTGGTGCAGACCTATGCCAAACCGTATGTCCTAGATAAAAATGCGTTAGGAGTACCGCTGCGCTTATCGGCCATTACTACTGCCGGAAACAATGACCTGGCCAGAAGCACAGTTGCTGAGGTATATACCCAGATTCTGAAGGATTTAGATGAGGCGGAAGCCAGCCTGCCGGTTGCTTACTCCTCGGCCATCTTAAACACCTCGAGAGCGCATAAAAGTACAGCCATAGCCTTAAAAAGCCGGGTGTACCTGATCCAGGGAGATTATATGAATGTCATGGGGGAAGCTTCTAAACTAGTTTCAGCCAGCAAGCCTTTCCAGTATACAGCTGGTTCACTTACGCATAAACTAGAGCCTTCGATTACTGCGGTTTTTAGCGGCAGTTATACAGGCCCTGAGGTTATACTCTCCATTCCCTTTATTAATTCAACCACCGAAACACCTCCTACCCAGAGTGCCCTGGCTTTTAATTACGTGAGTCAACCGATTATTTTTCTAACCAAAGATGGTATTGCCAGTGATCCTGCACTCAACTCCCCGGAAGATGCCCGGTCCTTGCTGATTGGAACCAATTCTGCCAAGCAAAAGGTGTTGAGAAAATTTTTAGTCACTACAGCTCCTTTCAGGGATTATGTACCCGTGATCCGGTATGCCGAAGTTTTGTTGAACTACGCTGAGGCTGCTGCAAACCAGAATGATTTACCAAAAGCTGCTTCCCTGTTGCAAGCCGTTCGTAATAGGTCGAATGCGAATTTTGTATTTCCTGATGCGGAGATGAACACAAAAGAGGCTTTGCTGAACAGAATTCTAACCGAACGGAGAATTGAATTGCTCGGAGAAGGGTTCCGCTTAGGAGATCTGCAACGGAGAGGACAGTCTTTACCGGCTAAAGTTGGTTCTATTGGCACGGCCCCTCAGGTTACCCCAACCGCTGGTAATTACATTTGGCCGATCCCCAGTGGAGAACTTTCCGCTAATAAATTGATTGTTCCCAATCCCTAAGGGAATAATTGATTCATTGCTCCACCTGACTCTGGAAATAATAAGAAGGCAAGAAAATGAAATAGTGTTCATTTTCTTGCCTATTTTACAGCAGAATTGAGGTGTTGATGAAAGTATAGCGTATTGATTATTGAGATAACAAGATGAACCGCGAAAATCTAATAAAACTGATTATCCTGATTGGTGTTTTAGTGTTTTTTTTAGCTGGTAGCCGGATTAAAGCCGAACAGATGAAGGTGATATGTACGGAAGGCAACTGTCAAAAACCGCATGACCACGGAGAGCTTAACTTCCACGAACGGTTCCATGTTGAACCAGAAGATCATTTTGGTATGGCCTTTTTAAAGAGTTGTGCCAACTTCTGGGAAGCCAATGCTACAGGAATGACCTTCGCTGTAATAATTGGAGGTGCTGCCCTTTCGCTGCATTTATCCTGGAAAGAATTTGAGCGGGTAGTAGCCTTCAGAGGTGTGAAAGGAGCTGCCTTAGGAAGTGTTTTTGGTATGCCGCTGAATATGTGCGCCAATTGTTCAGCTGTAACTGGTGTAGGATTGACTTCTCAGGGAGGAAGCCCGGAAGCTACCTTAGGTGTCATACTTGGCGGGGCGTTATTAAACATCATTGGAATTGTTACCATGTTCAGTTTATTTCATCCGGCAGTGATTATTTCCAGGCTGGTGTTTAGTGCCATCCTAATTGTAGGCATTGTACCGCTGGTATCCCGGTGGGTGGTAAAACAGGAAAATCTACAAGCCAAAGAACCTGCGCTCAACCTGATCTCCTGTTACTTACCGGAGAATTCATTTCCGCAAACGGTACTTAAAACATTCGAAGACTGGCTGATCGCCATCGGAAATATTGCCTATAAATTAATTCCCTTGATGCTAATCGGCACCTTACTGACCGCTCTGTTTCGGGTGCTGGTTCCAAATGAAGTACTTCATGAGGTGGTTGAATACAATCCGCTGATGGTTATCGCAATCATTTCCTTTATTGGAACGATGCTTTCCGTCCCCGTTTTATTCGAAATTTTACTCGGAACGATGCTGTTGCAACTCGGATTTTCCAACGGGGCTATTGCGGCTATGGTTTTTACAGCTCCTTCTTTTGGGTTATTTACCTTAGTGCTTACCCGGCAAAAGCTGGGCGGGATCAAAGTTCCGCTGGTATTGATTGGCATTACTTTCCTTTTTGGAATTGGAGCTGGCTTGCTGGCTGAGTTTTTAACCACTTATTTATAAGTTTATTCATTTTAGCTTATTCATTAAGCTAAAAAGGGAAACAACAGGCTATTTAATTAATTGCTGCTAACCGATAATCAGATTGCATACTTCATGCACCAGATAAATAAAGTGATTTGAATTGGATGATGTGAAAACGTAAACAAATGAAAAAAACAATTTGGGGGCTCTTCCTCTTTTTTATCCAGATTTCACTGGCTGTATTTTATAATCAAACCATTGATTTAGTTGTTATTCTTTTCATTTTTATTCTCACCTTCGGCTATATTTTATACAAATACATAAAAAAATCATACGATAATCTTTGATTAAAGAGCCTATAGTAATTTCTGCTTATTCTACTATTGATAATACATTAATCAACACCCTTAATAAGTAAGAGTACACAATTAAGTATAAGATTTTGGCAAATTGTATCTTTGCTTATGCGTTATATCAAGAAGATTACAGACAAGCAAAAACAAGACTTAGAGAAGATTCATAAAGATAGTAAAAGTTATCAGGAACGTAACCGTTGCCAATGTATACTGTTATCCAATCAAGGCTATCAAGTACAGAAGTTAGCAAGCATTTTTCAAGTAAGTCAGTTAAGTATTTATAAGTGGTTTGATCGCTTTGAGAAAACAGGTGTGGTAGGGTTAAAGAACCAAAAAGGGAAAGGCAGAAAACCCATCCTTACTACCAGTAATGCTACCCATGTTGAAGTAGTGGAAAATAGCATAGAGAAAGAAAAACAACAACTTAAATTAGCTAAGCGAGAGATAGAAGCTAAATTAGGCACGGCTATGAGTGAGATGACCTTGAAGCGGTTTTTAAAAAAATTGACTACCGATGGAAACGTTTCCGTAAATGGATAAAGCCATTGCAAAACAAAGAAGCATATGAGCAGAAAGTCAAGCGATTACATGCTTTGCTTTATTTGGCACAGACAGGCAGTATAGATTTATATTTTGGAGACGAATCAGGGTTTTGCCTTACCCCTTGTGTACCTTATGGATGGATCAAAAAAGGCGAACACGCCCCTATTTTATCCCAAAGAAGTACAAGGATAAATGTATTTGGCTTGTTAAGTACAAATAATGAGTTGCTTACTTATCAGAAAAGTGGGAGTCTAAACGCTGACTTTATCATTGAATGTGTAGAGGCCTTCTCAACATCTATTTCCAAGTTTACTGTCATAGTCTTAGACAACGCCTCCTGGCATACATGTGGCCTATGGGAAGTCAAAAAAGAAGAATGGGAACAGAAAGGATTATACATCTTTTTGCTGCCTAAGTATAGTCCTCATCTTAACAGGATCGAACGATTTTGGAAGCAGGTGAAATATCATTGGCTCAAAGCCGAAGACTATCTGTCTGTAGAAGCGCTTAAGGAGGCACTTTATACCATCTTTTCAGGATTGGGTACTTACTTTAAACTTGATTTTAAAAAACTTGAAGTAGATGAAAATATTATACTTAATTGTGTTTAATTACTTAAGATTTTTAGTATAGAAGAGAAGTGAGTATGTCACTTCCATTTTTAACGGGTCTTGTCCTAACATAGGTTTATAAAAAACGATTGAAAATGTCAGTTCCTTTCTTGCCATAGCAATGAAGTTTCAGTAAAGGGGCGTGGCTGTTGCACATCCTTAACTTTTAATTTTGGCTTATGAAGTGTAAATTCATGAATGGTAGGCAAAAGAAAATTTATCAAGGATTGCCTTTCACAGGCCATAGAGGACTATGTTCCAAAAAATAATTTCTACCGACGTTTAAAGCCGTTGTTAGACTTGACCTTCTTACACAAAGCGGTAGCCCCTTATTATGGCAAGTGTGGGCAAAAGTCAATAGATCCAGTCGTATTTTTCAAGTTACAATTGGTGGCCCATTTTGAAAACTTGTGTTCCGAGCGGGCTCTTATCAAAAAGAGTCAAATGCGACTAGATATTCTTTATTTCCTAGATTATCGGCTTGGGGAGCGTTTACCTGGACCTGAAATAAGATTTCATCTTAGGTCCGTCACAGTACTTTATCCCGTACACGGAAGCGATTACCAAGTAGTGTGTTTGAAGCTTGTTTTCAGAGGATACTCTCTAAGTGTGTAGAAGCAGGGATAGTTAGTGGGCATACACAGGTAGTAGACGCTGCTTTTGTTGAGGCAAATGCCTCATTAGATACCTTTAAGCGAAAAGCTATACTAGCATGGCAGTTACTCAAGGGAGAGGCT
Source organism: Rhodocytophaga rosea (assembly GCF_010119975.1). Taxonomy (GTDB): domain Bacteria; phylum Bacteroidota; class Bacteroidia; order Cytophagales; family 172606-1; genus Rhodocytophaga; species Rhodocytophaga rosea. Next base: position 8,504,639 of record NZ_CP048222.1, read on the forward strand.
AAACAAATTGACACTGCTGATCTTTCAGAGTTAAAACCTCCCTTCACTGCTATGGAGAAAATAGCAAAGCCTACAAAGAAAGGAAGAAACAACACGACTCATCAAAGTCTGACAGACAATGATGCACGTATCAATCAAAAGCCTGGTAAGCCCTCTCGCCTATATTATCTGTCTAGCATGGCTGTAGATTCCTATAAACATGTAATTACGCATATAGAGGCAAATTTGGCCGATGAACGTGATTCTAAACATCTACTACCTATTGTAGACAAGCTATCATATACACTAAATCACTACGGGCTACCGATCCAATATTTACTAGCCGATGGAGGCTTTGGCTCAGGCCAGAATGGACCTGCTACGTGCCTGAGCATCGGCTCCATGCTTCTTTAGAGGCACGCCATATTAAAGGCTTCATTTCTTTACCTGGTAGTTATCATCCCAATTGACCACGGAATCGGGTCAATGAAGAGAAGGATTTAGGTATGATGCTATAAAGAATGCCTATGTATGCCGCAATGAAAAACTGCTCTACTATCATGGTATTAGAATGGAAAATGGCTTTGCCACTCATTACTACCATGCCAGAGTAAAAGAATGTGGAGTGTGTGCTTTTAAAAAGCAATGTTGTGGCAATAAAAGGCGACAAAGCCTCACTTTCAGTGTCTATCGTCACTATCATCAGCGTATGCAGCAGCGCATAGAAAGCAAAGAAGGCAAGAGAATGAAAAGACGCAGAATGGCCACGGTAGAACCTGTTTTTGGCAGTTTACTTAACTATTATGGCATGAAAAGAAGCAATGCAAAAGGCAAACAAGCCGCTCACAAAATGATGCTTATGGCCGCTTGTGCCTATAATCTGCAAAAGCTAATTACTTGCTTTAACCATCCAAGAGCCAAAGCTCAAGTCCTCCCTCTTGGGCAAGAACTTGCCCTTTATTTTATCCTTCTGTACGTTGTGCAACAGCCACGGGCATTATTACAACTGAATAGGGTCTGTAAGAGAATCAACTTCTTTATCCCTATCTCTGTATAAATTTCCACAAGGTATACACCCGGGTTAAGTTGACTAATAGGTAGCACTACCTGATTTAATCCGTTAACTTGTCTTATCATAATGAATTGCCCCTGCAGAGAGAGTAATTTTACCCTTTGCAGTAGCATCTGCGCTTCAAAGGTTATCAACACATGGCCGTAACAATTTAAAGAATCTTATGGTAATATTGGTTTAATGGTTGGGACACCCTATTCGGGCCTAAAATCAATTACAGGATGTAACTACCTATAAAGTAATACATTATTAACTTTCTAATATATTACTAAATTATAAAATAGCCTGATTAACCAATTGATTATTAAGTATTTGCGAAAACTTATTGATTTTGGGTCCAAATCAAATCGGGACGTACAAGCAATTTTATAGTACGACACATATGATAAAAGAAATCTTAAACGGACTGATACAAACAATTGTGTCAAGTGAACGATTTTTAAGGATAGACAAGAACTAAAGACACCGCGTTTAGGGCAATTTCAAATGCACTTGATGAAACCTTTTTATATTACAAAGCCTTAGAAAAAGGTAGTTCAGTAAATATGGAAAGAGAAGCGCTTTTAGCTAAATACTGGTCAGCCGCCGCTATTCCTATGAGACAATTGATGAAGGATTATCAAATGTCTATGACCATAAATTTGAGTATTGAGTCAATCCAGACAATCATAAAGACGCAGATATTAAAGAGTTAGAAATTAAATTTAAGGATGTAAAACAAGCTTACAGAAGAATGCTGCGACCTAATTTTTCACTTGCAGGAAATAGGAACGAGAAGTAAACTTTATAATATAATGAATATATCAGGCCACTAATCATACTTAATTAATGAAGATTGTTTTCAAAATGGGCACATCACCCAACTTTACCATCATATTGGATTTGTGAAAGCATAATTGTGCCTTGTTTGATAGCGCTTGTAATGAATACTTACTAGTTAATGCTTTTATCTTCATTGTTCTTCTTTATTTTGGTTTTAGTAATCTAGGAGCTCAGCGCAAGCAGAAACACACATGGGATAGCCCACAGTTGCCTTCGAGCTGCCAACAAATGAGTAATATAAACAATCTACACAGTGAACATATTATACGGAGTACCCGGCGAAGGAATGGGCCACGCCACCCGCAGCAAAGTTGTCATTGACTTTCTATTAAAAGAGCATAACGTGCAGGTGGTGAGCAGTTCCCGCGCATACCAGTTTCTAACAAAGTCTTTCCCCAAACGGGTACACGAAATCAAAGGACTTCACTTTGCCTATAAAAATGCGCAGGTATCCAAATTAGGCACCTTTCTGCTCAACTTGCAAACGGCACCCACCAACCTGCTGCACAATTTTTCGCAGTATTTACTGATGGACAAGAACTTCAAGCCCGATGTGGTGATTAGTGACTTTGAATCCTTTACGTACTTTTTTGCCAAGCAACACCAGATTCCACTGCTTAGCATCGACAACATGCAGGTGATGGACCGCTGCGCATTAGACATCGAAATTCCTTCCGAGGAGAAGAACAATTATCGATTGGCGAAGTCAATTGTCCATGCAAAGGTACCGGGCGCCAAACATTACTTTATCTCCAGTTTCTTTGATGCTCCCCTCAAAAAGAAAGACACATCGCTAGTGCCTCCCATCGTTCGAGAGGCAATCTGTAAGGCGCAGGTTAGCAGTGGGGATCATATTTTAGTATATCAAACCTCCAGTTCACTTAATGGTATTAAGAAAATTCTGCATCAGATTCGGGATATCAACTTTTATGTGTACGGGTTCAATAAAGATGAGCAGGACAAAAACGTTATCTTCAAACTGTTTAGCGAAGATGGCTTTGTAAATGACTTAGCCGGAGCTAAAGCGGTGATTGCCAACGGGGGTTTCTCCTTTATTTCAGAAGCGGTTTACCTCAAAAAACCCGTGTATTCATTCCCGCTACAAAATCAGTTTGAACAGTTTATGAATGCCGCCTACATCGACAAACTTGGATATGGCAGGCATTTTACCGAACTGAAAGCGGATTTCCTCAAGGCCTTCTTATATGATCTGGACAGCTTCACTAAAAACCTTTCCACTTATCAACAAGATGGAAACACAGTGCTTTTTGAAGTCCTGAACAAGCAACTAGAAGCCTTGCATCCATAGCATATTACGTTTTTGGGATAATTAGCTTAAAATTGTCTCAAAAGCTATTTAATGGTAAATTTTTAGACTTCCTATCCATGCTAAACCGATACGTAGCAAGGACCGGAGTTGGCTTGGGGATTGGTATGGCTCCTTATAGCATGACTGGTATCGCGCAATGAGCCACCAACCGAAGCAGGTCATAAACAATTGGAAACGATTGGGTATTTTTTACCGTTGACAGGACTTTTACAGGCATTTTTGACACTTGCTTGGGCACCGGGAAGCCATTGGTGGCAGCTTTTGCGCATGGTGATGGGAAGTGTAGGCAGCATCATAGCAGTAATCTCTGTGCTTTGCGGTGGCATCAATTACCAGGATAATCGCAATTAGCTCGTTGGAACGGGCTTTATGTTATTTATTGGCTTGGGATACTTTGAACTATTCATCGGCCTGACTGTTGCCGCTTTTTTTCTTGCTACCAATTATTCTTTTCTAACTTTTCTGATGTGGACGCTAATCATTGTTAGCCTATTGGCTTGCCTTTGGAGTCTGCTCGTCTGGGTGGCATAGTTCGGAGAAAAAGCTTCCATAATGCTCTTACTATCATCTTGTCATTTTATGCGTAGCTAATAGAAGTCTTTTAATCTACTTTTATCAGGTTTCTCTAATTCTAATGATAAGCAATTGTAAATTGGGTTCATCATATTTTTCATCCTCATTAGCTTATTATCTTGTAAACGCAACGATGAACTTAATTTGCAAAAGAAAGTCAACTTTGATGGCGATCTAATTACCTGTGATGGTTACCAGAGTCTTGGTCATGTGATTGAAATACAAGAAAATGCGATGGTCATAGCCGAAAATAAGACCTTGGCTATGTTTGAAAGAGCGGCAGGTATTTAGCGGTATGGGGCAATGTTCCACTAGTTACTATCCTGTTAGACACAGAAGAAATAAAATCCCATACGTTTCGGGAAAAGCAGGATAAAGTACATGAACGGATAGTTAATTTTGAATTAACAGAAGTAGTAAATAGCCTTTGCCGGTGAACCATTGCCCATTAATCAAAGCAATATTCTGAGTGGCTTGTACATTTGAAAAAGACTTGGGTATAGATACACTGCTTAGGGTGAAACACACAGAAGGAAAAAGTATCGTTCGGCATGTATTTGTTTATTTAATCCTACAAGCTACTCAATAACTGTAGATATTTGATCAATAATTCCATTGCTATTGAGCTTTCTTACAGAGCGTAATTTTTGGTTCATAGATGGAAAAGGTCTGGCAGATTGGGTGAGAAAGGGAAATGAATGCTATTTAGTAAGCTAATGGGCAGCTCTATTTTTCTAAAACAACACCCTGCTTAAAACGGTGTTTAATCTTACGGATATTCTGTAAATCTTCCAAGGGGTTTCCGTCCAGAGCCACAAAGCTGGCCTCATAGCCTTCCTGTAACCTACCGATTTTGCGATCAGGAAAAATAGATTTAGGGGTATCTTCTGCCCACATTTTCAGTAGTGTAAGGTTATCGAAAACACCTAGCCACTTCAGCCCTTCCAATTCCTTAACAGATGTGTCCATGACATTATCACTGCCAATAACCAAATTAACGCCATTTTCGCTGAGAAGCTTTATATGGGCGGCCATTGTGGATTTTGCTGCGATGCGGACAGGCTCCGGCGACCTGGAGATAAGACCCATAGTAGTAATTACAATCGTTCCTTGTTTGGCTGCTAGTTTGGCATCTTCTTCAGAAATGGGTATATAAGCTGCATTTCCTTTATTCGCAGAATTAGTAGCTTCCAAGAGCAATCGTACCATCAGTTCACTATTTCCCAATACTCTCGGATCGGAGCCCCGCTCTTCAATATTTTTAAACAAACCCGTAGTGGCACTATGAGCAATCTCATCTACTCCTGCCAGCAGGGCATTGTGAAAGTCAGCGGCATTAGTGATATGCACAGATACCCGCAATTTATTAGCATGGGCTTTGGCAACGATCTTAGGAAGCAGACGTGGATCGAGCGCTTTGCGTCCCAAATAAGCCGGATCATTTTTTCGCTTCTCAAATTCATCGGAACACCACAAATTTGTCTTGATGAAATCAGGGTGTAGGGCAAGTATCTGTGGCCATTTGTCTTCCAGGTCCTTTTCTGATTCAATGGTAAAGTAGAGTTTGTTCTGTAGATTCTCTTTGGTAAATCCGGGGTAGTATCCCTGGGAGAGCAAAATATTTTCATGCATAAACATAGGATGGCCGCCTGTTACGGTGAAAAAACTATGTGCAAACGCCACATCGGGGCCTTGTAGTTGGTTGATCTGAAGCCGGTTTTTTTGCTCATCTGTTAAAGGATAGTTTCCCTGAATTTTTACATAAAACACGCCATCGGCCATATACCTTTCAATCGCCTTTTTACTCCGTTCTTCTACCACGCCATCAATATTGTGATTATGTGCTTCGCCGAAAGGAGGCACCAGCCAGGTACCGGCTAAATCTATTGTCTGGTCAATTTGTTTTGGTTTTTTAAACGTAAACCGGCCATTGACACTATATCCTGTACGGGATTCAAAACCTTTGCCGGTAAACCATTGCCCATTAACTAAAGCGATTGTCTGCTGAGACTGAGAAGGGCTGAAAATCTTCCGGGTGGACAAGCTGCTCAGTACAATTAAGCAGATTATAATAGCCAGGTATCGTGGCAGGATTGGTTTACTGATCATATTTTTATACTCGTTTGATTGCCAGCAAATAGATCATATATGCAGAATTTATTATTAGAAATTAAAGGCTTGATGATCAACTCAATATACAATACAATAACCTTAAAACCTATACCTGCCAGTAAGTAATTTTAAAGAGACAAGCGGCAATTCCAATTATGGTTTAAATTTAGGTATTGCCCATGCAATGGTTAAATTCACTTTTAAGCTCTCCTTTATTTCAAAAGCCATTGTTGCAAGTTTTCCACCACAAAATTTATGGCTGGTTTGGCTATTTGATCTGCCGCACACCAGTGTTCTCGTAAATGTCCTGCATTTGGCTGAATATAAAGAAGGGATTTGACACCATCGTTTAGCAGTTTCTGATGGTAAAACTCACCGTCATTTCTTATTTTGTCGTGTTCTCCTACTACAATAATAGCTGGCGGAACACCCCTTACATTTTCTGCCAATCTGGGCGAAATGCGTATATCATTTGTATTGTCATTTTCATTCAGGTAAAAATCAATGAACCTGGGAGGCGTTGTATAGGCAACAGAACCTTTTGAGAAGTTGACACCAGGATTTATTAACACCTGTGCCAGAATAGGAACAGGCTTTTTCTCCTTTGCATTGACCAGGCATAGGGAAGCCACTAACTGGCCGCCGGCACTATCTCCAATTACAATCAGATTGCCGTTTCCATTCAGTTTGTTTGTATGGGTATCAATCCACTTCAGCACTGTATAGCTATCATCAAAAGCAGCAGGAAACTTATATTCTGGTGGACGGCGGTAATGGACAGCAATTACAATGGCTTGCAGATGGTTAGCCAGGTAGCGGCAAATATTATCATGTGTATCCAGGTCACCGGCTACCCAGCCTCCGCCATGGACATAATAAAGAATAGGCAGGCGTTTCCCGGAAACAGGTTCGTACATACGGATGGGAATAGAATCACTGCCATTGGTTACAAAATGGTTTTCAACTTTCGCCACCGGCTCTGGCGGAACTCCAAGATCAGTTATCAATTTTGCAATGGTAGAACGGATTTGCTCCGGGCTTGGTGGCTGATGCTGTGCCTGCACAATGACACATAGCAATAACAATAGCCCTACAAATAGCTGTTTCATAGTGGTATATGTTAAAAGGAAGGATGCACCATTCGGTTACTCACATCAATAGGATTTAGGAACACTTCTGCTGATGTATGTGTTAACCTGGAAATAAGAAATAATAAGCAGGAGATTTGGTGTATATGAAGCGTACTTTGCCTAAGACTTATTTTTAACCGATGGTCAGGCTTGTTTACTCTAATTTCAATGGCGGACCTACTACCGTCATGCCGCTTTCGGCAGAGATTTTGGCAACTTCTTCCGGCGTTGGAACATGATCGATTGCTTTCATTTTTACAAAAAAGTTTTCAAGCTCACCTGCCGGCTGAACCAATACATGTGTGGTTCCTTTTTCCGACAACAGCATCCAGGCATGTGGAATTTTCCGGGGAAGAAAAACGCTGTCCCCAGCCTGCAGCTCAAACAGTTCATCGCCTACTTTGAACCGGTAAGAGCCCTCTAATACATAAAACATTTCGTCTTGCGCCGGATGGAAATGCAAAGGTACACTAGCGCCTTTGGCCAATACAGTTTGTTCAAACACAGCAAAACTGCCTTCGGTATCACTGCCTGATACTTTTACATCTACTACCCCAGGCAATCTTCCTCTGGTTTGAATATGGCCATGTATTCTTCCTTCACCCCGGGCAATTTTAATTCCTTTAGTGGGGCGTCCAAATAAGGATGGGATTTTTGAAAATGTTTTAAAAGGAGCCACTGCCATCAGTAGCAGCGAACTAAGAAAGTAGTTTCTTTTCATAGGGAGCGTATTTTTGTTGAAAACAGAGAGGTGTAAGGCATTGAAATTTCATCCTAAGTCATAATGATTTGGTCAGGTAAGAATAATAGTGAACGAATTGCGCTAATTGGGTAGCTGTAATCCAATCTGACGGGCTACTTCATAGAAAGATTGTACACTATGATGCTCAGTAATCTGGCCTGCTTCATTGAATCGGAATATCTCTACATCTGTTTTCTGGTAGGGCTTGCCTGTTGCTTTTTGGCCCATCATGTCTTTTTGCCAGGAACCGGAAAACTTTCCCCATACCATCACCCATTCTCCATCAGCTACGGCCATCAGGTTTTCGCTCCCGTTAAAAGGTACAGCTGTAGTAGCCATTTTTAATCCGGCTCTGTTCTTTTCCAGACCATGTGCTGGTGGAATGCTGCCATTTCCATAATTAATTATGTCGGGTGCACAATCTTTTAGCGCTTCATCTATTTGATTCGCTGCCACAGCCCGTACACTAGCCAGTGCGGTTGCTTTATTGCGCTGTTCCTTGGCTTCGTCAGTAAGCTTAGGTTGGCTATTACTGATATAACAAAGAACATTTGAAGGGGTATACAAAAATGCCATAGTACTGATGGCAATAATGGCGGGCAGCAGGGACAATACAGTTTTCATGGTGTAGTTCTTTAATCAGGGAATAAAAAAGCAGGTAAAAGAGAAAATCATATATAGTATATAGCAAAACCATATTATTAGCAGCTATACATGAATCGCTCTGTATATAGCAAAGGAAGGAAAATGGTCAGAAACCGGCTTACGAAAATGTTGCAAAGACTTACGAAAACGTTGCAATTCCTATTTCTTGAGAAGTAATGGGCTTTTTAATACCTGTCGGGAGATAAATTAGTAAGTTCTATGAAGCAGGAGAATCTGCTTTCTTCTTTGCCTCATGTGGCGAAAAGCCATAGTGGCGGGAGAAACTGGCTGAAAAACTAGCCGGATTGGCAAAGCCCACCTGATAGGCTACCTCTGAGACTGAGGCAACATTGTGAGTCAATAAAGTTAAGGCATGCTGCAAGCGGATGAGACGTATCAGGTCTCCGGGTGAGTAATCTATCAGGGCTTTAAGCTTTCGGTGAAGCTGTGTTCGGCTCATGGCCATTTCCTCACTCAATTGATCCACTCCAAAATGCTCATCCGACAAACGGGCTTCAATAAAAGCTTTGACCTTGTCTAGAAAAATCTGCTCCTGGGAGGGCAGTTCACTTTCGTTGGTTTGCCATACATTTTCTCTCCTATATCGATCCCGTAACTGCTGACGGGTGGTAATCAAATTAGCAATCTGAGCCAGTAGTTCCCGCTGGTGAAAAGGTTTTGCCAGATAACTATCTGCCCCGGTTTGCAAGCCTTCAATCCGGCTATCCAGGTCGGCTTTGGCGGTAAGCATCAGCACGGGAATATGACTGGTACGCTGGTCCTGTTTTAATTCCCGGCACACCTGGTAGCCATCCATCCGGGGCATCATCAGGTCTGTTATCACCAAATCCGGTATATGCTGCCTGGCAAGGCTAATACCTTCTTCTCCTCCTTCTGCTTCCCAGATCCGGTACTGATGCTCCAGTGAGGAACATATAAACCGGCGCACTTCTGAATTGTCTTCAATAATGAGCAACTCACCGGTAAGCGGCAAAGCAGGTACATCAGGGGTTTCACTCAGCTCAGATATTTTAGTTATTTCCTCAGCTGGCAATGATTCAAGATCTTCAGATGGGGTAATCCTTGCCTGCTCTTCAAACGCAGTAGTTATTTCAGATTGAGCGGTATCCAATTTCTGCTGATATACTGGCAACCGCACTGTAACCAGTGTACCCTGATTTTCAGTACTGGTGATAGAAATCCGGCCTCCATGTAATTCTACCAATTCTTTAGTCAGAGCTAGTCCAATGCCAAACCCTTCGTGCTCCCGTGTATGGGAAGCATCCACCTGATAGAATTGATCAAATACATAAGGGGTTTTTTCTGCCGGAATGCCTTTGCCAGTATCTTGAATAGCCACTTGTACCCAAGGTTTGCTACCATTTTGTTCTGTTGAGATGCTAACAGACACAGTTCCTCCGGCGGGAGTAAACTTCAAGGCATTGGAAAACAGATTTGAAAATACCTTCTCCAATTTATCCCTGTCCAGTTCCATGATGAGTTGTTCAAGATCAGTGTGCAATTGCAGGGTAATTTGTTTTTGTACAGCCAGCGAGTCAAACGAGAGTAACATACCTTTCACCAAACCAATTAAATCTCCTTTACTGGTCACCAGACTGGTTTTACCTGCTTCCAGCTTACTTAAATCCAGCAATTGGTTCACCAGCCTGAGCAATCGCCGGACATTTGTCTGCAACAGGCTCGCCTGCTGTTTAGTAGAAGGTTCCTGGCTTCTGGCCAGTATCTGTTCGACCGGCCCTACTATTAAAGTGAGTGGAGTGCGAAATTCGTGGGCCAGATTGGTAAAAAAGCGGGTCTTGGTTTCATTTACTTTCCGGAGTTTGTCGGCCTGCTGCTGTATCTGACTTGTTCGCTCCTGAACGGTTTGCTCAAGTTCCTCTTTCTGAATAGCCACCAACCTTAGTTTTTCAGCTTCCTGGATTAGTGTCTGAGCTGAAAGTGTTTGTACTTGTTTGAGTTGCACTTCCAGATTTATACTGGTGCGGGCAAAATCCTGGGCCAGGTAAAGGGAGCTGGTGAATGGCATTAGTAGAAAGCCCATAGACATGAACAGGCCCTGCCCTGATGGGTTATTTGGCAACAACCCAAGCACATTCCAGGCTGACATAAAATAGACAAAAGCTGTTGCCAGCATCCCTACACCAATCAGCCATACACCGGGTTGTTTGCGTATCATTCCAATAGAGACAACCCGTAAAACTTCCAGGGTACTTAGTCCAAGAAACCCCAGCCACAATACATCGTTAAATGGCCAGAAGGGTAGCTGCACAATCAGCCCAAATAGCGTAATCCCTATCCCATAGAATATGGCAATTGGCCAGGATTGCCTTCCGTAACAAACGGAATAGACAAAAGCCACAGAAGAGATGTTAAACGCAAAATTTACGGATCGGATTAGGTAAAAAATAGTCTGGTGGTGGCTGAGGTTAGTGGTTTGGCCTTCCAGAAAAACCAGTAAAGCAGCCGCTGAAAAAAAGCTAAGACAGACACTAAAGTACAAATTGGACTTCTTAGCCGGATAAAATAAAAAAAGAAATAAGTGCAACAGGGCAAGAATCCCGGAACCAACACCCGGAACCAGACTTAATCCATCGCTCCGCACCATATTTTTGATATACCGGTTCATCTGTTCGTAGGGAGCGATCCAGATAGTAAATCCCTGCCTGTACCGTATTCTACGAATAAGATAGCTATGAAATTCTGATGTCCTTACCGCCAGTACATGTTTGCCAGGCTGCTCAAGGCTAAAAGCAATGGGTTCATAGTCGGGAAAGTAGGTTTGCTCTGTTGAGGAATATCCAACTTTACCAAACCCGCCAATACGCTTTCCATCCAGGTAAATCTCTGAGGCCCCCATGTGGCTGATGCGGAAAGACAGTAATTTTCCTACCATAGATGTATCCACATCGAAATGAAGCCTGAACCAGCCTATCCCTTGCCATCCGGCAGGCGTATTCCCTATACTATAGCTGGTTCTGGTAAGTGGCCAGTCCTGGTCATTGAAAGAAGGGGCTGCCCATTGCAAACTATCTCCTGCCATAAACCGCCAGGGCATTGTATAGAGGGAATAGGGTGAGCGATTTTTCTGTAAACTATCATCTGTTAACCAAAGGACATTCGCTTGGTCCTGTGCCAGGCTCTCAGCAGTCACAAGGCAGTAGAGGAAAACTTGGCAGGTGAGCCAAATACTCCCCAAAAAAATACTCTTGGAACAATTTTGCATAGGCCATATAGGAAAGTAATCCGAGTATTAGAGAAAAATCCTTAAGCTAATTTAACTTTTTTACCCATTAATTTAAGGCGTTGAATGGTATATAAAAAGGGAGTTATACCCTCGTTCGGTCTCCTTGAGAAAAAATTGATTAATTTCAGATTGATAAAAAAATAAAAGTTGAAACTGTTTAAAGTTTCATATACAAACTTATAAAGTATAAAGGAATGGGCTATGCTGAATGAAACGTTATTTATTCTATTTTTTGTTACTCCATAAACAGAGCCGAATCAAAATGTGAGCTTCTACTTTAAAATTAGAGGACGGAAAGAGAGCTGGTTTGAAATTCAGCATTAGAAGCTAACCAAAAGAGGGATTTCAAGTGACGTAGGGTATCTAAAGATAGGAAGCCTTTTAAATTCCCAAATACGTTGTCAAATTTAAATTCTTTAATCAGAAAGCAGTACTTAAGTAAATTTACAAAACAACAAAAATCAATCTTGGTTGATTTCTATCTCTTATTTTTTGCTACCTGATTAATCAACATTTACTTCCTATGCCCAATACTTAGGTGCATTATCTTTCTGAGTAATAATATTACCCATTATTGACTTGCAACAAAAAGTTAGTCAGATCGTTTGGGTTGTTAAATAATGTAAAGCCGACTCATCAAGCTTATATCGATCATTGATGGTTAAGGAACTCCGGCTATTGAATAAGGCATAATTTACAGCATTATATACTAACCATAGATTGGGTTTAACACTAAGTAATTTTTCCTCTCTTCGTAACCGGTCTTGGGCTTGTTTAGCAAGCATCCTGGGTACCCCAATATCTGTTATAATTGATTCTGCCTCTTTAGAAACAGGTTTACTTGACAAGCGGTTATACACCTGAGCAGTTAACGATTTAGGATAATTCAGAAAGTTGTGCAGCTCTTTGGCTAGGTACTCTTTGAACCATTCATTTTTTAACCCTTTATGAGAAAATCTTTTTTGCAGTAATTCCTCTTTTGGGATATCCTCTTTTATTTCTTTGCTCACTTGTTGCTGTCTATCCTTAGATTTCTTAGGTTGACCAGCGGCTAGCCAGTTCAGATAATCCTGCATACTAATAAAATCGTCTACCCAACCCATAAGTCCGTTACTGCAAATCTCCCGATAATAACTACTTCGCACTCTTTTTTCATTATACATCCCAATAGATGTGCCTTGTATAGTAAAAGGCGTTTTTCCATTATAGGAATTATTTATAATTACAGATTTGTAAAGCTGTTCTGAACCCATATTCACCTTTTCAGGCAGAATAATAGCAATACTAAATTCCCCTTGTGTGGTATAGCGTATATTTAGCGAGTAACCGCTGATACAATCATCAATAACGGACCGGATCAAACTGTTAGGTATCAAACTATACTCCTTACTTTGCAAAGCAAAAATATCTTTGCCTCCCAGATGTGAGTCTCCTATGATGGCTATTTGTCTATCTGTAGCAAGTAGTTGATAGCCTTCCGGAAGCAATGAAGACAGTTCTACAGCCTCTATTGGAAAACATATATCCTCCCAGCTAGAAGCTTGCTCCAATGATGTACTAATAAAGGACATATACTATATGTTTAGTTGATACCAGGTAATGCCACCTGTTTTATTGTTTCATAAGATACCCTTTTTCTGCTAGCGGATGAATCAATCTCACAGGAAAGTTTGTATCTACTTTTTTTCGCAAAAAGTTTATATATACATCTATCACTTTACTGGATGGATCAAAGCTATTTTTCCAAACATTCTCTGCAATTTCTGCTCTAGATACGAGGTTGCCTTGATTGGTTAAAAGATACGCCAGTAATGCAAATTCTTTAGCAGTTAAATCAAGTTCCGTGCCTGCCCGCTGAACCATTTTACTGTTTAAATTTACTTGGAGATCAGCTAATTTGAGAATTCTCTCTTCTTCCGGTATATCGTACCTTTTTTTATACAAAGCTTGCAGCCTTTCTACTAATTCGCCCATTGTGAAAGGTTTTATAAGATAGGCATCCACTCCGGATTCATAATCTTTCAATTTATCCTCTATGGAGGCTAAGCAGGTTATCATCAATATAGGAATTTTCAGCTTAGCACAACGTAAAGCTTTTATCAGCTCAAAGCCATTCATTTTAGGTAGTTTGACATCCATGATAATTATATCATATGTATTTCCTAATGCCATGCTTTTCCCCATCAAGCCATCTATCGCCACTTCTACCTCATAGCTTTGTTGCTCTAGCCCTTTTTTAAAATTCAAGGCTAATTTAGACTCATCTTCTACAATAAGAATTTTCATAGCACATCATATTTATAAAGTGGGACTGATAAGAAGAGTTGTTATTTTACTCTTCTTGTCAGGAGCTCTTATAATGATATAAGCTTGTTTACAAAGTCTAATCGTTTAACCTCATTCCTTTTTGTAGCTGTTGCTTATACTCAATAAAGATTTTGCTCAAAATTTTCTTGAAAGGTATCAGGAAGTTACAATAAATTTTTACAATTGTAAATTAACAATTATAAAAATTTTTACGTATATAGCATAATCCTATACTACACATAGCAATCTTGTTAGTATCATCTTACACATTCTTTTAAATCTTGCACGCCATGAATTTAGAACATTCACTTCGACACCCGACACGGAGTAACAGCGCAAGTAATCCTCTTTGGATGGATGGCTTACGCATCCTTTTAGGCCTGTTTTTGTTTGTCAAAGGTCTATTATTTATAGAGCATACCAGCGATGTGTTTTATTATTTTGCATCTGGCCAGACTCTATTATCTGCCCATAAGGCTTCTCTGCTTGCCAGTACAGTGCATATGGTAGGGGGAACAATGATTGTCTTTGGATTTTTAACCCGATTGTCTCTTTTATTCCAGTTGCCAATTCTTATTACTGCCCTAATCATAGTGAATTTAAGACGAGGGATGTTTGTAGAAAATACAGAACTCTGGCTTTCCTTAGTAGTTACAGGACTGCTCCTATTTTTTATGATTGTAGGGCCGGGCCGTTATTCAGTAGACAATAAAATATTACGTCACAGACCTCTGGAATCGCTCAATTAAAGCAACCTGTATCAAAAGGTTAATTGAAAACATAGGAAAGGGCTGGCTGCCATTATCAAGCAGTTTTTATCATATTTAGTTTACTATAAATAAAATATATGCATGCATCGGTTACAGCGTTCATGGAACGAATCAAAGCCCGCAATCCTCATGAACCTGAATTTTTACAAGCTGTCCAGGAAGTGGCAGACACAATCATTCCTTTTACAGAAGTCCACCCGAAATACAGAAAATTTAAAATCCTGGAACGTATCGCTGAACCAGAACGTGTGATAATGTTCCGCGTACCCTGGTTGAATGATCAAGGAGAGGTGGAAATTAACCGGGGATTCCGCATTCAAATGAATAGTGCTATTGGCCCCTATAAAGGCGGTCTTCGTTTTCATTCTTCGGTAAATCTGAATATTCTTAAATTCCTGGCCTTTGAACAGGTATTCAAAAACAGTTTGACCGGCTTATCGATGGGTGGAGGCAAAGGAGGAGCAGATTTTGACCCCAAGGGAAAATCAGATAACGAAATTATGAAGTTTTGCCAAAGCTTTATGACCGAGTTATACCGCCATGTGGGGGCTGACATAGATGTGCCGGCAGGCGATATTGGTGTAGGCGCTAGAGAAGTAGGGTATCTGTTTGGGCAGTACAAACGGATCAGAGGCGAGTTTACAGGGGTATTAACAGGAAAGGGCCAGGATTGGGGAGGCAGCCTGATCCGTCCGGAGGCAACCGGCTATGGGGTAGTTTATTTTGCTTTAGATATGTTAGCTACCCGTGGAGAATCCTTAAAAGGTAAAACAGTGCTGATCTCAGGGTCAGGTAATGTAGCGCAATACACGGTAGAAAAATGTATAAGTGAAGGAGCCAAAGTAGTGACCATGTCTGATTCTGAAGGGTTTATTTATGATCCTAATGGAATTGATCAGGAAAAGCTAATCTATATTCAGGAGCTAAAAGAAGGGAACCGGGGCAGAATTAAAGAATATGCTCAAAAATATGGGTGTGCCTTTTACCCTGGTGAGCGGCCATGGAAGATCAAAGCTGACATTGCTTTTCCCAATGCCACCCAGAATGAGTTAGATGAACAGGATGCGAAAACCTTACTAGCCAATGGGTGTATCTGTGTAGCTGAAGGGGCCAATATGCCTTGTACGCCTCAAGCTATCTTAGCATTCAGTCAAGCTAAAATTTTATATGCTCCCGGTAAGGCATCGAATGCCGGCGGAGTGGCTGTGTCAGGTCTTGAAATGTCACAGAATTCACAGCGCTATTCCTGGAGCAGAGAAGAAGTGGATGCGAAATTACAGCAGATCATGAAAAGAATCCACTCTATCTGTGTCAAGTATGGCACAGAAAAAGATGGCTATATAAACTATGAAAAAGGAGCCAATATTGGAGGCTTTGTCAAGGTGGCTGATGCTATGCTGGCACAAGGCATTGTGTAACCTATATTAAGTGTAAAAGTTGCCAGCAATACATAAAATGCTACTTAATTTATCTGGTCAGTTAAAATAACTCCCTTTTCAGGTAACTTAAAAGTATGACGAAGGACTTTTTTATGTTTGTATCTGACATAAAAACTGTCAAACAAAATCTGAAGAAGACTGAAAATAGATCTATTGATCTTCTCCCGTTAATTAAGTACTAGAAGTCAAGCTAATCCTTAATTTAACAACTAAATAATAATAAGGATGCCTAGTAGAAAAACATATCCAAAAGGAATTAAAGAAGTAGCTATTAAACTGGCACAAAAAATAGTAACAAAAGCCAAATAGCGAGAGACTTAGGTACCACTATTGGAAGCTTTACTCGATGGAAGCGACAACTAATACAGGATTGTGAGATAGATTTCCAGGTAAATGTAAGCCTTAGGAAGATGAAATGTATCAATTAAAGAAAAAAGCCTCTCGTTTAAAAGAGGAGTACGAAATCCTAACAGAGGCAATGGGTATCAGCTCTCAACCAGGGCTTGATCTGGGATCCGCATCAAACGCCCTCTATAAGATACCTGTTGATCCACCAACTTAGAGGGCAGTTTTCACTTGTGACACTATTAAGAATTATGCAAGTATTAAAAAGTGGTTACTACACTTAGTTAAAGCATAAGCAATGTGCGAGAATATATGAAAATGAGCAGTTACTCAAATAAATTCATTAAGTCAGTAAGGAGACTTATGATAGCCCTCGAATTCACGCTGAGTTAAAAGCAGAATGATTCAATTAGGGGGAAAAATGAGTAGCTCGGTGTACACAGCTACGAGTATGTATCAAATCTATGGATGGCTTAATTTCAAGCGTAGATTGAGCTGTGATTTTGAGAAAACTACAGAAAGTGCTGAAACTATGTTACAATTATCCTTTATTGATACCCTGCTCAAAAGAAAAACTAAATAATATTTCAAAACTTTCTCTAAAGATATCTATTCTAAGAAGTTCAAATATCTATTTTCAACTGTATGCGTACTACCTTAATTTTTTTCCGGCTTATTTTTCCATTTGAATGGTTTCTTTGATTTGCTCCCTGATTTTTTACCTTTAAAGCTTTTGCCACCTGGCCTGGCAGTAGTTGGGTTATATTTGGGCACTTCACCTAGCACTTCAGGTATTTCAATTTGGTCAATTTGTTTGCCAAGTACTTTTTCAATTCGGGCCAAGCGATATTGTTCTTTTTCGCTTACAAAGGTGATGGCTTCGCCGGTAGCTGCTGCCCTGGCAGTACGGCCAATGCGGTGTACATAGTCTTCCGGGTCAGGTACTTCAAAGTTGACAATGTGGCTGATGGCTTCTACATCAATCCCTCTGGAGAGAATGTCGGTGGCTACCAGTATCTTAAACCTGCGGTTTTTAAAATCATTCAGGGTAGCATCCCGCTCCTGCTGGGTTTTATCGGAGTGAATTCCTTGTGCTGATAGACCTATTCTGTGGAGGGAACCCACAATGTCATTTACTTTGGCTTTACGAGAGGTGAACAAGATCATACTCTCTACCTGCTTTTCTTTGAAAAGATGTTCCAGTACACGTAACTTCTGATTTTCGTATACATGACATACCCATTGCACAATACCTTCGGCTGGTTTAGCCATTGCAATGGTTATTTCCTCTGGTTCCACTAAGATACGTTTTGCCAGCGTACGTATTTTGGCCGGCATGGTAGCGGAGAAAAGCAATGTTTGTCTTTTAGTGGGGAGTTTGGCAATAATGCTCATGATGTCCTCATAAAAACCCATCTCCAGCATTTTATCTGCTTCATCTAAAATGACATGGCGCAGGTTTTCCAGTTTTACTTTGCCCATCTGTAAATGGGCAATCAAACGGCCGGGTGTAGCAATGATAATATCTGCTCCTTCATCCAGGGCTTTTTGTTGTTGTGAGAAATCTTCGCCATTCCCTCCGCCATATACAGCAATAGAACGCACCGGTGAATGATAAGCTAATCCATCAATGATTCCGTCAATTTGTTTAGCTAATTCTCTGGTAGGAACAATAATAAGTGTTTTTACAAAACCACCTTCGCTGCTGATAATTTGCTCCAGGATTGGAATTAGAAAAGCAGCGGTTTTACCGGTTCCTGTCTGGGCGCAACCAATGAGGTCTTTGCCTTGTAGGATAAGGGGAATGGTTTGTTGTTGAATAGGCGTACAGAAACTGTATCCCATATCAGCAATCCCATCTAATAATGAGGGATTTAAACTAAAATCAGCAAAAGTCAATTGTATAAATGTTATGTGAAATAAATGTGGTAATTTAATATCCAGCTATCCAATTCTACAATTTCCCAGTGGACGCATTTGCTATAAAAGCATTACAAGTAGAGAGGATATAGAAGGGCAATATATTATTAAGCCAGGAAATTATGGTAAAAGTTTCAAAAAGTAATCTTTTATTTTAATTTACAGGTGAAAACAAATGAAATTGTCGAACCTGCTACATTTGAGCAGGCAAAAGTTAAGCGAAAATAAGATTGCCGGCTAATGAAAGCTAATAGTATTAAAGCAAAAGAAAGAAAAAACACATAACTACAACTCATGCTAAGCAGCATTTACCCTTAGCTCCGTTAGGATAATGCCGTTATGGAAAGTAGCTACTGTGAAAAAGGGATTTGTCTATCAACAATCTTATAAAACCCTCCAAGAGACTAAAAGAAATATTTCCTATTGTATGCAGGAGTGGTAAA
The DNA here is from genome assembly GCF_010119975.1 of Rhodocytophaga rosea. GTDB lineage: Bacteria > Bacteroidota > Bacteroidia > Cytophagales > 172606-1 > Rhodocytophaga > Rhodocytophaga rosea. The sequence goes on from NZ_CP048222.1 coordinate 8,523,533, forward strand.
ACAGAAAACACAAACGAACTGAGAGGCGAAGATTGCGCCCATAGGGAATAGTCTTTTTATCCTGATATGAGTCCGGAAGAATATGAACAAAAGGCAAGTATTACCATTAGTTGATTAACTTATTCTCCTTTTTATTAGGGAAATGCCAATAACCAATCTGTTAATAATGTATCTTAATCTGAAAGAACCAAGCGTGTATTAACTAGATCATAATTAATGCCTATGTCACCCCGAAAAGCAAGAAGAATCAAACCTGGTTTTTCTTTGCATTTGTTCGAAAAATTGGGAGAAGTTGGCAACTATATTGCTAGAGTCCATTCATTTTATATTTTAGGTTTGGCAATTTTACCCTGAAAACCGTACCTTTATTTAGTTCTGATTCTACACTAATTTCACCACTTAGTTTTTGCACAGTTTCTTTTACTATATAAAGCCCTACGCCTGAACCATCTCCATGATTACTAATGCGAAAGAACATATCAAAAATCTTTGTCTGGTATTCTTTGGCAATGCCCAGTCCATTATCTATTACCTCTATAAGTGCTGTTGTACTATCTGAGCTTACTTTTACTTTAATAAAAGGATGTTGCTGGGAAGGATTATAATACCGAATAGCATTTGAAATGAGATTATTCAAAATAATGTCAATCCGTTTCTGATCGGTATAAAAAAAATCATTCGCTGTCCATTCTACTGATTTATCAATCCGATAGGCATTCTCCATAAAATCGTGACTAGCAAAAATCTCATGTAACCCAAGATTAAAATCAATTTTTTTGATATCAAAACCCAGGTTTTTATTTTTTGAATAATCAATAATATCCCGGATCACACGATCTAATTTATTAAGAGATTTGTCCATCAGTTCCAGGCAATGCCTGTTTTGTTCTATATCATTGTCTTGCCTGGCAATATTAATCAATCCCATGACCGAGGCGACAGGAGCCCGCAGATCATGGGAGGTACGGTATACAAAACTATCCAGCTCAGAATTGAGTTGCCATAACTGTTCGTTCTGTTCTTCTACCATTGTATTGGCTTCTAATAATTTTCTATTAGATGATTCGAGTTCGCTAAAAGCAAATGAAAAACGCCTGGTTAATAAAAAAGCTTGTGAAAAAATAAATACAAAAAGGCCTAGTGAAATATAATTGCCTGTATAAATGATCTTGTGTGAATAGAGTAAATCATTAAAAAACGTAAGAACAAAAAACAGGTATCCAAAAAGAAAAGAATAACTTCCTTCCAGATGAAGTATGCAAGCCCTGATAATTACATATAAGCCATATATGGCAATTAGTACGGTAAACAATTGAAAGTAGGTTACGGCTGAAGTAAAAAAGAAAGGTGTGGTAAATAAAGCCATAAAAACATAAATAGCTACCATTGCAAATACTACATATACAACTCTTTTCCCAAATACAGCATTAAAAACTGTGTATAAGAATAGTACAAAAGCTGCTGAGCCCAGAAAAAAGGTAAGGTATTCCAGACGGATTACCCAATCCCAGTCAGGATCAAAAAATAAATGTATGGTGTACTCACCAGTGATAAAAATTCGCAGGGCTATCAGTAAGCAAAAAAGGCTAAAATAAAGTGGGGTTAAATCACGCCTGCGGATAAAAAAAAGTCCTAAATGATATAATGCCATAATTAGGATACTTCCTTCTAACCAGAATTCTACGGCAATGGATTTAAGCCTGCTGTCTCGTATATGGGATTCAAGTCCTAACCTAATAGGTTGCCTGAGTCCACCATTGCTGTAATGAAAATTGGAAACCTGAATAATAATCTCAATCGGATTTTTATTTAGCACAACATCTACCACTTCGGGTTTATACTGTGGCATAGAGATAGAATGACTGTTCGAAACTTTTCCAGAGGAATATACCTGCTGGCCATTCACCCACATATTGGAAGCGGTATAGATGATGGGTACACGGACTGAGAATTGCCCATCCGTAACTTTACTCACTAAAATCAGCAGGCGATAGGTAGCAAAACCATCACCATCTAGATATTTATTATTTATATGATATGAATTCCAGGAATTTGGTACCTGTACCATTTGTACAGTATCAGCAAGGGCTTGTAAAAAATCCTTTGGAGCATAAAGTTTTTCCCAGTAAAATTCCCATTCACCATCCAGGGCTATGGGGCCATGATTGTTAAAATCCCAACTCCGGAGATCAAGAATTCCTTCTTTTGCAATAGGAATCTTTACGGAAGGCTTCGCTGATTGACATGCCGTTAGCAGGCAAAAAATCAGTAACCAATAAAAAGTGAGTCCAGCCTTCATAAATACACCCAATAAAAAGCATTGGTTGAATTCTATATAAATAGCTAAGTTGTATATTCTATTTATACAACACTAAGCTTAGAGAACCAAAAACTATTTTAAAGGCTGGAAGATAGAAATTGAAAAGTATGCCTGTAGCACAATTTCTTCAATTTTCTAACTGTGGTAATAATGCCCTTTAAAAGCTATCATAGACACAGCAGAAATAACTTTTCTATGAATCAGTTAACTCCTTTTGAAACAAAAATTACCAATAAATCGCATCCTTGAAGACACCTGCTTTTTCTGAATGTTGTATGGACGAGAAATTTGCGTGTTAGATGATGTTACTTTAAGGCTTGTAGTTACCTGAAAAGAGTTTACAAATATACTTTCAGGTATCTTAGTTGTAAATATCATCTTTAGCTGTATAGATGTACTATATACTTTACGAATGAGATAAAATCACTTCTATCTATTAAGATTTGCTCTCAAAGTTTATTGCGTATTGTTTGAATTTAATGGTTATACAACCTGCTGCTCCAAATGATGGCTGATGTTACCATCATTTCTTGCCAACTCAACAGAGAAACTTATGCAGGTAGGATAAGAATATAAAAAGTTTATTGTATTTGCCACTCCTTTGGTAATTTTGATCTAGCAAGGATGAAGAAAGGCAAAAAGCAGTGTTCTTTTTAAGTGGGGTAGCTAACTAATCCTCAAGAAGTATCTCTATTAGGTTCAAGATCATTTTATATAAGTTTAGGTTTTAGGTGGTTTGTAATCAAAGTCCTCAGGTGGTTTCCAGCTGAGGACTTTTCTTTTCCTGAGTTACTCTCTTTTCTTCATACCTGTTATACATCCAGAACATTGGGCAAGGATAGCACAATGGACCCATTAGCATAACAGATAGTAACCCTTTACAAATGCGAAATATGGTATAGATAGATCTACTTTATAGATTACAAGTTCCAAAATAAGTAATACCCGATATGATAGACTGTTTTATCAAATTTAACAACAATACACTTTTAACTCTGCCAATTTCCGAGAAGTCTTCTTGCGATAATGATTTGGCCGGTATGATAACTGGTGTGGTCAGCAATTAACAGGGCTTCCCTGAGTAGATTTTGCCCTTCTCCATAAGAAAAAGCTTCAAATAAATCCTTTCCAGTATCATTGAGTAAAGCAATAAAAGCTTGCTTGTCTTTTTTTATTTGACTCAATGATGCTTGCCATACCTGCTCACTAGCAGGACCATCTTTTGAAGGCCAATATTGGTCAGGCCAATTAGGGGACTGATGGGAGGCATTGGTTGAAAACTCTAGGATATCCCACTGAGTAATGCGGATATGTTCTATCAGCTGCCAGATACTATAAGGCAGGTTTGCTGGTTTAACTCCCCTCAAATGAGCGGGCAAATCTGCTACCGCTTTCTCAAAAGATATATGTGCATTTTCTCCCTCAAGCAGGCTGACAAGCTGTTTTCTAAGTACTTTATCATTCATGTTAGTAAAGTTAAAGGATCAATAAGGCTTCATGCCGTATGTATTTATTACTAAGTTTCTAACTAGTTTGTTGTCTTCTACAAAAAATTATAGCTTCTATCAAACAGAGCAAAAGAGCTGATTAGGCGGGTACAGAAGGTGAATTATTATAAAGAAGTAGATAGCCAGCACTTTCTAAATGAGATAAACAGAAGCCTGGAGTTCTCCTATCAAAAAGTAGGCTTAGTTAAACTACAAATGTCAGGATTTACTATGAATGCAGATATTCAGGTAATGATCCATAAAATTAACAGATCGAACAAAGCCACCTTTGATGCTCCATAAATTAAATATTACCAGAAAAACATTTTCAATAGACACTATCAGACAAAAAGTTGTTCGAATGAGAAAAACTATTTTCCCTAAATTCCTTTCTAGTAGTGTATAATAAGCTCTATTTCAGGATTTGCAGGGCTATTTTAATGGCTAAAGGAATATATACCAGTTATATGGCTTGTTATTCTTTAAACTCTGCCATTTCCAGATTTAGGCTAACTTCTTTCAATATCTTATCGAGTTCTCTGGCTGAAAGATTCAGATGATCTATTAATATCTTTTCATTTTCTTTCCATTCTGTTTCATAGTCAAACAGATGGACAAGGCCTAAAATCCGAGCCAGAGGCGCTCTAACTTTATGGGCATTGATATATGCATGTTGCAGTAATTTTTGGTTTTGCTTTAGCAATGCTTGTGTTCGATGGGCTACCAAGGCATTCAAATTTTCATTGATTTGCCTGAGTTCTTCTTCGGATGCATGTAACCTTTCATTTTTTAGATGCACCTCTTCATTGACCTGTATTAAGTGCGTATTAAGTTCATCCATCTTGCAGGCGTTTTGCCTGAGCTCTTCCTGCAATGCTGATAATGTTTTGATATTTAAGGCATCCTGCAAGGTTCTTTTACTAGTGGTATATCCCCATATAGCTGAGATGCCACATACACCTGTAGCCAAGAGGGCATGAAACAGAAAAGCTGTTAAATCCATGTAGGCGAGTTGTGTAAAATATACTTCACTGTAGCCGCTATATTGCAGGTAAGCAAACAAGCCATGATGCAGATATACCATCAGAATCAAAGGAAGTTGTAATCGCCAGTTCTGGTAAATAATGAGTAGCGTAGAAGAGATAAATACCCAGAAATGCATTTCAGCCATGCCATGCATCTGATAAATATATTGAGCTGCAAAAATAGCAGATATAACGCTTAGGATATACTGATACAGGTTTGACTCCGGTAACATTTTTTTGGTGATCACATATGCTAACATATTCAAACTACCTATTCCTATGGCGATGAGCCAGGTGTCATAAAAGAAAGCGATCAACAGTCCAAATAAAAACATGGCGCCCAGGATGGGTTCTATGATTTTATCTGCTTTACTATAAATATCTTTATAAAGTCTTTGTAAATCAGTCTTACTTAATGTATAATGGTCCATAGAAGCCATGATTAATTAGGTAATTTTATCTTCAATCTATCTAGCTAAAGTAAATATAAATGTAGTTCCTTTTCCTGGCTGGCTTTCTACCCAAATTCTTCCACTATGTTTTTCTACGAAGTCTTTACACAGTAAAAGTCCCAGACCAGTTCCTTTTTCATTGGCTGTCCCTAGGGTACTTTGCGTGATACCAAATTTAAACAGTTGATCTTGAAGCTCTTTACTCATGCCTATTCCCTGGTCTTGTACACTTACCTGTACATAGCAAGGGAGAAGGGTAGCCGTGAGCGTAATCTTTGTTCCCTGACCTGAAAATTTAATACCATTGGCTAACAAATTTCTTAAGATAGACTCTGCCATATTTTCATCTGCTCGCAGATAAATATCTTCTTCGAGTTTATTATCAATGGTAATAACTTTTGAATGTGCATTATCTTTTAGCAGTTCTATTACCTTCTCTGCTACCTTCCTAAGGTTTACTTGTTTAGGCTCAAAAGCAATTGCCCCAATTTGCATTCTTGCCCACTCCAGCAAATTACTCAGCAACCGCTTTAAATTAGCTGTAGAAAGATTGATTGTCCGGGAAAGTTCCTGTATATCTTCCTTGCTTAAGTGTGCCATGTACTCTGAAAGCAGATTACTTGAACCAAGTATTCCATTTAAAGGGCTTAGCATGTCATGGGCAATAATAGAGAAGAACTTATCCTTGTTTGCATTTACCTCTTCCAGCTGCCGGGTATAGGAATGAATGGCTTCTTCTACTTTTCTGCGCTCAGTAATATCCTGCATGATCCATAGGATACAGGTTTCTCCATCCCATTGAATCACTTCTAAGGATAGAAGGGCAATCCATAGCTGGCCTCCCTTCTGGCGGAAGGTAGCCTGAAAACCATTCACTTTATGCTCTACAGCTAAGCGCTTCACTAATTCTTCCCGCTCTAAGGTATTCTCCCATACGTTTAATTGAGCAGTGGTACGATTGATTACCTCCTCATCACTATATCCAAAGGCTTTTAAACCTTGCTCATTGACATGTAAAATCTTCCCATCTGAAAGCCTGGTAATAGATGTAGGAAAAGGATTGAGACGAAAAATAGTAGAAAACAAGGCTTCAGATGTAGCAAATTGGTTTTTTTCCTTTTCGACTTGTTTTCGCTTATGATATAATTCAAAGATATGGACTATCTGTTGAGCTTGCAGCCCAAGGGTTTTCATTTGAGCGTCATCCAGCTTTCGTGTTACTGTATCCAGTATGCCAAGAGATCCTATCATATCTCCGGCTTGATTCAGGAGAGGAACTCCGCAATAATACCTGATGAAAGGCGCTTCTATTACAAGCGGACTGCCGGAAAATCTTGAATCTGTGAGGATATTTTCCACTTCTAAAACCTGCTTGCTCATCATGGTATATCGACAGAAAGACTCGCTGTGTATTGTCTGGCTTAAACTTATTCCAAAACCAGATTTAAGCCACCCTTTTTTTTCATCAACGAGGCTAATAAGTGCGATGGGAACATTAAAAATTGAAGCTGTTAGCGCAGTTAATTTGTCTAATTCTTCTTTAGGTATTGTATTTAAAATATCATACTTGGGCAGAGCAGCAAGCCTTCTTTTTTCTTCAATAGGGATGGGAAATAAATGCGGGTTCATAAGGCTATGACAAAGGTAACCTAATAAGATATCATACAGATTAATGCTGTAATTGTAAGTTTAACAATATCTACTTAAAAGGGCTACTGACGTGAGGTCAGGAAGTAAAAGGTTGATGTATTATTTTCGGCTTTACAAAAAATTATAGCCACAGTGTGTTAAAAAAACCACATTCTCTACTTTGCTATTTCATCCTCTTTGCTAATCTATCAGTTGAAAAGCTTTCCACCTCCATAAGTTTATACTGGATTTACTCTGGTAAATTGTGAGAATTCGAGAGAGCGAAAACTTTTTTTAGGTATTGACATATTTTTAAAATCTTTGAAATTTCTACTGTCATTATAGAGTTGAAATATGGGTACTCTAGAAGCGATACTAGGATATCAGTAAAGCCGATACCTTTTCATAGTTAAATCCTGTTTCCATCGTCGTAACGATACTTTCATGGATTCTTAATTCCTTGCCACTTAAGTAATATTTCCATTACGTTCCGCTAAGCGTAAGCGCTCTTCTTCAAACTCGAATGCTTTCTATTTGCCATGATTGATACCTGTGTTCTAATAAAGCACTCTTTTTCAAGTATCCATTTCAATAGGGTGAACCTTAACTTTTAGCTTATACTTTATTCTAATGCGTTACTTACATGGCATACCTTCTTAATGTATGAGAATTTTAAGCGCATTGCTCCTGTAAATTTTCTGAAGGGTGGTATTATCCAGACCAAAGCCATTACAAGGCCAGTGATAATTAAATAATTCAAATTCATAAAAGTGTTCATCCAGTGTCTCTAGTATACGGAAAGTAGTTCGGTACATTGCCGGGGCCATTCCCATATCTGTCCCATACAACAGCCTATTCTGGTACTTTTTATAAAAGGCATTCATATACCGGGGAATAGAAGTGGTTTCCCCATACCGGGCAGAAATATCTGCATAGAGATTTGTATATTTGTCTAACAAAGCACCCAGTATATCCAGATTGTACTCACTATTGGCAAAATGACAGGCAATAAAGGTAGTTTTCGGGTTCGCTTTCACCGCATTTTCTAATGTTTTGATTAATGCTGCATGGCCCAGTAATCCCTTTTTACTTTGATCTATCCTCCACTTATAGGCGTTCATCAGGCCATCGTTGGTGGAGTCCATAGGTTCGTACATCCAATAGGGCTCAGCTACGTGAATATTAACTGGCATTTTCAACTCTGCACACTTTTGCAATAATGGTTTCATGCGTGGATCATCTATATGTATATAGCCAGGGGTAGGCCGGGAATAAAACTCTCCTAACCCTTTGTCGCCTAATTCTCCGACACCACGAGCGCCAGCTTTGTAACATCTTTCCAGTTCTTTTACCGCTTTTTCACTCCAGTCAGCCTCGTCCTTACCTGTAAAATCAAATCCACACCATACTTCAAACCTTTTTCCATATTTAGCATATTTCGCCTGGATAGAGTCAAATTTTGCCCCCGTTGCATACGATAAAATGACTGATTTTTCAATGCCCACCTCATCCATTGTTTTCACCCATTGCGCTAATTGTTCATCTGTTTGCGCATAAGGGTGTGAATGCATATCAATAACAGGAAATTTTGCTTTTATAATTTTAGTAACCGGAATTTTAAATATGGACTGAGGCCGGTAATTTTTCAGCAAAAGAAGGTCTGCATCCTGCGCCTGGCAGATTCCTGTAACTGCTACTAATAATGAGAGGACAAGTATTAATTTTTGATACATAGTTTGTAGGTAATTAGAGAGCATAGGGCTTACTATAACATTAACTGTGTATATGTTTTATTTATTTAAAGTTACCGAATTACTTTGCGGCTTATGCTCTAGTATGCGGCTATTCCCTTTAAAATCAGTTATCGTTACTTTTTTTATTTCCTGGTTTAGAGGCAATGTACGGGAGGATTGAGACAGATAAGAGGAACCATAGTAAAACTCATGCCTGTAACGGCTGCCATCCTGTAACTCTATTTCTGCATAGGCATCCATGGGCTGGGCCATAAATTGCTCTGCTGCCTTCCTGTTGACCCCATACACCTGCAGGCTATCTGCATTGTTACCGATCACGATCAGTTCCCTGCCTTTCCCGCTCACTAGCCTTGCCATCCCCTTGCCATCCCTGTCAGCCATAAAGCCACTTTCCCTTGCTTTCACTACCCGAAACCCTCCCCTGCCATCTCCCTTCATCAACACCCCCTGCAAAGCATCATACCGGCCGGTGGCTACCTCTGTCGAATACGAGTTGCCCACCGCTAACACATCTTCATTTCCATCTCCATCATAATCTCCTGCTACCATTCCATACAGGGGGGCTACCTGTGCTTCTATGGGCAAAGCCTTCAAAGCAAACTTTCCCTTTCCTTTATTCTCTATGTAACTGCTTTCCATCCACTCACTGCACAACACATACGCCCCGGCTAACTCCTGAGGCAGAAAGGAGTCTTCAAAGCTTGCCTCGGCATAGGATCTGTAGCTTCTAAAACGGCCCCGCATGGCCGGTATCTGATCTACTAACTCATCCCTGGCATGGAGAATATACTTTTCTCCCCCATTGTAATAACTCATCACCGGATCGATCCGCCCATCTTTGTTGTAATCTGCGCCATACACACACAAAGGCTCTTTCTTACTAGCTCTAAAGCGGGTGTTGAGCCCTAGGTTGCCTGCCATATAATCAGTGTCTCCATCCCTGTCAAAGTCAGCGGCCACCAGACTGTTCCACCACCCGGAACTGTGAGCTAAGCCGCTAGAAGTGGCCTGCACTAGTTTGCCTTGCTGATTGTGAAAGAAGGTAAGAGGCATAAACTCTCCTGCTACTATTAAATCCACCCATCCATCCCCATCATAATCACTCCACAATCCACCACTGACCATGCCTATCTTTTCCAATCCTTTGGCTACTTGTTGGGTCACATCTGTGAAGCGGGATTCTCCTTTCCCACTCTCATTTCTCAGCAGTACGCTCTGAGGGGTCATCGGGTAGGCGCCAGGCTGCAGCCTTGCCCCGACAAACAAATCCAAATCGCCATCTTTATCATAGTCAGCGGCTAGCACACAAGAAGTGCTTTCCCTTAGGGCAGGCAAAGCCCCCTGTGCCAAAGAAAAGTGGCCTTTTCCATCATTGAGATAGAGTTTATCCCCATACAAGGCTGAGCCTTGCAGCTGGTCTGAGCCGCCGCTGCCCACATACAGATCTAAGTCTTTGTCTCCATCCGAATCAAAAAACAATACCCCTGTTTCTTCTGACAAAGAATCAATGCCTAAAGTAGCAACTCTGGAAAAACCACCATCAAGGGATTGGACAAACATCGCTCCCCCATAGCCGGTAGCCCCTGCGATGTACACATCTTCCAAGCCATCAGAATTGACATCTCCCACCGAGAGGCCCGGACCCAAACGAGAGTGCATGTGAGGCAGCAAAGGTTGCCGTTTGAAATCCACCTGCTCATTTTCCCGGTGCAGATATTGTAGTCCACTTCTATCGCTTAGTTGTGTAAATAAAACATTTTCCTGAGCAGGTAAATATTGAGCCAGTGTAGGCTTTTCTCCAGCCTGGGCATAGTCTACTTGCAACACTTGGTCGGCTTGTACATTTGTCAGCAATTGATACTTACCATCAGGCCATAGCACTTCCACACTATCTATTTCTTTTGCTCTCCCTAGTCCAAAGTGAGCCACCGGGTCAACAGATGATTCATAGCCTCTGGAGAGAAAATGCTCATAAAACTGCAATTGCCCCTTATATTTTAGTTGTATTTTAGTGCCGATCCCATTGCGGTTTTTGGCATTTCCTTTCAGTTTAACCTTTAGAAAATTCCGTTCAGCATATTGATTGCTTGTATTCTCATACACATGAGCGTTATCATTAATATTATTTATGACAAGTTCAAGGTCTCCATCATTATCCAGGTCGGCATACACGGCTCCATTAGAAAAGCCCTTCACATCAATTCCCCAGGCGGAGGAACGGTTTGAAAAGGTAAGGTCCCCCTTATTTTCAAAAAGGTAATCGCTGAGCGGAACAATTTTAAGGGCTTTGACGGCTTCTAACTTTTTTTTCTTTTTGGCTTCATCCGATCCTATAGGCCCATCATACACATTCTGGTAACGGATATAATCCAGGTCTCCCAGGTCCCGTAAAAACCCATTGGTAACAAAAAGGTCTCTGTCTCCATCATTATCATAATCCGCCAGTAAAGCGCTCCAGCTCCAGTCGGTACTGCTGATGCCTGATAAAAAACCGATTTCACTGAATTTTCCATTGCCCTGATTCAGTTGCAGGGTATTGCGGTTGTACTGTGGCTCATATTTATGATTTAAGGACATTTGAAAGCGATCATAACTGGAGGAAGATATAATTAATTTTTGCCTCAGATTATCTTCCGGACGCATATCCATTACTACAATATCTACCAGGCCATCGTTATTTATATCGGCCACATCATTGCCCATGCCTGCATAACTGGTATGTTTAAGGAAAGTGGATGCCTGATTCGTAAAGGTTCCATTCTTATTATTAATGTAGAGCACTTCACTGGTTATAAAATCATTGGAAATATAGATATCCGGCCAGCCATCAGAATTAATATCACTGATGGCCAGTCCCAGCCCATAGCCTTCCGCCAGAATACCGGCTTCTCTGGAGACATCTGTAAACGTATTATCTCCATTATTGCGGTAAAGCACATCCGTACTTGGAGATTCGCCGGCCAATTTTCGGGGCTGAATCGTATTAACATAGTTGTTTAGTGCCGCCGGGTTAACAATCATAAATACATCCAGATCACCATCGAGGTCATAATCAAAGAAAGAGGCATGCATTACCTGGCGGGTATCGGCAAGTCCATAGGCTTTTGCACTTTCGGTAAAGGTATTGTCACCATTATTAATATATAGCAAATTGGCCCGTTCTTCACCTAAGGCACTTCCGGATACACATACATATAGGTCCAGCCAGCCATCCTGATTGATATCCACCATGGTAGTACCGGTTCCCCAACGGGTGGTCGTAACACCAGCAGATTGGGTGATATCTTCAAATTTCAGGTTTCCTTTATTGAGGTAAAGGCGGCCTGAAACCATGTTTCCGCTGAAATATAAATCTGTAAGTCCGTCATTATTGATATCTCCGGCAGCTACACCAGCTCCGGTATAAATATTGGTATAAGTAAATACATTGTGCTGGTTGTCTTCCTGAATGATATTATTAAAATCAATACCTGTGTTGCTGGCTGAAAGCCTTTCAAAAACCTGTGGGGAATCCGTTTGACAGGCAACTGCATGCCATCCTAAACAAATCCACAAAATGATTTTATTTAATTTTTGCATGAAGATCAGGGTGAATGATTCGTTTCTTTCCTGAGAAATCAAAAACAGCGACAGAAGCTATCTTATCAGTTAAAGGGAGTGTACGGGAGGAATGAGACAGGTAGGAGGAGCCATAATAAAACTCCTGCCTGTAACTACTGCCATCCCTTAACTCTACCTCTGCATAGGCATCCATGGGCTGGGCCATAAATTGCTCTGCTGCCTTCCTGTTGACTTCATACACCTGCAGGCTATCTGCATTGTTGCCCACCACCATCAATTCCCTGCCTTTTCCGCTCACTAGCCTTGCCATCCCCTTGCCATCCCTGTCAGCCATAAAGCCATTCTGCCTTGCTTTTACTACCCTAAAACCTCCCCTGCCATCTCCCTTCATCAACACCCCCTGCAAAGCATCATACCGGCCGGTGGCTACCTCTGTCGAATACGAATTACCCACCGCTAACACATCTTCATTTCCATCTCCATCATAATCTCCTGCTACCATTCCATACAGGGGGGCTACCTGCGCTTCTATGGGCAAAGCCTTCAAAGCAAACTTTCCCTTTCCTTTATTCTCTATGTAACTGCTTTCCATCCACTCACTGCACCGCACATACGCCCCGGCTAACTCCTGAGGCAGAAAGGAGTCTTCAAAGCTTGCCTCGGCATAGGATCTGTAGCTTCTAAAACGGCCCCGCATGGCCGGTATCTGATCTACTAACTCATCCCTGGCATGGAGAATATACTTTTCTCCCCCATTGTAATAACTCATCACCGGATCGATCCGCCCATCTTTGTTGTAATCTGCGCCATACACACACAAAGGCTCTTTCTCACTTGCCCGGTACCTAGTATTGAGCCCTAAGTTGCCTGCCATATAATCTATGTCTCCATCCTTGTCAAAGTCAGCGGCCACCAGACTGTTCCACCATCCGGAACTGTGAGCTAAGCCGCTAGAGGTGGCCTGCACTAGTTTGCCTTGCTGATTGTGAAAAAAGGTAAGGGGCATAAACTCTCCTGCTACCAGCAAATCCACCCATCCATCTCCATCATAATCACTCCACAATCCACCACTGACCATGCCTATCTTTTCTAAACCTAAGGCTACTTCCTGGGTTACATCTGTGAAGCGGCATTCTCCTTTCCCACTCTCATTTCTCAGCAGGACACTTCTGGGAGTCATCGGATAGGCGCCAGGCTGCAGCCTTGCCCCGACAAACAAGTCTAAGTCTCCATCCCGGTCATAGTCAGCCGCTACTACACAAGAAGTGCTTTCCCTTAGGGAAGGCAAAGCCCCTTGTGCCTGGCTGAAGTGGCCTTTTCCATCATTGAGATAGAGCTGATCCCCATACAAGGCTGAGCCTTGCAGCTGGTCAGAGCCGCCACTGCCTACATACAGATCCAAGTCTTTGTCGTTATCAGAATCGAAAAACAACACTCCTGTCTCTTCTGACAAAGAATCAATGCCTGAAGTAGTTCTGCGTTCAAAACGGCCATCAAGGGACTGGACAAACAGGGCCCCTGCATAGCCGGTGGCTCCTCCTATATAGACATCTTCCAAGCCATCAGAGTTGACATCTCCAACCGAGAGGCCCGGACCCAAACGAGAGTGCATGTGAGGCAGCAGGGGTTGCCGTTTAAAGTCCACCTGCTCATTTTCCCGGTGTAGATAACTGATTCCTTCCTCATCGCTTACCTCTGTAAATAAAACATTTTCCTGAACAGGGACACCATGAGCCAGAGTAGGTTTTTCTCTCGCCTGGGCATAGTCTACTTGCAATACCTGGTTGGCTTTTACATTTGTCAGTAATTGATACTTGCCATCAGGCCATAAAACTTCCAAACTATCTATCTTTTCTAAGCCCCCCAGGCCGAAATGCAAATAATATTCTATAGAGGAAAGATATCCCCGGAAAGGTGTAAAATACTGATACTGCAATGTTCCTTTATTTCTGAGAAATACTTTCGTGCCTAATCCCTCCCGGTTTAAAGGCGGACCTTTAAAGGCAATTCTCAAATAATTAGCATGGTTTGTATCTTTGGTAAGCTGGTTCAAATGGTTCTCCTGAACAGAAGCGGCATCATCAATATTATTTACCACCAGATCCAGGTCGCCGTCATTATCCAGGTCGGCATACACGGCTCCATTAGAGTAAGTAGGCGCAGAAAACCCCCAGCTGGCGGATTGATCACTAAAAGTGAGATCTCCCTTATTTTTGTAGATATAATTGGGCACTTTAATGCCAGGCAGTTCATTCAACATGGCAATTCTTTCTTTTCTGTTGGCTTCCGGTGTACCCATGCTCATCGCTTTCTGGCTGCCCAGAATAAAATCACGGTTCGTAATGTCCTGCCGGTACCCATTGGTGATAAACAAGTCTTTTAAGCCATCATTGTCGTAATCGGCAAACAAAGATGCCCAGCTCCATTCGGTGGCTTCAATTCCGGCAAGCTGGCCTATTTCGCTGAATGTACCATTTCCATTGTTGAGTTGCAGGGTATTGCGTACATATTGCGGCTCATATCCCCTGGTTAAACTGTTGTAAAATTCATCATAATTGTTTCCCATGGAAGTTAACTTCCATCGCTTATTGTCTTCGGGCAACATATCCAGCACCACAATATCCACCAGTCCATCATTATTGTAATCGGCCACATCATTGCCCATTCCATTATAGGTCTGGTGTTTAAGGTATGTACCAGCCTGGTTCGAAAAAGTGCCATTTTGATTATTTATCCAAAGCAGGTCGTTGGTAATAAAGTCATTAGATACATAGATGTCCGGCCAGTTGTCATTATTAATGTCACAGACCTGAACGCCTAAGCCGAAACCTTCTATGGTAATTCCTGCCTGTGTAGACACATCAGTAAAGGTATGATCGCCATTGTTGCGGAAAAGCTTGTCAGTTGAAGCAGCCGTGCCATCTATCTGCTTACGTTTGGCTGTATTGCGGTTATAATCTACAAACGCATTGCGCAGCAGATACATGTCCAGGTCACCATCTCCATCATAATCAAAAAAGGCGGACTGAATGCCATAGCCCGTATCAGCTAATCCATATTGGGAGGCAGATTCTACAAAAGCAGCATTTCCCTGGTTGATAAAAAGCAGGTTAGCTTTGTCTTTTTCAGGGGTATTTCTGCTTCCTCCCACACAGACATACATATCCTTTAATCCATCCTGATTGATATCTACCATTACAGCCCCGTTTGCCCATACCTTTGTTCCTACCCCTGCTTTATCTGTGATATCTTCAAACTGCCAGTTGCCTTTATTAAGATATAATTTGCCAGAGGTCATGTTGCCTGTAAAATAAATATCCTGCAAACCATCATTGTTAATATCACCCACGGCTACACCGCCGCCATTAAAGATATATTCAAAATCAAGAACACTCAGGGAATCGGTAAGGTGGATAGTATTGGAAAAACGGATGCCAGTGTCATCGGCATCCAGGGTTTGAAATAAGGGCTCTGGGCGATTTGTACATTGCCAGCTTATTGCCGAACAGAGAAATATAGCAAAGTATATCTGTATTTTTACTATTTTTCTCTCCTGGTACTGAGTTGCCCTTCTGGAAAATGCAAAAAAAATGACAGATAGATTTTTGAGAAAGTTTCTCATAATTTCCTTAAAACACTTTACTCCAAATGATAATACCAAAAGCATTTTCCTATTTCTGAAAATGCTTTTGGTATTCAATGTACTAATTAAACAGGAAAGAATTCAATAGCAAACGATGATATTACAAAGGCTGAAACTGTTTCATTAATAGCCAGTATTTTGTTTTAGCACCCCACCTGCCCTGTCTATCTCAGTTTGTGGTAAAGGATATACACTATACCTATCGTTCCACTTGGCACCAAATACCTGAGAGCCTATTCCCCAGCGGACAATATCAAACCAGCGGTGAGGTTCAAAAGCAAGTTCAAGCCTCTTTTCTGTTCTGAGTGCCTGCGTAAGGTCAGCACCGGCGGCAAGGTTAGGCAAGCCAGCCCTGTTCCGGATATCATTAATCTGCTGAGCGGCATCTGCTGTTCTTCCTTGTGCTATCAAGGCTTCAGCATATAATAATTTAAGTTCTGCAAAGCGGTATAGCCTTTCATTGTTAAACTCTGCCTGCTGGTTGGGTGAACGGTTTTCTGCCACCACATTCCGTTGTCCGCCATACTTTTTCACGGTATAGCCAGTAGTAGACCAGTCTGGGTTATAGGGTAGCGCTCTGAATCCGTCAGTGGTATAATAGGTATCACCTGCTTTATACACATATACATTTAACCTGGCATCTGCAGGAGCATACGCACCTACGAGTTCCTGAGAAGGGGCCCACCATCCAAGCTTTCCTCCCGGGGCACCATTACCTGCATCCCAATACCAGCTCCGGCCAACGCCTTGAGAAGCTTTAAATGCCTCGGAGTGGGTATCATCAAACACCCAGATGTTATCGTCAGAGAAGGGTCCTCCATACTGTACCTCAAAAATCGATTCCACATTATTTTCATTATTATAGGCAAATACATCCTCCAGGTCTTTTTGCGGATTGCCTGTGTTAATCAATTGGTAAGTACCATTGCTGATCACATCTTCGAAAGCTGTAATGGCAGCAGGCCAGTCTTGCTTCCAGACATTTACTTTTCCTTCATATGCTCTGGCTGTCCATTTAGTGGCTCTGCCTTTATTAGCATCATCCCAGCTGGCTGGCAATTTAGTGTAGGCATCATTAAGATCAGTTAATATCTGGGTAAACAATTGTTCTTTGGTTGCATTGGGTACCGCCAGATTGCCTAAATCCTTCATCACCTTAGTTACCAAAGGAGGAGTGCCCCATAGTTTAAGCGCTTCAAAATGAAAGAACGCTCTAAGGAATTTAGCTTCGCCTTCAAACCTCGCTTTTTCATCGGCTGTTAGCTCATTATCACCTTCCAGACTCTCGAGTACTATATTTGCGCGTAAAATACCCTCGTAGATTTGCGTATATACAGCTGCAAACGGTTTATCGCTTGCCCGGATAATCAGATTGTCAATATCCCGGGAGATACCATCGGTGCCGGCATCCACATCAGCAACCATATCATCGGATGATACCACCGATACTTTCCAGTATTCTCCCATTTCTCCCAGGGTTTCTGTACTGGTACCCCAGAAGTCCTGTAAAGAGGAGTAGGCACCAAAAATAGCCCCATCAAATTCTTCAGCCGTCTTGTAAAAAGTTTCCGAAGTAACGCGGTCTAAGGGAAGCAGATCCAGGTTATTACAAGAGTTGAGGCAGTAGAAAAGAACTAGTAATACTATTATTTTTTTCATAAGTGTAACCTTTTTTCAGTGGTTATTCGGAATGGTCACTTTTTAAATCTGAGCAAATGGTAAATTAGAAAGTTGCCTGAACGCCAAATTGTAAGATTCTGGGCTGTGGAGAACTGCCATCGTCCTGACCGTTAGCCAGGGAAAAGTCTCCTTTCTGATA
The DNA here is from genome assembly GCF_010119975.1 of Rhodocytophaga rosea. GTDB lineage: Bacteria > Bacteroidota > Bacteroidia > Cytophagales > 172606-1 > Rhodocytophaga > Rhodocytophaga rosea. The sequence goes on from NZ_CP048222.1 coordinate 8,541,223, forward strand.
GCTTCTTCCTCTGGTTACTTCCGGATCGAAGCCCAGATATTTGGTGAACGTATACAGGTTTTGTACGCCTACGTAGGCTCTGAATCTGGCAACAAATCCGCCTGTCCAGCTTTCTAAACTTTTGGCTGGAATGGCATAGCCAAGCTGAATATTGCGGACACGCATAAAATCAGCTTTCTCAATCCATCTGTCTGAATAGCGGTTGTTTCCATTGGGGTCGTTGGCCACCGCCCGGGGCATGGTATTGCTGGTTCCAGGGCCGGTCCATCGTTCCAGCACACGGGTAGAAAAATTATTTCCACTGTTCATACTCTCTAACTGGGACCGGGCATTGTTATAGACTTGAATGCCTCCTACGCCTTGTAACAATACGGAGAGATCAAAGCCTATATAAGCCGCAGATAAATTGATCCCATAGAAATATTTCGGATTAGGATTTCCAATAGTGGTACGGTCCTGGGAGTCTATTTTCCCATCTCCGTTCACATCTACAAACCGGATATCGCCAGGTGCCCTGGAGGCTGAGAAAGCATCGGGTAAGGCAGCGTTCACCTCTTCCTGGGTCTGATAAATACCGTCTGTTTTAAATCCATAAAAATGGCCTAAAGACTCTCCTACAATCGTACGGTGCGAAGTAGCCCCTCCAACTCCAGTTATAATAGGAGGAGCAGTTCCTAAATCCAATACTTCATTATGCACCGTCGTGATATTACCTCCGGCACTGTAAGTGAATTTGCCTATGCTATTCCGGTAGTTTAGCGACAGTTCAATGCCATTGTTGAGAATTTTTCCTATGTTGGCATCAGCCGGCAAGAAATAGCCAGACGTATAGGGAATAGGCAATCCGATTAATACATCCTTGGTAATTTTTTTATAATAATCAAAGGTGAGTTCTATCTTGCCCCGGAGTAAGCTTATGTCTGCGCCAATATCTAACTGGTTACTGGTTTCCCAGCGCAGGTTTTCGTTGGCAAAAGTAATAGGTGCCGGACCTCTTGTAATAACCTGCCCGGTACCGATGGGATAGAAAATGGTAGTTTGCAGGGCACTCATGAAAGCAAAGTTAGCACCTGTAAACTGGTTGCCAGACTGGCCCCAGCTTCCTCTCAATTTAATATCGTCAACTATGTCATTTTTAGGGAAGAAAGCTTCCTGGCTAACACGCCATCCGGCTGATACTGATGGGAACGTCTGGGAGCGGTTGTCTTTGGAGAAACGGGAGGTATTATCATTCCGCACATTGATGGTGAGTAAATACTTCTGTTTATAGGCATAATTAATCCTGCCCAGAAAACCTCTCAGTGCCCAATGATCGGCTTCATTGGCTGCTGAAACAGCCGTTCCCGTAGAGGCAAAACGGATTTGTGAATTAAACAGGTTATTGCCCTGGAGCCGTACTTTGTCGAACCGGAAATTTGTTTCTTCTTCACCTACTAACAGTGTCAGATCATGGTCGCCAAACTTTCTGTTATAGGTTAAGGTATGCGTTAAATTGGTGGTTAGCTCAATAGGACGCTCCTGTGTCAGCAGGGAATTTCTTTTAGAAATACCATCAAAGGCAAATTCTTCCTGAAAGAAATCGCCACTGCCCACTGTATAATCAATACCTCCGGAAATCCGGTATTTTAATCCATTTAATATTTCAACTTCCCCATACACATTGGCTAACACTTTCCGGGTAATAATTCTGGTTTCAGTTACCCTAGGATCCGTTCTCATGATTATATTATTACCGGTAGCGCCTTCACCTCGGGTAGTATTGTTTTCCGGATTATATCCCAAAGCCGCATTAGGATCATATATTTTATAATACGGTGCATTTAACGCAGAAGTAAAACCTCCAAAAATAGCATCTTCGCCCTGGTTTAATCTGTCAGTAGAACTTAATAAAAGGGATTCACCAAATTTAAACCGCTTGCCAGCTTTTATATCTGAATTGGCTTTGATAGAATATCTTTTAAAACGTTGTGCTGGTTCTATTCCATCCTGGTCAAAATAGCCGGCTCCAATAAAATAATTCGCACTGGCTGTACCGCCGCTTACAGATAAGTTGTGGCTATTGATTGCACCGGCTCTGAAAACAGCATCCTGCCAGTTTACAAACGGTTGCCCTCTAAACTGGCTCAGATCACGCCCTAGTTCTGCCTGTAGGTCTATATACTGGTTAACATTGAGTACATCTATTCGCTTGGGTGTGTAGGCTGCCCCCATATATCCGTCATAGGTAAAGGTAGCTTTTCCATCCTTGCCCCGTTTGGTAGTAACAATAATTACACCATTGGCAGCTCTGGCACCATAGATAGCTGCCGCCGAAGCATCTTTCAGCACATCTATTGATTCAATATCACTGGGGTTGATACCCGAAAGGGGATTAGACTCTGTGCTTGAATTCGTATTTACCGTCTGGTTGGTTGTCTGCACAATTGGAACACCATCAATTACCCAAAGTGGCTGGTTTACCCCGGTGGTACCAATCCCCCGGATACGCACGTTAATGGGTGCACCAGGGTCTCCGCTTCTGTTAGAAATATTTACGCCAGTTACCCTGCCTGCCAGGATCTGGTCAGGGCTGGTTACCGGTTTAGAGGTAATGCCTATATCCTCTCCCCGGATACCGCTGATAGCTCCTGTTAAATCTGCCTTTTTCTGGGTACCATAACCTACTACTACTACTTCTTCCAGAGCTTTTACATCGGTAATCAAAGCAACTGGTATCGTACTACGGTTTCCTACCCGGATTTCCTGGGATTGATAGCCTATTAAACTAACAACCAGAACTGTGTTTTCATCCTGAACCGGTATTTGAAATTCCCCATTAGAATCAGTAGTAGTACCTTTGCTGGTACCTTTAATAATGATATTTGCCCCAGGTAGTACATCCCCGTTTTCAGTATCAGTTATCTTTCCTTTAACTGTTCTTTCCTGGGCATAAACAGTAAGAAAACCTGTCAGCAGCAGAAAACTTACTAACAACATTCTGATGGTAGAACTTCTCATAGTTTTAGGTTAAGTAATAATTACGAATTCCGGCCTTTTATTATAAAGCCATATATGATAAGCTTAACTAGTAATTTTTCAGGCTATAGACCTGATAAAGGTATTCTATTTAACTATGTTCTCACTAATTTTTTGGCAAGGAAAGACATGTTTCTATCTATACAATTACTATCAAAGCTGGCCTTTTGATTGTATAAATATTTGCATTTTCAGTATGAATTTTCAATGTATAAACAATAAATTGATAAGTCAATAAATTACAGTAGAAAAGCAGAAAAATATTGCGTGAATGAAGTTTGTACCGGTGTGCAAACGAGCGGCAACTTATAGAGAAATACAGCATTAAAAGAAATCAGTGTGAATCCTTGGTGAATGTTGATACAATTATTATACTGTACATATAACTTCTGCCCCTTCTTATTTTGTAAATACTTGGATAGGACAAGAGTTATGAAGAGAGAATCGGCATAAAGCAGAGTATGTATAAGTGGTAATCAACCAAAATATAGCCTGGTAGTTATTTTCAACTATATAAGTTAACCGGTTTCCTTACCAATACAAGCTGAAATTGACTGATTCCAGTCACCACCAGACAAAAAAATACATAGCTATATATTTACTGATGAACGAATATAAGAGAAGAGATTTTCTAAAAAGCACAGTAGTAGCAGGAGCTTCCCTACTGACTCCCGACATATTGTATAGCACAGATGAATCAAAAGCAAATGCACAGACAGCCACTGCACCGTTTCCCCATACAAGTGCTTCTAAAAAGGTAATTGTAGCCGGAGCTGGTATAGCTGGTCTGTGCTGTGGCTATGAATTAATGAAGCGGGGCCATGAGGTAATTATTCTGGAAGCTTCCGGAAGGCATGGCGGGCATGTATTAACGGTACGGGATGGGTTATCAGATGGCCTGTATGCCGACTTCGGAGCCGAAAATATTACCAAACCGGGGTATGAGTTATTCTGGGAATATGCCAAAGAGTTTAATCTGACGGTTCTTCCTTACCCGAAACGGGATAATATCTTAAGAAGGATTGATGGACAGTTTTACACCGAACAGATGCTGGCAGATCCGGCTGTCCTTAAAAAATTCGGATTGAATCAGCGGGAAATCAAATATTTGTCGGAACACTCCTGGCCCGAGCTGGAACTACTATATACCAGGCCCTATCTTGATAAATTTACCGATGAATATCAGCCCTTTGGGGTTGGCTATGACCACCTGGATACTACACCCATTGCCCAAATCTATAAAAAAGAAGGTGCTTCTCCAGGGGCTTTACAACTTCTGGGCGGTATGCATACCTCTGCCTTGTTTGAGTTGTGGAGGCAAAGCATTTTAGATTTGCGGGGCCTGCCTCTTTTTCCATTAAAAGTCTATAGACTCAAAGATGGTAATCAGAGTCTTCCCAATGCATTTGCCAAAAAGCTCGGAGTCAGGGTAAAGTTGAACTGCCCGATTTTAAAGATCAAGCATGGCCAGTCTGGGGTAACTATTACCTATAAAGAATTTAATGAAGAAAAAGAAATAACTGCGGATCATCTGGCGAATTGTATTCCCTTACCTGCTTTCCGGAATATTCCGGTTGAGCCTGCCTTTTCTCCGGAAAAACAATATGCAATTGACAATGTTACCTATGATTCCTATGCCAGATTTGTATTTCAGGCAAGCTCCAAATTCTGGGAAGCCGATAAGCTCAGCATCAATATGGAGTTAAATCACCCGGATATTGCCGCTATCTGGCAGGTAGCAGAAGAAGTGGATACACACCGGGTCGCATTGATGGGTATGGGGCCGGGCGGCACTTCTCCACAACGTGCCCTGGCTGGTTTCCGGCAGGTATATCCTGGCAAGCACGACACCATTGAACAAGCCCTGGTAAAAGACTGGACCAAAGAACAATTTTCTCCTACCTGCGAACGGCTTAATTTTCCAATGGGCGAACTGCGTAAATTCTGGCCACATGTAATGGCTTCCCACGGGCGAATACATTTTGCCGGCGCCTATGCAGATAATCTGAACTGGGGGATGGAAGCCGCTACCAGGTCGGCAAACCGGGTAGCCAAAGAAATTGACCAGGCTTAATTCCCTGCCATTATGATATGTTTATGTTCAATCCAAGTATATTGTCTTTGATTAATGCGTACAAACCGGTTTTTTATCAACAACGCTATTATTCTCTTGATTTGCAGCTTAAGTTTCTGGTTAGAGAGAGGTAAGGATAAATTGATGTTGGTGCAACACAGGCAAGAATTAGGGAAGAAAAAAACAGCTAAACAGAAGCCTGAAAATTTTCCCCCAAACTTTTTTATGGCGTCTGTCTACATTGAAAAGACTACCCATTTCTACAGGCAAGGACAAAATAAACCTCCGGTTGTAAAAATACTCAGTCCGGAAAATAATACATCTGTTGAGCCAGATGCCCGCATCCGCTATTTTATCAGTGTGTCAGATGAGGAAGATGGGAAATCGGAATTTCAGGAAATAGCTTCAAATGAAGTTTTTCTCGAAGTCACATACGCACCCGATTCTTCGAAAGTGGCTGACTATTTGGTTATTCACAACAAAAACGGAGCTGAACCTCCAGGTTTAACAGGTATAAAAACCTCTGATTGTTTCAACTGCCATGCTATTAAAAATAAAGGGCAAGGCCCTTCTTTTTCTGAAATTGCCAAACGGTATCCTCATAATCCTTCTACGATTGAGACACTGGCAATGCGGGTAATGAAAGGGAATAGCGGGGTCTGGGGAAATGCAGCCATGCCCCCTCACGCTGATATAACACCACAGCAAGCTAGGCAGATTATCCAATGGATACTTAATAATGCGGCTGATCCTAACTATGATTTGTATGCAGGGCTTGAAGGAAGCTTTCCTACAAGGACTAAAAGCCAGACGGGAGGTTTATATGTACTTACGGCTTCTTATTTAGACCATGGATTGAAAGATATGCCACAACTGCGTCAATCCGGGCAGCATACGATTCTGCTAAAAGGCAAGTAATACATCAGGGTAATATTTGAAGCGATCACAAAAGGTGATTCTGATTTTCGCCGTTATTTTGGAAAAGATTAATCACTTCATTGAACTGCTTACATAGAGGTACTGGTCAGGTTGCCAGTGAGGCAAACTAATATGGAACGTCGTTCCTTTCTTCTCTAACTACCCAGATTTGCCCTCCATGTTTTGCTATGAATTCATTACAGCATATCAAACCTAATCCTGTTTCTTTTTCTCCACTTGTACCAATAGAAGTTTGCCTGACATCAGATCTTTAATGATTTCTACCTCAAATTGTTTACAAATCCTACTTACTTACTCAAGTATTCGTCTAAAGGTGAGGCTTTTTCTCCCTTAAGAGACAATAAGCCGAGACTGATAATCTGTTTTATTTACTCCAGGCTATCAGTCCCCGATGAATAGTAAATTATTTGCTCAACATATCAATTTACTCCTATTTCAATTTTTATATAGCTTCATAAGAAGTATCACCCAACAGATATTGTATTCGATGGAAGTTTTAGTACTGGACCATACCAGTAGTTATCATTTCCAAATAAAGTTGGTTCTGCACACATTCGATTAGAACTTTAGCATGGCTAATCGACGAAGAAACCCTGCTAATGGCCTCTCAAACGGATTATCACTTACTATATAGGTCCAGGTGGCAGAAGGTCGCTTTATTTTCAAATCCTCGTCTGGTAAGGTATGCATCTGAGTAAGGGTTGTTTCCAGCAAGGAAAGTAAGTCTTGAAATAAAACATCGGATTTCTTGTAGAACTCCGTTAATGGCTCTCGGCCTGCCATTCGTTCCCAGAATATTCCTTCCCTGATTGAGGCAATATCGGTTAAGTACTCAGACCAAAGTCTGTCATATTGATACAAGATATACCCTTGTTGAAGGGGAGAAAGATTGTTATCATTTGAAAAAAGAACATACTGGCGCTGGGTAAGAAAGATTTTTCGGTGCGTTTCGATAAAAGACGAATACCGGTACAGGGTTTGGCGCATCTCATGCAATTGCCCTTCTATAATCCGTTGTGCCTGATCTATACTTTTGCTTACCGTAGTATTTTCAAGGGCTTGTTCTTGTCTGATCTGCTGATACCTCGCCGGCAATAAGCTTTTTAAATTGTATTTCACCATCAAGTCATCCTCCATGGAAATGATAAATTGGGTAGAACCCGGATCGCCCTGCCGGCCAGCTCTGCCTTTTAACTGCTTATCAATCCGGTTGCTTTCATGCCGGTTCGTTCCGATGATATGAAGTCCACCCAAGGCTATGATCCTTTCCCGATCTATGGCCTCTTTTCCACCTAAGCGTATATCTGTCCCTCGTCCGGCCATATTGGTGGCAATAGTTACAGCACTAAGCATCCCTGCCTTTTCTATAATGGCTGCTTCCCGTTCATGATGTCTGGCATTCAACACTGTGCAGGTAATACCATGCTGTTGCAGATGGGCCTGCAATTCTTCTGATTCTCTCACCGTAAGCGTACCGATTAAGATGGGCCTTCCCCTGCGGTGGATGGTGTCAACTTCCTGGAGAATAGCTTGGAGTTTAGCAGTTTTATGGGTATAAACCCGGTCTGGATGATCCTTGCGTTGATAAGGTTTATGAGTGGGAATAACCGTTACGCCTAGTCCATAGGTTTTGGCAAATTCCTCGGCTGCCTGTCTGGCTGTGCCAGTCATACCTGATACTTTTTCATAACAAGCCATCAGGTGTTGTAAAGAAATAGAATTTAAGATTCGCCCCTCAGATTGGATAGGTAATCCTTCCTTAGCTTCTACAGCTGATTGTAGCCCGTTCGGCCATTTTCTATCCTCTACTACTCTTCCGGTACATTCATCAATCAATTTTATCTGATCCCCCTCAATAATATAATCAATATCCCGGTGCAACAAGGCTTTTGCTTGTAAAGCCAGGTTGATGGCCGTAAGTAAAGGGTGCTGCTCACTATCATATAAATTCTGCAATCTGAAGTAGTGTTCTGCTTGGGTACTGCCCCATTCGGTCAGGTATACATTCCGGGCGTACTCATCTGTAAGGTAATCACGCTGCTCCTGCAAGTGAGTAACAAATCTGGCTACCTGCGTAAGATCAATGGCAGCCACTTCCAGGTTGGCTGCCAGTACTAGTGGATTTCTGGCTTCATCGATCAACAAAGCATCTGCCTCATCTACAATGGCGCAGTGCAGCTCTCTGATTACAATTTCATCCAAAGTATACGCCATGCAGGATCTGAGATAATCAAAGCCTACCTGCTTAGCTGTAGTATAGGTCACCTCACAATGATAGGCGCGCCGTTTCTCTTCCAAGGTATGCTCTTCCTCTATATACCCGACAGATAATCCAAGAAACGTATAAACAGGTAACGTCCACATGGCATCCCGCCTGGCCAGATAATCATTAAACGTCAATACATGCACCCCTTTTCCGCTCATAGCCTGCAAACAGGCAGGAAAGACAGCCACTAAGGTTTTACCTTCTCCGGTCTGCATTTCGATCACTGTGCGTTGAGACAAAGCAATGGCCGCTAGAATCTGAACCGCATAGGGAGTGATGGATAAGGTTCTTATAAAGGCTTGTATTACCAGGGCATAGAGGTCCACTAAATAAGTATCAACAGAGGGAGCTAGTTTGGCTTTGCTTTTTAAGGATAAGGCAAGGGCTTGTAATTCTGCATCTGATTGAAGAGATAATTGGTTGGTTTGCGCTAGAATTTGATTGAACTGCTCTTGATAAGGAAGCAAATTATCAGTTATGTTACTGGATTTTAATCGCTGAAAAAATGTTTTTACTTGTTGAATTGCTTTCATAGGAATGTAATTAGAATAGGCCAACACGATTAGAAAGGAATGCGTAAAGCACACACCTAACCGGGTAAAATCCCGGAACGCGTTACCTTGAGTGAAGAATGAAAAACAAAAAGGTTAGCTTATTGGCAAAGCACAGGAGGTAACTTCATCCTCATCTGCGTTTTGATGGGGAATATTAAACCTATATGTATAGCAGTGAGATGATGGACGAAAATCTATACCTCGGATCAGGGCCTTACTACCTGCTAACCGGGTAACTGATAAGAGTGATAAGCAATGGATTGAACGGTTATTGGGAAAAGTACTGGTTAGCTTAGCGTTTCCTGGATTAGAATGCAAGACAATACTAATAACCTCCAGGTATTGACATGTGCTCCCCTGGTTAACTAATTCAATGGGATATTGAGCAGGGAGTCTGTCTACATAAATAAAGCTTTCAATCTCAACCCAATCAAAGCTCAATACATGGACCACCACTGTAAACACAAGAAAAAAAGCAGTATAGGATTTTCTGTGTGCCATGCTTATAAGAAGGATGTGGTATGGTGAGACAATATAGGATATTTAGAAGGAATATTTTCTATGTTCATGATCTATTTTGCATCCATCAAAAGGATTGTATGCTGCAACCAATTCAATTGCAGTAAAAAGAGATAACAAAGCTTTTCGATGGATGCTTACAATTCCGTTCATCATTGAAACCATAAAAAAGCCAATCAACATTGCTGTAAGCCGAGGCTCTACTCCTGATATCACCATTTAAATGAATTACCAGGCACTCTGGAATGCTTAACAGGAAATATTTAAACTTTTATCTTGAGTTTTCGAGCCGTTGCCTTGCTGTACTTATACAAAACAATCGGTTTACAGAATGGTTGTAAACTGAGCAAAGGTCTTTAGCTTGCTTGTTGCTGTTTGGTTTGGCTCTGTTTCCTGTTTAAGGATTGATCATGGGAGCAAACCAAGATTACTCCTTTTTAGTTACAGCTATGAGTGGATTTTAATCAAATTGCAAGTTTCGCCCTTTCTATTAACTGAAGAATTAAAGCCCAAAAGATCCTGATCTTTCTTACTAACCTATGGCTGAAGACTGGCTGCCTAACCTTCTCAACTATGCCCTTAAAACTATTTTTTAGATAGAAACTGCCATTTTTCTCTCTGGTTGTAATGAAGGCTTTTAATACTATGGTTAAATTAAAAAAGCAAGATGAGCCATGCAGACAAGTAAATTGAGCCGTAAAAGAAATTGGCCATCAGATATAAAGCCCATCTTTGTATCATAATATATAAAATATAAACCATGAAAAATATAACAAAAATAACTCTTGGTAAAAATGGACCAGTTGTATCTAAACTTGGATTAGGCTGTATGCGCATGTCGTCTGTTTGGGGAAGCCCGGTAAATGACGAAAGCGAAAGTATAGCTACCATTGGGATGGCTTTAGACAGTGGCATCAATTTTTTAAATACCGGAGACTTTTACGGCAGCGGCCACAATGAGCTGCTGGTAGGAAAAGCCATCAAAGGCAGAAGGGAGGATGCCTTCATTAGTGTTAAATTTGGCGCTATCTTTTATAACGGTCAATGGTTGGGTATGGACCTGCGTCCAATAGCCATCAAGAATTTTATCAACTATTCTTTGGTGCGTTTGGGAATAGAAACGATTGATCTTTATCAGCCATGCAGATTAGATAACAGCGTTCCGGTAGAAGATGTAATTGGAACTGTTGCCGACCTGATCAAAGAAGGAAAGGTGCGTTACCTTGGGGTGTCTGAGATCACGGCAGATCAACTCCGCAAAGCCCATAGTGTATATCCGGTAACAGCCCTGGAAATAGGCTATTCACTCGCCGACCGGCAAATAGAAACCGACCTGCTTCCAACGGCCAAGGAGTTAGGCATTGGCGTAGTGGCCTTTGCCAATACAGCCGAAGGGTTGCTTACAGGTACAATGAAAGCGCCGCTTGCGGCCGATGACTACCACGCCCATTTTTCGCGTTTTCAGGGGGATAACCTGACAAGGAACCTGGAAAAAGTTGAAATGTTAAAGCAGATGGCAAAGACAAAAGGGTTCACCCCAACACAACTCGCAATCGCCTGGGTAAATGCACAGGGCGAACATATTATGCCATTGGTGAGCATGAGCCGCAGATCTCGCTTGCCGGAGAATATCCAGGCGATGGAGATCGTTTTTACTCCGGAAGAGATGAATACTCTTAACACCCATTTTTCATCAGGTGCCATACTTGGCAGTACTTATCTGCAAAGATAAAAGAGAGGCATAAGTGCCCTCTCTTTTTTATAACTTTACATCATGACGAATCCAGCTGAAATAATTCCCGGGGTCATCTTTTATTCTTATAACTCTGCTATGCGAAAGGAAAAAGTCGGCTTCCTTACACACCATACCCTCGTATTGCAGGTTTCCGGACATTTTACATTGGAAACATCCGTGCAGAAAATTTCAATGAGCAAAGGTGAAATGTTGTTGATTGGCAAAAATCAACTGGGGCAGATCACCAAAACTCCGCAGCCCGATCAATATTACGAAACAATCGTCATCTCCTTGCAGGAGGAACTGCTCAGAACAATTGCCCTGGAGGAACATATAGAGACACTGCAGAAATATGTAGGACCACCAAACATCCTCCTTCCGGCAAATGAGTTTTTGAAAGGCTACTTTCAATCTGTACTGCCCTATGTCCGCAATCCGGTAGAATCACTAACGAATGAAATAGGAATTCTCAAAGTGAAAGAAGCGGTAAAACTACTGCTGCATACCATGCCAAGGCTCCGTAACTTATTGTTTGACTTCTCGGAGTCCTACAAAATTGATCTGGAAAAATTTATGCTTAGCCATTTTCATTACAATATTCCGGTTGCAGAGTTTGCTCAACTAACTGGGAGAAGCCTGGCGGGGTTTAAGCGTGACTTCCAAAAAACATTTGGTATGTCGCCTCGGCATTGGTTGCAAGAAAAAAGATTGGCTGAAGCCAGGCATCTTATAGAAAACAGAAACAAAAAACCATCGGTGATTTATCTTGAACTTGGTTTTGAAAGTCTATCTCATTTCTCGCATTCATTTAAGAAGAAGTTTGGAAAGGCGCCTACTGAGTGGCTATCTTAAAGCGACCTTAGTACAGGTTATTGGCAGACTGAAACAGGTGATTTTATTGCATAACATGAATACTACAACAAAGCAGGCAATAGTAAGTGATAGGCAGGCAAAATTCAGCAACTATTATCGGATAACTTTGCAATGCAAGGTCGGAAACGACACTTCTCTTATTGAATCTTTCTGAGCGAGAAGAGTTCTCACTTACAAACGCAGGTTAGCAAGAGATCAGAATTAGAATCCAGATCTTTTTAAGTTACTACAATAGGAAGTTAATATGATCACTATTTATAAGCTAAAATAAGTATGGTAAGTAAATTTCTTTGCCACATACTTATGAAAACTGGAAACCTTCAGGTTTCCAGTTTGATTGCAGGTTCAGTATTGAGTTTCTTAGAAATGTGAGGCAGCAGAAAAGATTACATTCTTCTCTTTATGAGAGAATACTTAAAGAAACAGGAAACCTATTTGTAAACAAAAATTAGCAGTTTCATTTATATCCTGCGGGCTTTTAATTCACCAACAGCGAAATCGGCAGCCCGGGCAGTGATAGCCATATAGGTCAGTGAAGGATTCACACAGGAAGAAGAAGTCATGCAGGCTCCATCTGGTACAAATACATTCTTCACGGCATGTATTTGATTAAACCCATTTAAGACAGAAGTCTTAGGATCTTTTCCCATGCGGGCTGTTCCCATTTCATGGATGGATTGCCCGGGAACTGAGCCATTATCATAGGGCTTAACATTGGATAATCCGGCTTTTTCCAGCATTTCCTGTGCATCATTGAGCATATCCACCCGCATCTTTTTCTCGTTTTCTCCATACTCCACATCAAACACTACCATCGGCATACCATGTGCATCTTTTTTATTTTTGTCCAGGTACATGCGGTTGCGGTATTGTGGCAGGTGTTCGCCATAGCCTACCAGTCCCATCGTCCACAAACCTGGTTTCATCAACTCTTCTTTCAAGGAGGTACCAAATGCATATTCGGCTACTTTGCGTTGCCATCCCTGCCGGCCCCCTCCGCCCTGATAGCCAAAACCCCGCAGGTAATCGCGTTTGTCATTCCCAATATTGCGATAGCGGGGGATATAAATACCATTGGCCCGCCGCCCGTAGTAATAGCGGTCCTGTCCGCCTTCCCACTCCCCGGTTGCACCAATCCGGAAATGGTGGTCCATCAGGTTGTGGCCTAATTGACCAGAATCGTTGCCCATGCCTTCCGGAAAACGGTCGGACAGCGAATTTAGCAAGATAGCCGTTGAGCCTATGGCACTTGCACAGACGAAAACGATTTTTGCAAAATATTCCCGTTCTTCCATGCTTACCGCATCAATCACCCGTACACCGGAGGCGCGTTGTTTCTTTGCATCATAGATCAGGTTGGTCACCACAGAATCCGGCCGTAGAGTAAGGCGGCCTGTCCGCATGGCCGGAGGCAGGGTAGTAGACTGCGTACTGAAATAGGCGCCATATTGGCACCCACGCATACACATATTGCGGTACTGGCAGGCAGTCCGGCCATTGTCAATATGTATTTTCCTGATCTCAGATAGATTAGCTGTCCGGCCCACTGTCATTGTGCGGCCCGGGAAGCTTTGCTCGATCCGCTTCCGTACTTCTTTTTCAATATAGAACAACTCCATAGGCTGAAGAAATTCACTGTCGGGCAGTTGAGGCAGACCAAGTTTTTCGCCGGAGATACCGGCTATCTTCTCTACATATGAATACCAGGGAGCCAGATCTTTATAGCGCATCGGCCAGTCGACCCCAACCCCATCTTTGGCATTTGCTTCAAAATCAAACTCGTTAAAGCGGTAAGACTGCCTGCCCCAGGTGATGGATTTCCCACCCACCACACTTGCCCTTACCCAGCGGAAAGGTTTTTCTTTGATGTAGGTGGAGTCAAAATTTTCCATAAAATAAGGGGAGATACTTGGTCTAACGGCACTTTCCGGAGATACTTGCGGAAACCTGGCGCTGAGTTCAGTAGTCAGCCTTCCGGCCTCACTTTTTTCCCAGGGAGTCTGCATAGCTTCTGTGTAACCGGTAACATGCTCTAGTTGCCTGCCTCGCTCAAGCATAAGTACACGGAGTCCTTTTTCGGTGAGTTCCTTGGCTGCCCATCCCCCACTTACACCAGAACCAATAACAATAGCATCGTAGGTATTTTCAGCAACAGCTTTTATATTCAGATTTGACATAGAATTTTTCTTAATTAAGGGTAGATAAAAGGACTGCCATTTTCAGAGAGACCAGGTTCGTTGACTGGGTTCTAAAGGAATATCCCCTTGAAACTTGCCGGGAACTGGCAGGTATTGCAGCACCTGGGTGGCGCCTATCTGGGAGGTAAAAAAACCAACAACAGTTAGTTCTCTTAAACCCTTGAAGAAATCATTTTCCTGTCTGGCAATTTTACCCATGATTTCGTTTTGTTGCGTGCGATCCAGTTTATTAAAAGACTTGCTATATGTAGTCTGGCTCAACGTGTTAATCTTTTGCAAACCTTGCAAAAACTTATCCTGTTCCTCTTTGGCTGTACAGTCCTGGATTACCCGGACAATAAACTTACCGACACCAGCTTTTTTTGCTCCGGGATTCTCCGTCTCAGGCATGATTACGTCAGCCAGCTCAGAGATAAGTTCTTGTTGATCTGTAGGAATATCGATTGCGATGGAATTGATTTTTTCTCCCAGTAATGCTGCCTGGGCGGGAAGAGATAGTGTTCCTCCCAAAAGGATAGCCAGCTTTTGCAGAGCTTCCCTCCGGTGCATAAGTAAGTTTGCCATATGCTGCTCAATATACAAAATAAATTATGTGAACTATTGAGATATTGTTCTATTTTTTCATGATATATTACCATAGGTTTATGGTTTCTATCTTAGCAAGCTTATAACATCATTGATAAATAATATATAATTATTGTTGATATCCTTCAATTAACCATATTTTACCTTGTAGCCTTACTGCTTTATTGCTATCATGCTGATGGCTGAAAAAGCAGTGGGTCCATCTTTTCTTTATTCTCACTTGGCTAATGCTTCCCATCTATGTGGGATCTTTAATAAAACAATTGCTCCTGCTATCCGGATTGGTGGTGGCTTCCCCAGAACCTGATTGAGCAGGTAACCCGCCTACGATGTTTAGTGGACAGGCAGCGATAACAATTGCTGGAGAATGCCATAGCTAGTTTGTTAAAGAATGGGGATATCACAAGGCATCTGAAAAGAGTCAATAAAATCTATCATCAGCAAAGGGATTACGTGTGTCAACGCTTGCATTCTTATGACTCTGGATGTAGTGAGCCAATCACATATTGTGCAGCCCTCTATTTTTTGAACAGACTTTAAGAAAGAAATCTGTTTATCTTGTAGGCTTAGCTAACCAGTTACCTGAGAGAGGCAAATGTCTAAAATTATTTTATACATTCTTCAAACTCAACTTATTGTACCTTTTATTGGAAAAACCATAGCATAGTT
Organism: Rhodocytophaga rosea; assembly: GCF_010119975.1. Lineage (GTDB taxonomy): Bacteria > Bacteroidota > Bacteroidia > Cytophagales > 172606-1 > Rhodocytophaga > Rhodocytophaga rosea. The sequence goes on from NZ_CP048222.1 coordinate 8,556,650, forward strand.
AAACTAATAAAAGTTAATAATTCTATTTTTATAATTGAATAGGTAAATAGATTTTGTTAAAATTTCCGAATTTAAAAGACTTTTCAACTTGATTGGAATCATGGCAATGTAAAGCTATAGTAAAGGTAGAAAAGTCAAAATACCTATAATGTAAAGATTTACAACACACTTAAAACAGTCTGATGAGATCCTTAATTATTCTTATTTGTATCCTGGTACTGATGGCAGGCACATTTTCAGGTTGCAGTAGAGCACATAAGCAGGCAGATACAACCCAACAGCCAAATATCATCATCATTATGTCTGACGATCAGGGGTGGGGAGATTTAAGTCTTAGCGGCAACAAAAATCTACATACCCCTAATATAGATCTTCTGGCTGCAAAGGGTGTACAATTTACACATTTCTATGTAAGTCCGGTTTGCTCGCCTACCCGTGCTGAGTTCCTGACAGGCCGGTATCATACCCGTTCTGGCGTGTATAGTACATCAGAAGGAGGTGAGAGGATAAACCTGGACGAAACTACCATTGCCGAGGCTTTCAAAAAGGCTGGATATGCCACGGCTGCTTATGGAAAATGGCACAATGGCATGCAATACCCTTATCATCCCAATGGGAGAGGATTTGATGAGTTTTACGGATTTTGCTCCGGCCATTGGGGAAACTACTTCAGCCCTTTACTTGAGCACAATGGAAAACTGGTGAAAGGAAAAGGTTTTATCGCAGATGATCTGACAGAAAAAGCGATGAGTTTTATTGACGGGAATAAAAGCAAGCCTTTTTTTCTATATATACCCTATAACACTCCCCACTCGCCCATGCAGGTGCCTGACCGGTGGTGGAATAAATTTAAAGATAAAGAACTGCAAATGAGAGCAGAGGATGCTGAGGCAGAAGATATCAATTTTACACGGGCGGCATTAGCCATGTGCGAAAACATTGATTGGAATGTGGGACGTATTATAAACAAACTGAAAGAGGTAAACCTTGAAAAAAACACCATTGTCGTATATTTAAGTGACAATGGGCCCAATGGCTGGCGATGGAACGGAGGCATGAAAGGCCGAAAAGGCTCCACAGACGAAGGAGGTATCCGCTCGCCGCTTATTATCCTATGGCCTGAGAAAATTGCCGCCGGCTCCCATATTGAGCAAATTGCCGGATCTATTGATTTATTTCCTACACTGGCAGATTTGGCGGGAATACCTTACCAGACACCAAAACCGCTGGATGGCGTAAGTCTCAAGCCCTTGTTGCTACAACAATCACAATCCTGGAATGAGCGTCTGCTTTTCTCTCATTGGGATGGCCGGGTGAGTGTCAGAAATGAGCAATACCGCTTAGACCACCAGGGGAAGCTTTTTAATATAAGAAATGATCCGGGACAGGAAAAGGATATTTCGGCAAAAGAACCACAGATGGCCGCTCAGTTAAGAAAAGCTGTAGAAAGCTGGAAAGCTGAAATGCTCCCAAACTTAACCGATGATAAGCGGCCATTGCCTGTTGGACATTCAGATTTCAACTATACGCAATTGCCTGCCCGGGATGGCAAACCGCATGGTAGTATAGTAAGGTCAAATCAGTATCCCAACAGTTCCTTTTTTACGAACTGGAAAAGTTTAGATGATCGCATCACATGGGAGGTAGAAGTACTCACTACTGGTAATTACACGGTAGAAGTATATTATACGTGTCCTGCAAAGGATGTGGGTTCTTCCTTTCAATTATCTTTTAATCAAAACAAGGTAGCGGGAAAAGTTACCCAGGCACAGGAACCCTCGCTGATAGGTATGGAAAATGACCGGGTAGAGAGAATGGAATCTTATGAGCAAGCTTTCAGATCTATGAAAGTGGGCACTATCCATTTGGAAAAAGGCAGAGGCAACTTAACCTTACAGGCACTACAAATTCCGGGCTCCCAGGTAATGGACTTCAGGCTGCTTATGCTGACTAGAGTAAACTAAAGAAGTATAGATAGAATACCTTTATTTTTTCTAACAGACTCCAGAAGAAAACTTTATTGATTTTAAAGTCCATCTCCATGCTAAATAATTATCCAAAAGAGGAAGTAGTGGCTACTACAGTTAAGCTAATTCCTGTTTCTATTGACCAGAATTTTTGTAACCTTACTTCTGATTATCTACCCCTTCCTTCGCCTTTCACTCTCTTCAATCAGAGCTGTCAGATCGGCGGCAGGCCGGATTTCCCAACTACAACCACCTCTTCCCAGGCGGAGAGAGGGATGCTTTGACAGCAGGCGGATGGCATGATTAAGATCGGTAGCTTCAAGTATCATGATGCCTCCTATTTGCTCTTTGGTTTCAGCAAAAGGGCCATCGGTTACGGAAATCTTACCACTACTCCACCTCAATGTGGTAGTATTCAAGGCACCTTGCAGCGCCTCTCCCCCTACAAAGTGACCATTCTTCCGAAGTTCATTATCATAGATAAAACACTCGTCCGTATAGGTATTCCGTTCGCTTTCTGATAGGGTTTCCCAAACTTGTTCATTCATATAGCCAAGGCAAATGTATTTCATAATGATCTTTTTAGGTATATTTATTACATGTTCTGTTTAGCTTTATCTAATCGGAGGCATCTCTGAATTGTGATATGCCTCCGATTAGATAAATTGACCTTCTATGACCTCTTCATACGATATTATCACATACAAGCGGTTGGTTATTATTGTCTGTCCAATACGTAATTCAGTTCAGTTACTCCGCAGGTAAATTGCCGGGTAGTCAACAGGTTTAGTTTTATTTTGTCTTTGATATCTGCAAATAAAGGAATGCCTCGTCCAAGAATAACGGGATTCACAAATAGCCAGTAGCCGTCAATTAAGTTCTGTTGTATTAGGGAATGTGTGGCTGTCGGGCTACCAAAAAGCAATATGTCTTCACCTGCCTGTTGTTTTATTTCATTTATTCTGTCCGAAAGGTTGTCGCTAATTATATTTGTATTCGTCAAGCCGGCATCTTTCATTGTTTTTGATACAACAACTTTGCGAACTTTTTTATACCACTTTGAATGTTCAATGTCGTGCTTGGTGGCTGCCGGTTTGTCTGCTGCAGTTGGCCAGTAATTTTCCATCATCTGATAAGTTACCCGTCCATATAAAGCCGTATCGCCTTCGCTTATCCGCTTCCCGACATAATCAAAAATTTCTTCATCCACTTTAATCCAGTCCATTTCTCCGTTGGGTCCTGCTACAAAACCGTCAAGTGATATGTGCATAAATGAAATTATTTTTCTCATATAGTTCTTTTTTATGGTTGTCTATGGTTTGTTATTTTCTTTTTACAATGACTCCTGGAGCGATTGGATTGTCAACACTTTGATATAGCGCCCATATCCGTCAAGCGAGATGGAAAAATAGTCAATCCGGACTGGCGTCATTTTCATACCTTCGTTGTTTTTCTCAATGGTCTTTTTGTTTTCAGTCATGTTATGTTATGGTTTATTTGGGAATAAGTTATTTGTGTTCACCAAATAGTCGAATAGCAGATGAGTAAATCGACAAACAATTTTATTTTTTTCATTTTGGTGAATTACCTTCCCAGTTCTCTAAGTTTTCGTTCGATAAACCGTCGTTCAGGGTCTTGTTTTACGAGGGCAAGGGCACGTTCCCAGGATGCCCGAGCTTGGTTTGTCCGGCCTGTTTTCCGGTATAGTTCCGCCCGTGCCGCGTGTGCCAGTTGATAGTCGTTTAACGCTCCGCGCTCAAGAATCGCATTGATCAACTGCAATCCTGCTTCAGGACCGTTGTGCATAGCGATGGCAACCGCACGGTTTAATTCAATAACCGGAGAGGGATTCATGCGCAACAACAAACTATACAGCCCGGCAATCTGTGCCCAATCTGTAACATCGGGACCCTTTGCCTCTGCATGTAGCGCTGCAATGCCTGCCTGCAGGGTATATGGTCCTGCCCGCTTAGATGAAAATGCCCTTTCTGTCAGCAACAATCCCTCCTCTATCATACCTTGATCCCAAAGCGAGCGATCCTGGTCTTCCAAAAGAATAAGATCTCCTGTCGGTGTGGTGCGGGCATGTCGGCGGGATTCGTGCAGCAGCATGAGGCCAAGCAATCCAGTCACCTCAGGATCAGGCAGCAAATCGAGCAGAAGGCGCCCAAGGCGAATCGCTTCGTTTGAAAGATCAACGCGTGTTACTGATTCGCCGGATGAGGCAGAATAGCCCTCATTAAATACCAGGTAAATAACCTGGAGTACGGCCCCGAGCCGGTCTGGCAATTCCTGTTCCGGAGGTACTTCGAAGGGTATGTTTGTCTCACGGATTTTGGCCTTGGCACGCACGATCCGCTGGGCCAGGGTAGATGGGGTAACGAGAAAAGCCCTGGCAATTTCTTCAGTTGTCAGATCACAAACCTCACGAAGGGTCATACCCGTATGTGCATCGGGCGACAGAGCAGGGTGACAGCAGGTAAAGATCAGGCGGAGCACATCGTCTTCAATCTCTTTGTCAACCTGTTTAGAAGGATCGGCAGTCTCAGCTTCCATTCGCTGGACTTGTTGTAGCTGCAAGGGGTCAAATTTGGATTGACGCCGGATAGAATCGATTGCTTTAAAGCGGCCTGTGGAAACAAGCCACGCCCGTGGATTGGAAGGAATGCCTTTTTCACTCCATTGCTCAAGGGCTGCCTTAAAAGCATCATGCATAGCGTCTTCTGCAAGGTCAAAGTCTCCAAGCAAGCGAATCAGGGTAGCAAACACAAAGCGTGACTCATTCCGATAAATCTCGCCCAGAAGTTGAGGAATATGTTCCGGATAATTTTGCATAGGGGCATGTTATTTTTTAGTGTATTGTATTCACATTGCTTCTCTTTTCCGGCTAATTTCAGCTATCTCTTGGGGCTATCGGTTGCCATTAAAGGTAGATCTTCAAGTGTCAGGGAAGCCTTATAACAAATAAGTGTTTTATGTGAAATATGAGCAAAAAATAAGGATTTGAAGATAGATAACCAATGAAAGGCTACTGTGTTCAGACAGATGATATAAAAAATTGAACCTTTATACCTATAAATCTTCTAATTATCTAAAAAAGAATTATCGCTTGGATGAATGCTAATCGATGTATGTCAAAGAGTATTTACGTATAAAGCAAACTGCCAATGCTCACTTACGCATTGCTGACATTCGAACAATATCTAAACATAGTTAATTTAAACCCTTTCTTAGATCTGGCCTTCTCACCTATCCAGTTGCATCATATTATCTTCCAATTTCAGGTCAATCATCAGGTAGTTAGGATCAATACCGCCGCTTACTGGCTTTCGGGGTACTGTCACTTTTATTGTCTGCTCACCAGACCGGATTTGGTGCATGCCAAGGTAAAGTGGCTCGTTTAGCCCTTTACCTCCTTCAAAAATGCCGACTTCCAGCCAATCATTCATCGGCACTTCTTTTTCATAACCCGTACTATCCACCACCACTTTATGTGCCTGCACCTTCAAAGTTACCTGCCAGTTGCCTGATTTCGTTTGTATTGCCGCCAATTGCTCTGTTTTGAGGCGCCAATACGTGTTCTTCTCAAACAGGTCGTGTAATAGGTAATGTAATGAATCCGGGGTAACCGTTTGTAGCTCATCATAGAGATCAAGGGTAGTCGGCAGGGGCAGTTCTCCTGAAGTATGTTTATTGAGCAGATGCCGAAGTGCACCATTGACCTTTTCTTTGCCTATATACTTACTCAGGGCATACATGGCGAGTCCACCCTTGCGGTAATATAAAAAATCTTCATTTGCCCTGATTAAAGAAGGGGTTGCAAGCGAACGTGGCATTTCATAGAAGGAATGCAGAAAGTTCACATATTGCCGCAAATGACCATCCCCATGATTCTTTTCCAGAACCTGCATGCCGGAATATACGGCAAGGCCCTCAATCAGAACACCGGCTCCCTCGACATTTGCAGGTGATAATCTGGTAAGTCCCCACCACTGGTGCGCCACTTCATGCGACAGAATATAATAGGGAAGGTCAAAGCCACTGGGACTATCATCAGGATTCATCAGGGGATACTGTTCTCCATAATATACGATGCTTGCATCCGCACTTGCTCCACCTCCGGCACCAGCACGTTCTATTACTGTGAAATGCTTATAAGGATAAGCGCCAAACTGCTTAGAAAAATACGCCAGCGAAGCTTTTACACTTCGCATCATGTGGTCTATATTTTGGGTATGGTCCGGGTGATAGTAAATCATAATCTTAACATCATTCCAACTGCTTTCCTTCACCACATACTTCCCCGATAAGATGGCATACTCACCCCCGATAGGCGCATCTGTTTTGTAGTGGAAGTAGCGCCGCCCGCCTTCTGTCCAGGTTTTTTGCAAAGCACCCGGCGCAACTGCTACCTCATCCGTTGCCGTACCTACAATGGCTTCAAAGGTATTCTGATCTGTGCCATATGGCTTATTACGCACCTCCCGATCATACAAAGAAGCTATCGCAGGGCGCTCAGCAAGCTTATACTTTTTCCGAAGGACCGCATCATTAAGTTCCCTATAGCGTTGGTAGCCAATGGCTGGTAGCAGGTCATAATTGGTGAAGTAGCTGCCGTTCTCAACCACTAATGCGCTCGTGCCATTATTATGAAACCCATGCTGTTGATAATGTATTATAAAGTTTACTTTCAGTGAATCTCCTGGCTGTAGTGGTTGCTCCAGTGCATAAATATAGTAGCCCAGTTCTTTATCAATCACTGCGTCCACAACTGGCCGGCTGAATTTTACCTCACCAGGCGCTATGCTCGAAATACTTCCCAGGTGGATGGAATCTATGGGTACTGTATTCTGATTTACCAATGTATACGCTGCCCTGATCTCAACTTGCTGCTTTTCGGGGTAGATCTCGGCGTGCAGCTTTGTAGCCATCAAATGGGGTTGCAGGGTGTTTCTATACCGGCTGTAGCGCAGTTCGTATTGTGCTTTCCGTTCTTGTATGTCGTTGCTAGTCAGGTACTCATTCAGTACATTCGTATTATAGAAAATGAAGCTTCCCAGGGTAAATAAAACCCCTAAAGCTATCACTACAACCCAGGTTGTTGTGCTTGTGAAACGGCGCTGTGCTACCTGCAGTCGGTATTTCAAGCCTTGTTCTTTTCCCCGTGCCCAAAGCAATCTGGCTACTATTGCCAGCAGCAAAGCCCATGCTATCCAATACAGTTTAAACCACAGCCAAGGCCAGATGGCATGTCCGAAGCCACGCATATCAGTGTACCTCCATCCAAGGTCTGCTCCAAAAATGAGTATTCGGTGTTCGACCCCAAATGTAGAAGGAAAAGTAATAAAGGTGAAAACTAAAAGTACCACCAGATAACCTATATATTTTTGAGTCACTACCACTTGTACCACAAAAGCAAGCAGGGCGAATAGGAGATAATCTACGAGTTGAAGTCCAAAGAGTGCCTGTATGTACAGGTCGAACTCCAATTTATCATAGCCCAGGCCAAACTGTATCCCTATACCTCCGGTCATAAGTAATGCCATCCATACCATGATGATAAGAGCTAAGCCCAGAAATTTACCAGTTAAGAATGCCCATTCCGGTACCGGCGCTGCATCAGCAACTTCACTTAGGCCTGCATCCCGTTCACTCCACACAAGGTCACCGGTGAAGTATAGGATGAGTAGCGGAATAACAACCCATGGGGTACTAATGTTACCTACGGGAGTAGCCAGGTAGGCTAAAACTTGCCCTGTAGTTGGAAGCAATGGAATCCCAAATTGCATCATAATTCGGTTGCCAAACAAGGCTGAGACCAAAGCAATAGCACCAACCAGCGTAAGTCCTACAGGATTCCTGGCTATTTGTCTAAACGATGCCGAAGCGATTGTGAGTGTCTGACGGAACCAGGTTACAAAGCCGAAGGTTCGGTCGACCTTGGGAACCAAAATGGCTGTTGATCCAATTATTACAGAAGTTTGGGCAGAGATGTTGACCTGTACGTTCCGCCTCCGTTTCAAGCGGCTTACCCAGCTATTTGTTTCCCGATGAGCAAAACTGAAGCGGTAGTAGGTAAGCAACAACGAACCTACAGCCACACTACTCCACAAAATGCGGTTCCAAAGAAACATTCCTTCCAACGTAATGAGCCGCGTATTTTTCTCTGCTGGTGTCCATGTTCCCAGTTCGCTGCGTACAATACCGACAATACCTACCGGATCGAGCAATTTTACCAGTTCCCAGTTCCCGAAAAGTTGTGCCACTGCCATTGCGATGATTTGTGCGACGAAGGCTAATAGCAGGCTGGCCAGATAACTTGTCATCACCCGGCGGCTAAGCGCTGCAAATGTGAATTGTAAAGCTGTTGCTACAAAAGCATTTGGTAATAAAATCAGGAAGTAGACACTCAGATAAGCCCATAACCTGAACGGACCTAATACTTCTGCTGCCATACCTGGCAGGTAAAAGGCAAGCAGTACACCTACCGGCAAAGAAAGTATCAGACCAGCATTCACCGCAAAGGCGGCAAGAAACCGTCCACACAGGTAGGTAAGCTTCATAACTGGCGCAGTATAGGTAAGAGGATGCATACGCATTTGTACGTCTCTTGCGGCTGCTTCGCCAGCGATAGCCGCGGCCATAACAAGCCAGAGTAGACCGCCAGCTATCATAAGACCCGCGATGTAGTAGGGTGCGTTACCGTACACTCCGTCGTTAGTTGTGCTGAGCAGGTTCATAACAATCGCAAACACGAGAAGGACTGCGAAATAGAGCCAGGTGGATATGCTCCGTACCCCATAGGCAAACTCAGAACTAAATATCTTCCAGAACTTCATTGTACAATCTCCAGTTTATAGTTTCCAATATGTCCTTCCATGGTAGAAAAGTATACATCTTCCAGATCAGGGGCCACCAGTTCAAAGCCATTGCCGGGATTTTCTTCGCTGTAGATATGGACTACTGTTCGTCCGCTTAGCAGTTTGGTAGAGATGATCTTGTGCTCCCGCACCAGTTCCGGTAGCATACTCTTCTCAACAATGCGGCGCCAGATCATTCCCTGTAGTCCCTCCACTGCTTTTAAGGGCTCAGTTTCCAGCAGTATTTGCCCTTTATTGATAATGGCCATCCGGGTACAAAGCTCGCTCACATCTTCTACTATGTGGGTAGATAGCAGCACCACACTATTCTCACCTAGTTCACTGAGCAGGTTTAAAAACCGCACCCGCTCGGCAGGGTCCAGACCAGCCGTTGGCTCATCCACAATCATCAACTTTGGATTTCCCAACAGTGCTACTGCCACACCAAAACGCTGCTTCATCCCACCCGAGAAGCCGCCAAGTTTCTGCCGGCGCTTTTCCCAAAGATTGGTTTGTTTCAGTAAGGCTTCTATCACTTCTCTTCTGGAAGCCCGGTTGGTGATGCCTTTTAGCACAGCGAAGTAATCGAGCAAATCTTCTGCTTTTGCTTTAGGGTAGAGCCCAAACTCCTGCGGCAGATACCCCAGCGTCTGGCGCACATCTTCTTTCTCTTTCAACACATCAATTCCACCCAGATGAATATTTCCTTTATCTGGTTCCTGTAAGGTAGCCAGGATGCGCATCAGCGTAGACTTGCCTGCACCATTGGGGCCAAGGAGACCGTACATTCCACTGGGAATGGTGAGATTTACATTGTTTAGGGCTTGCACCCCATTGGAATAGGTTTTAGAAATATTCCTGATAATTAACTCCATAGCAGAAAAAGAAAAAGTTGAGGCGTGTGAATATTATGGGGAATAGATTAAGCCACCTAATAAACATTTGCTTACATAAATAGTGTACTACAATACTAATACACTATAAAATTAAATTTTCTTTTCTAATTATCAAATAGCTTTACTACTTTTTTGAATTTATTTGAGGATTGTATATCGCCGGATAGTTAAATTAACACCACCTTCAAAATTACTGATCAAGGGTAGAATCAATTTCTGTGAGTGATTGTCTACATTTTTTCACTTTAACACAGAAAATCAATGGACATATAATTAAAACTTTGGGGCATATACATATATTAAAGCATCTGGATTTCTTCTTATACTATACCCGTGGAAATAGTGGATGAATATATTCTTCGAAAACAGGAAGCGTTTTATGGCTAATAATGTGGTGTAAATAATGTTAAAAGAGATTTACAGATGAACTATTTGGTATTTGTTGCCTTCGTACTATTATTTCGTCTGGATTTGATTTCTTGAACTTTTTCTTTACTCACTCCAAAAACTTTTCCATGGGTAGCATCTTCCATAAACTTATCAACATATTGCTGATTGAGCTTATCAGTATCCTTATACTTTTTTCTCAGCCCATCCAACTGTACATGAAGTTCTTTTTTAACCTTGGCATAAGCCGGGTCGTTATATACATTTTTTAACTCTTGCGGATCTTTTTTCCGGTCGATCAGTTCCCATTGATCTTCCACATAATAATAATGAATCAACTTATAATCTTTGGTCACGATGGCATAATGGCGGTTGACCATATGTTCGGCCGGGTACTCGTAATAATGGTAGTATACCGCCTTCCTTGTCCACTTTTGAGTCTCCCCTTTTAACAATGGAATCAGACTTTCTCCCTGCATATCTGAAGGCACTTTTACACCGGCAGCCTCCAGAAAAGTAGGAGCAAAATCCAGGTTTTGGACCAGTTCATCTGAACGGCTTCCAGGCTTGATTTTTCCTGGCCAGGCTACCAGCAGTGGCGTTTTAAAAGACTCATCATAGACAAAACGTTTATCAAACCAGCCATGCTCTCCCAGGTAAAATCCCTGGTCTGAAGTATAAACGACAATAGTATTCTCCATCAGATTATTGGCTTCCAGGTAATCCAGCAACCTTCCCACATTTTCATCAACGGCCTTGATCGTGCCCAGATAATCCTGCATATAACGCCCATATTTCCACTGCATCTTTTCCTTATCAGTCATAGAAGGATAGGCTTTTTTAAAATCCTGATTTACTCTGGCATAAGCTTTCTTAAAGTTTTCAGCCTGGGAAGGAGTAAACCGGCCCATCTCATAGGCGTACCGGCGTTTATCAAATCCAATCTCGGCAATTCCTAACTCATCCATCAATTCAGGAAAGACTTTGTTGTCACCGGCCCAGGCCATGTGGTGCAGGATATTCATTTCTGCTTCTGAAGCCGGGGAAGTTCTGCCCGAATAATCATCAAAAAGGGTTTGTGGCTCAGGAAAATTCTTGTTAGTGAATTCAGCCAGATGACGCTCAGCCATCAGCCAGGAACGATGAGGTGCTTTATGCAGATACATGAGCATAAAAGGCTGGTCTTGCTTGCGCTCTTTCTGCAGCCATTCCAAGGTCATATCTGTGATGATATCAGTCACATAGCCCTCCACCTTGATATTTCCCTCCTGTTTAGTGATGAAGTCAGGGTTGTAATACGCTCCCTGATCGGGTAAAATCTTAAACTGATCAAAGCCTTTGGGATTATTGCCAAAGTGTAGTTTGCCAAACATGGCTGTCTGGTAACCTGCCTGCTGGAGAAGCTGCGGAAAAGTGATATTGGTGGTATCAAAGGGAAAATGGTTATCAACTTTCCCATGTATATGCGTATGCTTGCCTGTCAGAATTGTGGCTCTAGAAGGCGCACAAATGGAATTGGTGACAGAAGCCTGGGTAAAAAGCATCCCTTTTTTGGCAATCCGGTCAATGTTGGGCGTTTCAATTAATCGGGTGTCATACGCCGAAATGGCCTGATAGGCATGGTCATCTGACATGATAAAGATGATATTGGGCCGCGCTATGGTTGCTTTTTGCTGGCAGAAGGCAAAATGAAGCTGAAGCAATAAGACCAATGTGAGGAGTAAAGTTTGTTTTATCACAACTATAGTTTTGTTGGTGGTTGAATAAGGGAAGAAATTCTTCATAAATAAAGTAGCAACCCAAAAGCAGATTGCTTAAAGATAAAAATAATCCATTTAAATCCTATAAAATAAAGGTAGTAAATGGATTCCCGGTAATTCTTGTTTCAAGATCACCTCCTCCCAACAATTTAGACATATTATAAGTAGAGCAAAAGGGAAATCAAATTGACTAAAGGACTATATAATAAATTCTACTAAAAGTTATGCTTTCTCATTAACAGAGCAGTGAAGAGGGATTGTAGCGTATATTTTTTCAGCTATAAATAGATGGCCAATCAAGTGTAGGTTGCTTGCAGCCTTTTTCAACAAAAGCCTCTTGGTCTATTATTAAAATGAATTAGGCTACTAAAAGATCTCTTGTTACTTTAACAATATCTGCTGTACTATAATTTACTCTTCGTAATTTGTCCGGTATCCTGGAGCATTTGCTTTATGCGTCGGATGAATTGCCCGGAGATCATCATCCTTCGACCAGGTAGCATTGGGAGGAGATATGCCCTTACCTGTCTCTCACAGACGTGGAGTTCAAGGCAACAGCTGACATAATCGCGCCATACATTGTTGAAATTGATAACTACACAAGTTCAAGGCTTTTTAGGATCAGAAGCAAGCAAATAAATCTAAGCGGCTGTGGCACAATCCCTGCTTTTCCTTCTTCTAACAGATGCGTATAGTATCTGTAAAAGTAAACCTAAGACATTTGAAGCATTCAAAATTTGCCTTATCTAGGCTTATGTCCGATATATTAGTATGGTGCTGCTGCACCATATTTCGCACAGGGAAGTGAGTTTTTTACAATTACTGTTTTTAATGGTAGTTATATAAGGACCAATATATGCTGCTCACTACATACATTGAATGCTTTCTTTAAATTCTTTTATACGGTTTCCGATGTATTCAATACACTGCTAACAATGCTTTTTCTTCTATAGAATTATTTCCTTCTTTACCTTTTTGCTTTGCGTAGCTCAATTAAGTTATAGTTCTGATTAGCTAAAAATATTACTAACAGTATTATCAGGCAGATGCAGTTGAGCCATCGTGTTTAACTCAGTAATCGTTTGCAACTGACTTTGATAAGCTAACATAATCTCTTTCTCCTGATTAACCACCTGAGCAAACTTAATAATTTTTGACACTTGTCCTTGCTGATCAAATACCGGTGTGTAACTGGCATTCAGGTAAACTTCCATTCCATGTTTAGTTATACGTTTTACGTCTCCCAGCTGCGCTTCGCCCAAAGTAAGATCCTGCCAGAAAGTGTTGTACTCATTACTTCCCTTATATGCCTTTTCTACAAACATGGAATGATGTTTACCTGTAATTTCCTCCAGGCTGTATCCCATTACTTGCAAGAAGCGCTCATTAGCCGTAAGAATAGTACCTTTCAAATCAAATTCAATCATAGCCAGCGTAGAATTAACCGCTGATAACACCCCGCTTATTTCCAGATCCTTCTTTTGTAATTGGTCTGTATTAGCCTGATATTCGCTCTCTAAACGCCCAATTTCTTGTAAATGAGCTTGTTCATTGCGGCGCATCTCTTCCTGGGTTGCCTCCAGCTCTTCCATATTCTGTCTCATTTCTTCCTCCTGTGATCTGAGCTGCTCATTCATGGCTTGAAACTCTTCTAATAACTTGGCTTTTTGCTCATTGCCTTGAGCCGTAAGTATGCTAGAAGCGATCATGGCTCCGATAGTTTCCATAAATCCGATTTTATAAGCTGGTATCTCTTCAAATGAGGCTATCTCTATGGCACCTACTACTTCGTCATTGTTTTTCAAGGGAACAATCAGTAAACTTCTTGGGGTAGCATAACCTAGTCCGGAGGTAATTTGAATATAATTAGTCGGCAGGTCTGTCATGTATAAGGTATCTTTCTCTAATAACACTTGTCCGAGCAAGCCCTCGCCTTTCTTAATGCTTTTTTTTCCATATTTTACTCTGTCGTAGGCATAGCAGCCTCTTAATACAAGCTCATTTTCCTCCCATACAAATAAGCCTCCCTGATTAGCTCCCAGATATTTTACAATTTTGCGGATCAGTTCAATAGATAATGCATTCATATCCGTATTGGCATTTCTTAAAATATGACCAACATCGGCTATACCCATATTTACAAATTTTTCCTGTTCTTCTTTTTGGGAAGCTTTTAACAAACTTTGCTGCATATTCATTAGTGATTTCCCTAATTCATCCCCTTCCTGCATAGCATAATTAATTTGCAGGTTGCCTTTGCTGATTTCTTCGGCAAAGGCTATATTTCTATCAGTATTAGCAAGTTGCTTTCTGAGAAGCAGGGTATTGATGGCATTTTCCCTGGTACGCTTGCGCAAGAAATAAGCCCACAAGCCACAGACAAATACAATGGCAGAAGCTAACAGGGCATGAAATACAAATGCCTGTAAACTCATATAATCCAGCTGGGTAAAGTATACCTGTGAATAGCCTATATATTGCAAGTAAGCCAAACTTCCATGATGCAATACAATCAGTAAAATCAGGGGAATCTGTAGTTTCCATTCCTGATAGGCGATTAATAGCACGGCTCCCAGAAAGGCAAAGAAGTGCATTTCAAATAAGCCATGCATCTGATAGATAAATTGAGCCATAAAAACGGCCAGGGTTACACTCACTACATACTGATACAAGCTGGAAGCAGGCAATATGTATTTAGTAAAGTAGAAGGCAAACAAACATAAACCGCCTACACCGATCCCCATCAAATAGGTATCATAAAAAAAGGAGAGCAACAGGCCAAAAATGAAATAGCCAATCAGAAAGTATTCAGTGACTTTATCTATTTGTTTCCTTATCTCTTCAATAAAAGGTTGTATCTCTTTTTCTGATGCCTGCCTGGAAGTAGATGTAGCGTTCATATATAGCGAATTGAATAGATTGTGTAAGAAAAGTATTAGTTAGAATAGTATATCTGATTACTCGATTGTTGAGGCAACTCACATCCATAGGCCTGCGTGGCTAGTTCAATAAAGGTAGCAGAAGGTTTGCCTGCCAGTAGAGAGTCCATGGCCATTTGGGCATAGTTAGAGTTGGGGTTTGTACAGTAGCGGGCTTTATTATAATTACCCCGGTAGTAAAGGGTTCCTTGTGTAGTTAATATGGCAGCTTGTGGGGTTGAGTATACGCCACAAGCAGAAGCTAACTGCTTATTGGTATCCAAAATAACATTAACCTCTAAGTCGTATTTTTCTTTAAATGATTTAATAGCTTGTGGGCCATTATCTGTTTGCAAAACTGCATAAAAATTGTATTTGCCTTTATATGTGGAGACGAGTCTTTGAAAATGTTCTATATTAAATCTGGAGCAGGGACAGTCAGGATTAAAAAAGTGAAGCAGGACAGGCTTATCATAACTGATTAGTACATCTTGGGTCAGTCCTACTTTGTGTCCAACCACTACTGGCTGATAATTTGCCGGAAGGGGTGTAGAAAGAAGATATCTGGTTTCCTGATAATAGAAAATAGAAGCAATACAAACAAACAGCGAAATGAGCACACCATAGACCAGAATTCGTTTGGTTTTCATGATAGAATTTGTTAAAAAACATCATTTCATTTTAAGAATGAAGCTATATAGGCTCTTATCTTAAACTTTGCACACATACGTGGTGCTAGCTACAGGTGGATTTTTTATATAAATCGAATTTATGTAAGTTAATGAGCTTTTTTGCATATGTGGTAACCTGTTAGTTGCAAAATCATTACATCCGTGTTAATATAGCTAGCTATCAATTATTGATACTTAATTGACTATCAAGCAATTAAACACAAACTTATGGCCAAACACCTTTAATACCATACGTTGCTACAATTGCTGAGCAGTAATGGACTGTCTACTATATTTACATAGCAAGTATATTTGGATTTTAACAGGAAAA
This sequence comes from Rhodocytophaga rosea, assembly GCF_010119975.1. GTDB lineage: Bacteria > Bacteroidota > Bacteroidia > Cytophagales > 172606-1 > Rhodocytophaga > Rhodocytophaga rosea. The sequence continues at coordinate 8,572,440 of NZ_CP048222.1, forward strand.
AATTTGATTATACTCTATAAATTACTATCTGATTGAAAATTTATTTGATAGTAGAAAGAAGAGGGTGAAAATAAGAAGGTGTTTGGAAATAGAAGAGAGGTTTTTTAGGATTTTGGAAAAAGACTATCAGCCGGTAACTTGAGTTTGCGAAACAAAAAGTTACTCCATGTATGAAACACATGAAAACCTGACTGATAGTCAATGGCAAGTTATTAAAAACATAGTAGATGATGGACGAAAGAGAAAAGTTTGTTTAAAGCGAGTAGTGGATGCTTGTCTGTGGTTAACCCGAACCGGAAGTTAATGGCGAAATTTGCCTCATACCCATTATCCTGTATGGCAAACGGTAGCTTATTATTTCTAAAAGTGGCAACACAATGGCGTCTGGCGACAGGTGCGGGAGATGTTAGTTAAAAAGGAACGACAAAGACAAGGACGAGAAGGACAACCTTCGCGCATCGCTATAGATAGTCAAAGTGTAAAGCAGAGCTGAAGACTTTGTTTCATAGGGGCTGGGGGTTGTTTTTCGGGCAGGTAGGCGTAGATGGCAACAAGAAAATAGATGGCCGAAAACGGCATTTGGCTGTGGATAGTTTAGGTTTGCCATGGGCAATTTATGTAGGTGCTGCTAATGAGTCTGATGCGGTGGCAGGCTTTGAATTATTGCCACAACTCAAAAGTTGTAGACGGCTAAGTTTGATCTGTGCAGATGCTGCTTACAGGGGAGAGTTTCAAACCTATGCTCACTACTATGGATGGCAGGTGGACATTTCACAAAAACCTCCTTCACAGCAGAGATTTATTGCCCAAAAGGGAAGGTGGCAAGTGGAAAGAAGTTTTGCCTGGCTGAATCATTATAGAAGATTAGCCAAAGATTATGAACGAACCCCTGCTTCTGCCCTCTGTTTTATTGAGTTAGCTTTTAGAGAATGTTTTGAAATATTATTCGGTTTTTCTTTTGAGCAGAGTATCAATAAAGGCTAATTGTAGCATGGCTTCCGAACTTTCTGTGCTTTTTTCAAAATCACGGCTCAACCTACGCTTAAAATTGAGCCATCCGTAGCTACGTTCCACTACCCAACGGCCCCCTGCCGGGACAAAGCCTTTCACGCTTTCAGGCTTTTGTACAATTTCTACACTCCATCCATATTGTTTTTTCACTTCTTCCACAAAAGTCTCTGTGTAGCCATTATCTGCTTTCAGGGTATGCAGGCGGGCGGACTTGCCCTTCAACTTAGCTGCTAACTCATATCCTGCTGTGGTGTCTGATATATTAGCAGCTGTAATATGCACCGCCCAGGGGATACCTAAACAGTCCACAGCCAGATGTCTTTTTCTGCCATTCACTTTTTTATTGCCATCTATGCCTTTATCCTGACTGGTAAATTGTATAATCTTAACACTTTGGCTATCAATGGCCAACACGCTTGGCAGGGCTTGTCTGCCTGCTTTTTTTCTTTCTCTGCCTGCTAAAAAAGCTAACAACTCTTCAATAATGCCCCGCTTTTTCCTGAGGTGTACCCTGATGTTCGGACAGCAATCGGTGAGAAATAAGATGGATAAGTTTCTCACTATATTTGCACTTTTCCTGTGTTGGTCTGAAAATATACCTGAGCAGGAGTAAGGTAATCTAACGACTGATGTGGCCGCTGATAGTTATAGCGGGTAAAGTATTGATCGATACCCGACCAAAGTTCCTTTCCATTAATGGGAGCACATAAATATACGTATTCATATTTAACATTGCGCCACAATCGTTCAATAAAAACATTATCTAAAGCTCTACCTCTGCCATCCATAGAAATACGAATGTCTCTAGTTGATAACTTATCAGTAAAAGCCGTAGCTGTAAACTGCGATCCCTGATCTGAGTTGAAAATCTGTGGCTTTCCGTATTGAAAAGAGCTTTCTAATGCATCCAGACAAAAATCTACTTCTAATGAGTTGCTTAACTGCCAGGCTAATACAAACCTAGAGTACCAATCCATGACGGCTACTAAATACATGAATCCTTTGGCCATTGGGATATAAGTGATATCTGTACTCCATACCTGATTGACTTGCTTTATTTTTACTCCTCTCAACAGGTAGGGATAAATTTTATGTGTCGGATTTGCTTTACTCAAGTTTGGCTTAGGATAAACTGCTTCTAACCCCATTGTCCTAAGCAATCTGGAAACTCTCTTATGATTTACCTGATAACCTTTCTGTCCTAGAAACCACTGCATTCGCCGAATGCCATAATAGGGAGTGTCCATGTACTGTTCGTCTAACAGACGCATTAGCAATAGGTTTTCCTCACTTTCTTCGCAAGGTCGGTAATAATATCCCGAACGATGTAAGCCCAGCAGTTCACACTGCCTTGCGATACTGAGACCGGAATGGGTCGGATCTATTAGCAATCGTTTCTGAGAATTATCCCACACCTGATTTTTTTTTAAGCCAGTCAAGTTCTACCTGTAACTGGCCAATCTGCTGGTATAGTCGGTCTAACAATGATTGCTGATTTTCTTTTTTCCCTTTGGTTTCTTCTTTAAAGACTTCCATCCCCTCTTGCAAAAGTTGCTTTTTCCAAAGACCTATTTGGGTAGAATGTACTCCGAACTTTGCTGTCAGCTCACTTATCGTTTGTCTTTCTTTAACAGCCTCTAAAGCTACTTTGAACTTAAACTCGGCTGAGTAGCGCTTGCGTTTGTTTTCCATTAGTTGTATTTTTCAAATAGTTAAGTTATTAGTTTCCATCTTAACTATCTGTCCCATTTTTGGGGTACACTATATTCCACTGCCTGAAATGATAGTAAATGGTTTGCCAGGGTGGGTACTTACTTTCCATATTGCGCCATTGGCTGCCCGTAGTTAGCAGCCAAAGCAGTGCATTGATTATCACCCGTTTTTCATGTTTAATCTTTCTTTGGTTATCAATTATTTCCTTGATAACTTCCCATTCAGGGTCAGTGAGCGCAGAGAATTTTTCTTGCATAAACTTGATGATTAGACACCTCAAGTTTACTCACTGATTCTTTCTTTTACCCTATTTTTATTCTTCCAAAACGTTCTCTTATCAATATCATTTTATCAAAAATTGTCTAAACTAAATTCAAACACCTTCTCACTGATCGTGTATTATTGAAATATTATTAGTAGCCGACTAACACTAAAACATATGAAACCGCTTAAAACTTTATCCCTGCAACCCAGAAGAGAATTCTTAAAGAGCCTTGGCCTGCTTTCTGCCGGATTTCTGCTTCCTGTCTATGGCAATGGCTCTATTCTCTGGAATGACAATCCTGTAAAAATAACGCCTGTCCGCATCAGGGGAAAAGTGAGCGCCCAAGGAAAAGGTATCAAAGGAGTAGCCGTAACAGATGGTTATTCAGTAGTATCTACCGATGCCAATGGTGTGTATGAACTCATGAGCAGCAGTCTGCAGGAATTTGTTTCCATTTCCCTGCCAGCAGGCTATCAGGTGCCTACCAGAAAAAACGGAATTGCCAGATTTTTTCAGCCAATCACTGCTTCAGCGAAAGGAGAATTTGCAGCTAATTTTGCTTTAAATCCCTCCCCTGTCAATGACAACAGCCATGTATTGCTCGTGTTAGCCGATCCGCAGATACAAGACCGATATGAAGCAGATCTGCTTCTCTCACAAACTACCCCGGATGTGAACGCATTGGTAAAATCGTATGGCGACAGGCCGGTGTTTGGCATTGGATGCGGCGATCTGGTATTTGATCATTTTGAACTGTTCGACGATTACCAGAAAGCGGTTTCAGGCATGGATATTCCTTTCTTCCAGGTATTGGGCAATCATGACATGGATACCCAGCAGATTCGTTCCGATGCCCTTTCAGCGCAGACTTTTAAAAAATTGGTCCTACTTATTATTCTTTTAATAAAGGAGAAATCCATTATGTAGTGTTGGAGGATGTGTTTTTTATTGGACGGGAAAAACAATATATCGGCTACTTGTCTGAGGAACAACTTCGTTGGCTGGAGCAAGACTTAGCGCTGGTTGAAAAAGGAAAAACCGTGGTAGTAAGCCTGCATATTCCTGCTTTTACCGGTGCTGCCAGAAGAAGCAAAGAGACTCCAACTTTAGGGGGCACGGTTTCCAACCGGGCAGAATTGTACCGGCTATTAGAACCTTTCAAAGCCCATATCATGTCGGGGCATACCCATTTTAATGAAAAAGTAACAGAGGGGGGTGTAATCGAACATGTACATGGAACTGTGTGCGGTGCCTGGTGGAGCGGACCGATCTGCTATGATGGTACGCCCAATGGATACGGTGTATATGAAGTAAAAGGCAGTGAGTTACAATGGCATTATAAATCTACCGGTAAAGACAGCAAGCACCAGTTCCGCTATTACCAGCCTAGCACCAATCCCGAAAGAAAAGACGACCTGATCGTGAATGTATGGAATGCTGACCCGGAATGGAAAATCCAATGGTATGAAGATGGCATGCGGAAAGGAAATTTGCGGCAGCAAACAGGCTTTGATCCTTTATCGGTAGAACTGCATACTGGAAAAGAAAAACCGCAGCGCCGCCCCTGGGTAGACCCTGAGTTAACCGATCACCTGTATGCAGCCCAGCCTTCTGCACAAGCCAAAAAAATTACCATTGAAGTAACTGACCGTTTTGGAAATATTTTTTCAGAATCCTATGAAACAACCAAAGGATAAGCGTTATAGAAAATAATTCCCTTATATCGACAGATAAACTCGCTAGAAAATTTCAGATAAGTGGCTTAATGTTTACTATTCAATTCCATATGTCTGGTAGCGTGTATTGCTTAATTCTGGTGTATCATGCGTAAAAAATAAAATACCCGGTTGTTAGAATCGGGCATTTTATTTTTTACGCATTTCTGATTTATCAGAACTTGTAAGCAACGGTCATCCGGAAATTACGGCCTGGTTCTGTTTGCCAGTTATAGGCTGCAAGCCATGAATAATAAGAGCCGCTGTATAAATATTTATCCAGAATATTAAATACATTCGCTGTAATTCTGATATGATCGTTTTCCCAGAATAAACCACCATCCAGTTTAAAATAATCCGGAAGCACCTGAGTAGGATCTGGAGATACTTCCCAATATGTTTCCCGGCCAGCCAGATAAGTAAATCCTGCCGATACTCCTGCCCCTTTCAATACACCTTTGGATACTCTGTAATTCAGCCAGGCATTGGTGGTATGTTTGGCATATCCGGGTACAATATCGCCTTCTTTCATAGCAGTAATCCCTTCAGCTACTTTTGTTACTCTGGAATCTGTATACGCATAATTGGCAATCAGGCTTAGTTCTTTTGTAAGTCTTCCTCTCAGGTCGAACTCTACTCCTTGTGCGCGTTTTTCGCCCAGTACCATACTTAATCCTGATGCAGGAGGACTATTCGGATCAGCGGTGAGTTCATTGTTTTTCAGAATACGGTAAATAGCAATTGTACTATTCCATTTGCCTTCTGCCCAATCCCGTTTAATCCCTACTTCCAAGTTATTTCCGGTAATGGGTTTTACAGTTCCTCCACTGGAAAGTCTGCCATTCTGTGGAATAAAAGCCTGGTCGTATAAAGCATAGGCTGAAGTTTGTTTGTTCAGGGATACACTCAATCCTACCCGTGGGGTAAAACGCTCGGCACTTTTTAGAGGCCCTCCATATTCCGACTGCCTTACATTGGTATAACGGCCTGCCAGGGTAAGTCTCACTTTGTTATCCAGAAAGCCAAGTTCATCCTGCAGATACAAGGCGCTATACCGTTGATCCATGGTTCCACCAGCAACAGTAGCTCTTTCTTCAATTGGTGAAGAATGATCAAACCTGGGAAAGCCATTTACCGGCGTACCATAGGTAGGTGCATATATATTAAACTCTGCCCCTACAGTGTCTAGGGCATGGGATTGGCCCCAGTCAGCAAAATACTCTTTATTGGCCATGTCTAAACCGGTTAATATTCGGTGACGTACAGGACCTGTTGTTACTTCTCCATTCAAAAATACCTGTCCCATGGTCATATTGCTTTTTGCATCCCAGCTGTTCACCCCCCTGATCATGGTTCCATCCGGGTTTACTACTGTTGGCCACATAGAAGATCCCTGTTGAGTGTAGTTAAAACGGGCCAGTTGTGCGGTAACCTTCCAGGTATTGCTGAGATAATGCTCTACATTGGCAAAAAAGCTATGGTCATGAATATTGGTGGCAGGCAGACCGGGAGAAAGGGTTGTGAAATTATGGGGTAATGTGCCAAAACCATCGGCGGCAAACACATAGTAGGAACCCACATTGCTCATATTGGCATGCTGATAGGTATACTCGAAAGTAAGTTTGGTTTTATCTGTAATCTGATAGGATAATACTGGTGCCACTACATACCGGTTGTTATATTCATAAGGCCGGTGTGATTTTTTGTTCTGGGCAGAAAGGTTCAGACGATAAAGTAATTTGCCGTCCTGGGTAAGTTTCCCATCCAGGTCCAGGGCAGAACGGTACAGGTCAAAGCTTCCTAGCGTAAGCGAAGCTTCCCCTTTTGTCTGGCCAGTAGGTTTTTTGGTAACTACATTATACAAGCCACTGGGATCTCCGTTGGCAAGCATAAATCCGGCCGGACCTTTCACAAATTCTATATGATCCACAAAACTCATATCCTCTGTAAGCGGCCCCCAATAGGAATTTACCACATTAAATCCGTTCCGGAATGCCTGTATCTGCGAACCTCTGGATGAAATATTTGTGTATAAATCCCCCCAGTGTTCCATTCGTACGGCTCCGCTTACATTACGTACCAGCCCATCGCTCATACTAATCACCTGCTGGTCGTTCAATACACTTCTGGTTACGAGCTGTATATTCTGGGGAATTTCAAGAATAGGCGCATTAAGCCGAAGGCTCTGGGAAGGTATGCTTTCCTGGTATCGGTTGGCATTGGCAGAAACTACTACTTCCTGCAACACCTGGGCGCTTTCTTTTAATACAAAATCCAGGGTAGTAATACCTCCGGCCGTTACCTGCGTGGCTTGTTCCTGCTTTTCCAGCCCAATAAAGGAGGCAATGATAGTATAGCTGCCAGGAGATATATTTTTTAGCTGATAAGAACCATTTTTATTAGCTGTAACACCTTTGCCAGTGCCCTTAATTACAATATTTACAAATTCTGCCGGTTGTCCATCTGAGGTTTTTACAGTTCCCTGGATGGAACCTGTTTGAGCCAATATGAGCCCAGGTAATAACACAAACAGGGCTATAGAACTAAGTAACGATTTGACCATGATAAGTAGTGTGGTTTATGATATTTTGAACATGGGCAGCAAATCTATTATTTAGAATTGTTCTAAACAATATTTATTTAGAATTTTTCTAAATAGTTGTTTAGAATTTTTTTAAATAATACTTTTGGCACCATCAATTTCTTTCTACCCGGTTGCGATAACCAGATTGGTTCTTGTTATCCTAAGAAAGTTCAATTATCATATTCTACTAATACTTCTATGAAAAATGCCACCATCCGGAACTGGTTCACTGTGCATACCTGGACCAGTTTGATCTGCACAGCTTTTCTGCTGATGTTATGTATCACTGGTTTGCCATTGATCTTTTATGAAGAAATAGAGCATTTATCAGGACATGAAGCAGAACTTCCTGCTTTGCAGGGGAAAAGCCCTGTCTTATCCAAAGATTTTGTGCTGCAGCAGGCTATGAACCAGAAGCCTGGAAAAGTAGTAAAATATGTCTTTTGGGATGAAAAAGAACATCCACACCAGATGTTTGTCACCCTAGCCGATTCAGCTGAAGCACCTATAGAGGCCGATCATTATCTGACAATGGATGAGCGTACCGGCAAAGTGCTCGATACGCCACCTAATGAAATGGATTTTATGCTCGTTATGTACTACCTGCATGTAGAAATGCTTACAGGAATCCCCGGCAAATTGTTTCTGGGCCTAATGGGCCTGCTGTTTATTGTAGCTATGGTTTCGGGTGTAGTTTTATATGGGCCGATTATGAAACGCTTTGATTTTGGCATGATCCGGACAGAAAAATCCTTGCGGCTCAAATGGCTGGATCTGCATAATATGCTTGGCATTGTAACCCTTGCCTGGGCTTTTGTCGTAGGGCTAACTGGGGTGATTAATACTTTAGCTGATCCGGCCATTGACTTATGGCGGGCCGGGCAGTTATCTCAAATGGTAGCTGATTACAAAGACAAACTTGCCTTCAACGGGTCATTCAGTTCTTTGCAGGCAGCCCTTGAACGGGCAAAAGAAGCGGCTCCGGGAATGGAAGTTTCCTTTGTAGCCTATCCGGGAACTCTGTATTCGAGTAAGCACCATTATGGGGTGTTTATGAAAGGAACCTCACCATTGATGTCCAGGATAATTAAGCCTGCCTTGATTGATGCTCAAACCGGGCAATTGACGGATATAAAAGATCTGCCCTGGTATCTGAACCTGATTTTTCTTTCTCAGCCTTTTCATTTTGGTGATTATGGAGGACTTCCTCTTAAGATCATCTGGGCAGTTTTCGATATAGCCACCATCCTTGTATTAATCAGCGGCCTGTATCTCTGGCTGGCCAGACGCAAGGCAAGAGCCGCACAGCTGGCAAGACTTACTAGTATTCCGGAATCACTTACCTTAACAACAGCTGTAGAAAATGACAAATAATACCTATTTTAAGAAAGTTTGGGGTATGCCTATCCTGCTTGCATTGATTACCCTGGCCGGGTTGATTTTTGCCATCTTAGGAACAGGAATATGGCATATATTATCATGGGTATCTTTATTTGTACCTATTTATATCATGTGCAGGTATGGAAAGCAGTTTTTTGAATCTAACCTGTAAAAATGACCCACTAGCTTTCTGTCCAGTAAAGGTATAACATACACAGCAGACACCTATTATTAACAAAGCTCTACATTTACAAAACGCTTTTACTTCAGAAGAAAAAAATACTGTCCACCAGATCCTTAAGTAGTTTCACCGGCAATATCCAGCAGTAAATGCTGAATATTGCCGGTGTCGTTTGACTAGAGCCCGCACATCTATATTACTTAGCCGCTCTAATCAATCACCTGACTTGTCAAAACCATTTATTAACTCAAAAAGCCGCCAATGAAGATTATCTCTGCAAGGAGTTAACTAATCCCTCTTGAGCTTTAGTATTAGCCCTAATTTCATTATTTGCAAATTATTATATTTTGTTTACCTTACTGAAATAAAATAAAACAGCTCCGTTGGGTTAACATGCCAATCTATTAATACATCATTTGAATCGCCAACTCTAAAAGGCTTTACACAAAACAGATATTTATTATATAATCAGTCTGTATAGTTCTTTGTGTTAGTCATTTATCAATGTGTATGGATGAAGGAAAAGTTTTTCGGGAAAAACAACAAACTTTACTCAATACCTTAAAAGAAGTATTTGAGCTATTTTCAAATGATTATTCTTCTAAACAACATCCGCCTGACTCTAATCCTGCTATACTAAAAAAAATACAGGAATACCAATCAGTATTGTTGCAACAACACCAGGAAATATCTGACATGGCTAGTTACTTTGAGGCTTTGTTTCATCAGGCTCCGGTTCCATACTTATTGCTCGACCATAACCACAAAATAGTAGACTCTAATCCGGCGGCTACTCAATTGTTAGGTACTTCTGCTGAAAAACTTGCCGGAAAAGAAATAAGTGAGTTTTCTACAGAAGAGCATAAGCATTTGTTTTCGAATTTTTTTAATCATTTCCCGGAAAGTGCAACAAAGCCTCTGAGAATAAAGATAGTAACTAGAGATGAAAATTCTTTTTTAGCACATGTCTATTATAACAGGATATATAAAGCAGAAAACTCATTTCAATACCTGACTATTCTTCATACCATAGATGAAAGTAAGCCGAATGAGGAGGTTTTGATACAGGAGAAGCAATTATTGCAGCAGGAAAATGCAGAACTGGAAAAGTTTATGTATAGTGCCTCTCATGACCTTCGTTCTCCTATGGTTTCTATTATGGGTGTGATCAATGTAGCCCGTATGGAAACACAGGATGAGCAAATGATTGTGTACCTGAATTTTATTGAAATGTCGGTCCGGAAGCTGGATAACTTTGTTCAAGATCTGATCAACTTATCTAAAAACTCAGCCACTGACATCCGTGTTGAAAAAATCAAATTACGGGAACTCATTCATGGTATTTTTGACCAGTTGCACTATATTGAAAATGTAAAACGTATCCGGAAAGTAATTGAAGTCCACGATACAGCTGAATTACATTCAGACAAAGAGAGACTGAATGTTGTGTTGAGTAATCTGCTGAGCAATGCGATCAAGTACCATCATTATGGCCAGGAAGATCCTTTTATTGCCATTTCAATCAGGGTGGATAATCAGCAGGCTGTTATTTCATTGCAGGATAATGGACAAGGAATAGCCGAAGAACATGTACATAAAATATTTAATAAATTTTATCGTGCTTCTCAAAACAGTAAAGGCTCTGGCTTAGGTCTGTTTATTGTAAAAGAAACTATTGAAAAATTAGGAGGGAATATTCAGGTAAACTCTGCAATAGGAAAAGGCACTACTTTCAAAATCACCTTGCCAAATCTGCTGAGCCGGATATAAAGAAAGCCGCCAAAGCAGCCCCTTTATAGTAAACACATATAGGTCAGTTATTATACCTTATTCTCCTGTTCTGCTTATTGCTTTACAAATACTGCTTACAGATACCCCGATTCTTAACCTGGAGTTATACGGATTTTGATAAAATAGTACTAATACGGATTGATATCGTATTTCCTTCAGTTCATCCCCACCATTGCATTATCCTAAATTCCCTTTTAGCCAGCACAATGGTGTTAAAGCTTACAGATTAGCTTCCTAAATAATAATTTATTGTTTACATTCGTGCCCAAAACCTTTTAACGCTAATCGAATGAACATCCACGAATATCAAGGCAAAGAGATTTTAAAAAGCTATGGGGTACGTATTCAGGAAGGTATCGTCGCCGATACTCCTGAAGAAGCAGTGGAAGCAGCCCGGCAGCTCAACTTACAAACCGGAACGAAGTTTTATGTAATCAAAGCACAGATTCATGCAGGCGGACGTGGTAAAGGCGGAGGAGTAAAAGTTGCTAAGAATCTGGAAGAAGTACGTGAAATCTCTAAAAAGATTCTGGGGATGCAACTGGTTACTATACAAACAGGTCCTGAAGGAAAACGGGTAAATAAGGTACTGGTTTCGCAGGATGTATATTATCCCGGACCATCCGAGCCCAAGGAGTATTACCTGAGTATTTTGCTTGACCGTTCTGTAGGGCAGAATGTGATTATAGCCAGTACCGAAGGAGGGATGGATATAGAGCAGGTAGCCGAAGCCGATGAAGAAATTAAAGATCCTAAACAGAAAAAGATAATTAAAGAATGGGTAGATCCCCTGGTAGGTTTGATGCCTTTTCAGGCACGTAAATTAGCTTTTAAGTTAGGGCTGGAAGGAAATGCATTCAAAGAAATGGTGAATTTTATCCAGGCTTTATATAAAGCTTATGTTGAAATAGATGCCTCTCAGTTTGAGATCAATCCGGTATTAAAAACATCCGATGATAAAATATTAGCCGTAGATGCCAAAGTAAATCTGGATGACAATGCCTTGTACCGGCATAAAAATTATGCGGAATTACGGGATATTACCGAAGAAGATCCGCTGGAAGTAGAAGCTGCCAAATCCGGTTTGAATTATGTAAAATTAGATGGTAATGTTGGTTGTATGGTGAATGGGGCTGGTCTGGCTATGGCTACTATGGACATTATTAAACTTTCCGGTGGCGAACCGGCTAACTTCCTGGATGTAGGAGGCGGTGCCAATGCCCAGACTGTGGAAGCAGGGTTCCGCATTATTCTGAAAGATCCCAATGTAAAAGCAATCCTGATCAATGTGTTTGGGGGTATTGTTCGTGGCGACCGGGTAGCCAATGGTGTAGTAGAAGCTTATAAAAATATCGGAACCATTAAAGTGCCTATTATTGTACGCTTACAGGGGACCAATGCAGAAGAAGGCGCCAGAATTATTGATGAATCCGGACTAAAAGTATATTCAGCCGTTTTACTCAAAGATGCTGCTGCCAAAGTGAAAGAAGTAATCTCTTCTGTTAAATAGTTTTAAAAATATAAAGGGTATATCATTAGTTTTTAAATCGTGCTGACCGATTAGGCAGCACGATTTTTATTTGTAGCTAGTACCACCTAATATGCCAGCAAAAAGCGCTTTAACATTCAAAAAAAGTATTCTTTTTAAAATAAGATGCCTGAATCCAAACATATAAAATATCAACAGGCATACTGATTTTATTTATTGGCAATAGTTTTTTATTAATTTTCATTTCCTTCATAACCAATCTATTACCATAAAAATGAAGGAACTATACATAATTTAGCAGGAAATTAAAAAATAAGATCGGTAAGCTAAATTTTGAAAGTATCTTCTAAAAGTTTTTTAATCCATAATTTTTTGTTTTTTTTAGTAAATCTTTTCCGCTTGCTTTTAAAATTCTATTCATAAATTCTTGCAAAGGATGAGGAAATTATGCCATTTCGGAGGCAGAAAAGGCCAATAAGTAAATTTACTGATAGAAGGTTACTTCAAATGAAATCATAAACTAAATATAAAAATTACAGGCAGTACCGATAAAATGTAAGGCATTATTCATACAAATCATTACTGCAAAATTGATCGCACGTAGGTAAGAATAAAACCGCTATAGTAGCCGGCCATTTATTCATTTTAATTCACAAACCACCATGAAAAAAATTATACAGCTATTCCTTCTTATTACATTTTCTTTTGGTATTCTCCCTCTACACGTTTTTGCCCAGACCTATTACTGGATTGGTGGAAGTGGCAACTGGAATGACAAAGTAAACTGGTCGTTTTCCTCGAGTGGTACTCCAATAGCTAATACAGATCCTCTTCCTGGTCCAACCAATGATGTAGTATTCGATGACCCACTTATTGGTAATTATACAGTTACAATAAATCCACCAGGAGCAATATGTAGGAATTTAAACTGGCAGGATATAGATGGCATCAATCCTACTCTTACTGGTGCAGGGGGACTGAAAATTGAAATTTATGGTTCGCTTAATTTACCAGCAACAGTATCAAATAATTTTCCAGGAACGTTTGAATTGAAAGGAGCAGGAAATTTTACTTTAAATGCTACTTCTCCTTTTCCAACGGGAAGTATACTATTATTTAATAACCCTGCCGGTATATGGAAATTAGCAGATAAATTAGATGTATATAATTTAAGAATTCAAAGTGGAGAATTAGATGTGCAGTCAAATGATAATAGTATAGATGTAAAGGGATACTGGTATATGACCCCTGCTCCATCGGTAGCTGCCAAATTCAATAGTCAGGGAGGAACGGTAGTTTTCAATGGTTCTGGCACACAAACGATTACTACCAATGCCGCTCTCGGCAGAAATGAATTCTTTAATATGATTATTGAAAATTCCGGCCCTGGCATTACACTCAATTCACCTGTGAGTGTCGGAAAAAACAACGGTGGCCGCATTACATTCATTGACGGAATTGTCAATACTACGCCAACCAATATATTAACCATTAACAACCGTGCACAGGTAAGCGGAGCTAGAGATGGTAGTCACGTAAATGGATATGTAAGAAAAATTGGTAACGATGGAGACAATGAATTCTACTTCCCTATTGGGGATGGAACTTCTTACCGTCCGGCCGGATTAGAATTTGTTAATCCAAATCCTAATGCTGTATTCGTAGCAAAATATAATCGCCGTACTCCGGCAAACGTTAACTACCCACCCGCTAATGCAAACAGTCCTCTCACAATAAGTAAATTTGAATACTGGGAGATTGAGAGGACTGGTGGCAATGCAAGTACAAGGGTGATTTTAACATGGGAAATTCCAGTCAGTGGCCCTGAAAATTATTTAGGAGAACCGGCAAATGTTGAAGACTTACTGGTTGCTTATTGGAATTCATCAAATCCCTTAACTGGAGAATGGAGAAGAATAAATTCCAACAATCAGACAGTTACTAATTCTAATCCTGCTAATTATTCAGGTCATACCCGGATGCAATCGGCTATGGCAAATAATGACAGAAGGGTATATGCAATTGGCTCAGAAATCCTTCCTCTTCCCATCGAACTCCTATACTTTAAAGCAAATCTGGTAAATGGCGTGGTACAACTCGACTGGGCAACCGCTTCAGAGAAAGATAATGATTACTTTACCATCGAAAAATCCACAGATAGCAAGCAGTTTGAAGCATTTCTGGAAGTAGATGCCATAGGGAATAGCCAGCAGGTTCAAACCTATACAGCCCCCGATGCCAATCCTTTATCACCTGTTACCTACTACCGCCTGAAACAAACCGATATTGACGGCAAATTTACCTACTCTAAAATCGTAGCTATCCATTCTGGAAGTAAAGCGAGTTTGAGTGTAACGCCGCTGACCGAGAAACAAATCAGACTTTCGTATTATTTGCCACAATCGAAAGATGCAGTTCTGAGCCTTTATGATACTAAAGGTGTGTTAGTATGGAATAAATCTGTTTCTGGAAATTCTGCTTTGCAAGCTGAAATCATAAAACTTTCTTATCCTTCTGGTATGTATCTGTTAACTATGCAGCAGGCCGGCGAAGCGATAGTCAAAAAGATTTTTATCCGGTGAGAGCAACTTCAATATATTAAACCAAAAGCGGCCAGAATTAACTCTGGCCGCTTTTGGTTTATAAAGTATAGCTTTGCCCCCATTCTGGTATCTCTACCTGGTTGTACCCCTCTCCTATCAGATGGGCATGAAAATCGGTCATGCTTTTGTATTCACCATGAATGAGGAATATTTTCTTCAGTTTATCCGATGACTGGTATTTTACAAATCTGGTCAGGTCATCCAGATCGCCATGTCCACTGAATACATCAGTTTTACGAATATTTGCCAATACCGGAATTTCGTTCCCATTCGCCAGCCGGATACTCCGCATGCCATCCAGTAATTTCCTTCCCAGCGTGCCTTCCGCCGCATATCCGATCATCAGAATGGTAGCATAGGGATTATTAATATTTGTCATTACGTGATGTTCTACCCTGCCGCCCTGTACCATTCCTGAGGAAGAAATAATAATACAAGGCTCACTGTGGCTGGCTACAGCCCGGCTTTCCTTCATATTCTCCACATACACCAAGTTCTGGAAGTCAAACAACCCTTCGTGTTCTTCATAAAATGCCTGTGCCTCCTCATTCAACTGCTTTGTATACTTTTCATACACCTTGGTACTCTGTAATGCCAGCGGACTATCTGAAAACACTTTAATAGGCGGAAATCCCTGATTGGTGTATAATTTATTCAGTGTATAAAGCAAAGCCTGTGTCCGCCCCACACTAAAAGCCGGAATGATAAGCCTTCCGGGAATATCAATACAAGCTTCTTTTATAATCGTGGCCAGTTCTTCTTCCGGAGAGCCTTTGGCCTGATGCCGGCGGTTGCCATAGGTAGTTTCACAAATCAAATAATCAACTTCCGGAAAACGTTGTGGGTCTTGCAATAAAGGGTAATTGTTACGGCCAATATCACCGGAAAAACCTATTCTCTTTTTCTCTCCATTTTCTTCCACTTCAATCAGAATATTGGCCGCTCCCAGCAAATGCCCGGTAGGAATAAAGGTTACATCCAGCCCTTTTTTTATTCTGAACTTCTGGTTGAAAGCAACCGTAACAAACTGGTCTACGGTTTCATTTACCTGTTTTTCCAGAAACAACTCTGAGGGATTTATCTTTGTTTTTTTACCTGAGCGGCTTTTCTTCCGGCTTCCATTGCTGTGGATATGTTTCAATAGTTTCTGGTTCAAGGCTGCCGAATCCTGCAATAATAAGTGGGCGAGTGGTAATGTAGCGGATGTACATAATATCTGTCCTTCATACCCCTCCCGGATCAGGTTAGGCAAATTACCGGAATGGTCAATATGGGCGTGTGTGAGTAATACTACATTTATTTCGGATGGCTCAAAAGGAAAAAGGCTATAGGGCTGGAGCAATTTTTCTTTCTTCCCCTTCTGCCGGTCCATATCTGTGCCGCAATCTATTAATATCTTAAAATCATCTTCTAACTCCAGCAGATACATGCTCCCGGTTACCTGGCGGGCTGCCCCCCAAAACGTTAATTTCATATGCAGTAATAGGTATATACGTATGTAAACTCATGTAACTCAAAACGAAGCCAATGAGTTTGAGAAGGGCAAACTTAACGCAAGTGCACCGCAATTCAAATGGATAGCTGAGAATATATCCGGGAAGCAGGCTTAACTATAAATAATTGAGTAAAATGCAAAAAATTACTATCCTTGAGCATGAATCCGGCGATTGAAGAACTCAAACAATTATTAGCTATTCTAAAAACGGAGTGGGAAGAAGATGCCGCCCAGTATGTGGCTAAAATGGTGCATACTCCCTTGCAAGAACGCCGCAAAGAAGGCATGAGCTGGTATCCGGTAGTGGTAACCGAATCTGGTTTTGGATTAGGAGATAAATTATACCTGGAAGTAGAAAAAACCACAGAGATCTATACGCCTCATAGTTTTGGAACAGGCAAAGCAGTAGCACTGTTTAGCAACAGCGGGGATCCTAAAAAGCGGCCATCTATACAAGGAGTGGTAGCCAGTGTCGGATTTAACCGGCTGAAAATTATTTTCAACGAAGATGAACTCCCCGACTGGCTCGACGATGGAAAACTGGGAATAGACCTGCTTTTTGATGAAACCAGTTACAAAGAAATGGAGAATGCGGTAAGAAAGGTGATAGAAGCTGATAGAAACCGCACCGCTCAACTCCGGGATATTTTGCTGGGACATGCCAGGCCAGGATTTAAGCCGCTGAAATTTGATTTACAATTACCTCATCTGAATGAATCGCAGAATAAAGCCGTTCAGAATATTTTACTTTCTGAGGATGTAGCCATTATTCATGGTCCGCCAGGTACCGGAAAAACTACTACGCTGGTAGAAGCCATCATCCAGACCTTAAAAAGCGAAAAACAAGTATTGGTTTGCTCGCCTAGTAATACCGCCGTTGATCTGCTCACCGAAAAACTAGCATCCAGACAGGTAGAAGTGGTTCGTATCGGGAATCCGGCCAGGGTAAGCGAAGATATGCTGCAACATACCGTAGATGCCAGGGTTCAGGCAGATAAATTATATCCACAGATCAAACAAATGCGCAAACAGGCGGATGAATTCAACCGGCTGGCACATAAATACAAAAGGCAATTCGGCAAAGCTGAACGGGACCAGCGTAAACTGATTCTGGCAGAAGCCAGGAAATTATCCAAAGAAGCCAATGATACGGAAAAATATATCACTGATGCCCTGTTTGACAAAGCCCAGGTTATTACTTGTACGCTGGTAGGTGCCGCCAATCGTTATCTGACCGGAAGAACATTTTCAACGGTATTTATTGATGAAGCTGCTCAGGCTCTGGAACCAGCTACCTGGATTCCCATTCTGAAATCAAACCGGGTAGTTTTTGCCGGCGATCATTGCCAGCTGCCCCCTACGATAAAATCTCAAAAAGCAGAAAAAGCCGGGTTGGGAATCACGCTGTTTGAAAAATGTATGAACCGCCAGCAGGTATCAGTTATGCTAATTATGCAATACCGGATGCACGAACAAATCATGGCTTTTTCCAGCCAGGAATTTTATCATAATGGCTTGCAAGCGCATGAAAGTGTCGCTACTAAAGTTCTGGGAACAGACGAGGTACTTTCCCAGCCATTTGTGTTTATAGATACCGCCGGGAGCGGATTTGAAGAGAAGTTTAATCCGGAAAACCAAAGTATTTCCAATTTCGAAGAAGCCCAGATACTGCTCAGGTATATAGATCAATTGCTTACTCATCTGCAAAGTATCTCTCCGGTAGTACTGCAGTTTCCCTTCCGTATCGGCATTATCTCCCCTTATAGGGCGCAAGTAGAGTTTATGAAGGAAAATCTGGCACAATATGAAACCCTTGCCAGTTATACACATTTAATTTCTGTGGGAACCGTAGATGGATTTCAGGGACAGGAGCGGGAAATTATTGGCATCAGCCTGGTACGATCGAATGCCCGGCAGGAAATCGGATTTTTACAGGATATCCGCCGCATGAATGTGGCCCTTACCAGAGCAAAGCAGCATTTAGTTGTGGTCGGAGATAGTGCTACGCTTGCCAATCACCCGTTTTACAGAGATTTTCTCAGTTATGCAGAAGAAGCCGGTGCTTACCGGAGTGTATGGGAATGGATACAGTAGTTGTAGGTTAATGAGTTAAAAGATTATGAGTTGCGAAAAGTAAGGTTGGCTGCTAAAGGCTATACTCATTCACTCATTCACTCATTCACTCATTCACTCATTCATTCACTTTCCCTAGCCTTCTCCTCTATATCACTCAGCTGAATTTCAATAGCTTTGATAGACATATATAATTCTGCCATAGAATAACCCAGAGACGCCATCATTAATACAAGGCTTGCACCAAACACATATTTTGCCAGTTGTATTTGTTCGCCAAAAATCAGGAACATACATAATACACACAAGAATAAACTCGCTACTCCTAGTACCTGCATATCCCGGATCAGTGTCACCCGCCGTTTCAGATTTTTAATCTGAGCCCAGATCAGAGGATCGGGTTCATCTTTGTATTTGGCATGTAAATTCCGGATGAGGCTGGCAATAGCCAGAAAACGGTTGGTATAAGCAAGCAATAGCAATGAAACGGTAGGAAATAATAAAGCTGGTGCATTTAAAGTTAGTTCCATAACTTAAAAGCTAAACTCATTAAATAATATATAAATCCTTATCTTCAATGGAATTATCGCTTAATGTTCTATTACACACCTTTTATTAAATTATTTTTTCTTTCAATGGTAACTTTATTTGTTCAAATAAATTATTAAAATATCAATCAACAGTGTGTACATATAGTGAAGGTATACATTTGAAGATGGCAGGGTTATTGATCAAAATGAATCAAATTTAACCTACTGTTTGCATATCCACCTGTCGTTTATTCTATAAAGGCAGGTGGTTTTTTATTGTCCGGTCAGATCTCAAAATTGAAACCTCTGGATTTAAGTTCTTCATACCGCTGTTTATCGAACTGGTATAACCTGGCTGCCCGGTGAGCCACGCCTGCCTGCATTTCTTCCAGCGGTTTCAATAAGTTCATTTTCAGAATTTTCTTACGGAAGTTGCGCTTATCGAGGGGCTTTTCAAGTACTGTTTCATAGAGATGTTGCAACTCCGAAAGGGTAAATTTTTGGGGCAATAATTCAAAACCAATCGGCTGGTAGCGTACTTTTCCTTTCAATCTTTCCAGAGCCATTTGCAGAATTTTGGCATGGTCAAAAGCCAGTGCTGGCACCTGAGATATATTAAACCAGTGTGCCTGGTCAGCATCAGATCCTGCCTGCAGGAGATAATCCGATAATTTCACCAGCGCATAATAAGCTACAGAAACAGTTCGTCCTCTGGGATCGCGGCCTACATCTCCAAAGGTATACAGCTGTTCCATAAAGACTTCTTTCAATCCAGTTTCTTCTTCCAGTTCCCGCTTGGCAGCAAACTCAATGGTAGGATCTTCCATATCCAGAAAACCGCCGGGAAATGCCCATAAGCCTTTAAAGGGATCGGAGGCCCGTTGTATAAGCAGTACCTTTAATTCGCCATCATCGAAACCGAACAGAATACAATCTACGGTTACAGCTGGCCTGGGATATTCATAGGTATAGGGCATGGCAATGGGAATAATTGATTTTACACCAATCTTACAAAATTTAGTAATGTGCAAGTGCAGATACTTTCAAATTTTCTATATTTTCTGTTTTTACAGCCTACACTCTGCTCATTGCCACTCAATTCAACCCATTGGCAAATAAAGCAAATTGTATTACAACCTTGGATCTACAGGCTCGCTTTCTAAGGCCATTACGCCAAATACACAGGCATGTACCCGGCTTAACGGTTCTTTGTTTACAAATCTTTCCAGGGCTTCAATTCCTAGAGCAAATTCCCGCAAGGCAAGCGAACGTTTAGCCGACAACCCTCTGTTTCGTAGTCGTTCCATATTTTCTGGAGCCGTATATTCTGGTCCGTAAATAATGCGCAGGTATTCTTTGCCCCGGCATTTAATAGCTGGCTGAACGATTCCTTTGGTACCCCGGCTGATAAAATCCAGTGGCTTCACTACCATTCCTTCTCCCCCATTTTCGGTCAGTTCTGTCCACCAGTCTATGGCTGCGTTACGAGCCTGTTCATCCGTAAGGTCAACTATTTTATAAGGAGTAGCTTTGAGTAAACCGGGGTCAAAAGTGCAAATTTCGGCAATAGTAGACATATGCCAGAGGTGATCTTTGTCGGTATGCACAGCACCTTCGGTGGCCATGATATGAAAAGGAGCCAGCTTGTAATCTGCCAGGGAATAGACCGGCCAGCAATATTGCTGGTAAGACTTTGTAAACTGGGCAGCCATTTCTTTTCTGGCGCTATACTGATTGAGCAGATTTTTCACATCCAGACCTCTGCCATCTGCCTGGTACAATATATCCAGTACATCTGGCAAGGCTGCATTGGCCGCAGCACCAACCGCTGCATACTGATTTTGTAATAAAGCCTGCGCCTTCGCTGACCATGGCATGAGTTCACAATCCAAACACACCCAACTGGTACTAAACTTTTCCCAGAAACCGGCTTTGGTAAACGCTTCCTGCAACCGAAGAAGAAATTCTGTTTCCAGTGCCTCACTGGTAAAAAAACTCCGGCCATTGCGGGTATAACATACGCCTATTCCCTGGTTCTGCAAGCCAAACCTTTTCAAAGCTGCTTCTTCATCTTTGCACAAAATAACGATTGCCCGTGAACCCATATGTTTTTCCTCACAGATCACTTTTGTAATGCCTTGTTTGGCATAATACGCCAGGGCTTCTGAAGGATGTTCCAGATAAGTGGGCAATCCACTGGTTTCGCTTGGCGACATGGTAGGCGGCAAATAGATCAGCCATTTGGGATTTACCGCAAAACGGCTCATCACTTCCAGGGCAGCAATGGCATTATCTTCGCGAATGGTAACCTGACTGGCCAAACGGGTTGTGATGAGTTGTTTACCAATTACTTCCTCAATATTTAAAATATCGTCCTGCAAGTGCTGGGAGGAAAGTAACTGTGCCTTCTCCTTTTTGAAGTTCAGCGGACGAACGGATTCATAATATACTTTAGCAGCCGGTACACTTACCAGTTCCTTTTCTGGGTAGCGCAAAGCAGTGAGGGCATTGCCAAACACACAACCAGTATCAATATCGATGGTATGGTTGAGCCACTCAGGTTCTGGCACTGGCGTATGTCCGTATACAACCGTAGCTTTTCCTTTATAATCCGCTGCCCAGTTATACCTGATAGGAAGGCCAAATTCATCGGTTTCCCCAGTTGTTTCGCCATACAGACAAAAAGCTCTTACTGCTCCCGAACCCCTACCCTGCATGTCTTCCCGTAATCCGGCATGTGCTACTACCAGATTTCCCTGATCTACTACATAATGACTCACCAGAGTATCCAGAAATAGTTTAACCTCCTGCAAGAATTCCGGAGTTTCGTGAGAAAGCTGCTCCATTGTAAGTGCCAGTCCATGTTTGAGCTGCACATTTTTCCCGGAAAGCTTTTGCAATAATTTCATATCATGATTGCCGGGAACACAAAGCGCAGTTCCGGCATTTACCATGCTCATGACCAGTTTCAATACACCTGGAGAATCTGGTCCTCTGTCTACTAAATCGCCTAAGAAAATGGCTTTTCTTCCAACAGGAGGAACAACTGTGTAGCCAAAATTTTTACCATCCACTTCCGTTTCTGAAACTGAATAACCCAATTTATTCAGCAAGGCCACTAATTCATCATAGCAACCATGCACATCACCAATTATATCGAACGGTCCTTTTTCTGTTTTGCGGTTATTATATAATGGATCACGAATAATTGTTTCTATGGCATCTACTTCTTCTACTGAACTGAGCACATGAATATGCCGAAAGCCTTCCGTTTTCAGGTTCCGTAAAGATTTTCTCAATTGCTGCCGATGCTGGGCAATTACATGCCGGCCAAAATTGCGGTCCGGGCGTTTGTCGTTCCGATCCTGGCAAACTTTTTCGGGAATATCCAGCACCAAAGCCACTGGCAGGCAGTGATAATCTCTGGCTAACTGCACCAATGGTTTCCGGCTTTCCGGCTGTACATTAGTAGCATCAACCACAGTGAGCAAGCCTCTTTTCAGGCGTTTGGCGACAATATAATGCAGGAGTTCAAACGCATCGGTAGTAGCTGCCTGGTTATTCTCATCATCAGAAACAATACCCCGGCAAGTATCAGAAGAAATAATTTCGGTGGATTTAAAATGCTTTCTGGCAAAAGATGATTTTCCGGAACCGGAAGACCCGATTAATACCACCAGAGATAATTCAGGTATTTTAATATTCATAAGAGTACGCTGATTGAAAATACTAATTGATGGTAAAAACTCCCATTTGCGAAGGGGTACCCACTTCTGCATCTTCAGGTCCGACTGGCAGAAATTCAACCTGGTAATGATACTGAGAAGCGATATTACTTGCCCAGGTTTTAAACTCAGCCCTGCTCCACTCAAACCGGTGATCGCTATGCCGGAAAGTTCCGGCAGCCAGAGTTTCGTATTTCCGGTTATACTCGATATTGGGTGTGGTAATGATTACGGTTTGGGGTCTGGCAAAAGCAAATACTGTTTTTTCAAAAGCCGTTAGCCTGGAAGCATCCAGGTGCTCGATTACTTCCACAATAGCGGCCGCATCATATCCGGACAGGCGTTTATCTTTGTATAGCAATGACCCCTGTATTAGCTTGATTCTTTCCTGTTGTTTAGTGGGCAAACGGTCCAGATGCAATTTATCTTTGGCAATTTCCAATGAACGGTAGGATACATCCATTCCCAGAATCTGCTCAAATTGTTTTTCTTTGAGTAATAACCTCAATAGTTTACCTTCGCCGCAACCCAGATCCAGCACACGTTTGGCACCAGACTTAAGAAGTTGTTCCAGTGTTACTATCAATCGTTGTTCATGCAGTGTTTTTCTTTTTTCTATCACTTCCTCGGGCAGTTCTTCCTGTTCCTCTCCTGTAATTTCTTCGTCCGGCAATAAAACTGCAAAAGCCTGCCTGGTGAGTGCTCCCAGATTTTTCAGGTAGCGCCTGGTAATCTGCTCCTGTTCCGGATGGGTTTTCAGCCAGCCTTCGCCTTTCTCCAGTAATTTTTCCACCTCATGTTCGCCAATCCAATAGTGTTTATCATTGTCGAGCACCGGAATCAGCACATATAGGTGAGATAAAACATCCCTCAAACGCAGCCTAGCTTTTAAATTCACAGTGAAATACCGGCTCATGCCCCACTCCAGAAAACTGGAGTCGAGTTCATGCGCTTTCAGGCTTACTTCATAGCCCAATGGTTCAAACAACCTTCGCAGAAAAGTTTCTCCTCCTCTCGCAGGTAAAACCGATATTCCCACTTCTAATGGCAGTTTTTCATCCACTAGTTCCGGGCGGTCTTTACAAGTGCCGTTCATGGCGGTAGAAAAAGCTTTGGCAATGGCAACACTCATAAAGGAAGAAGCCACATACGGACGGTCATTTACATAATGCTCCAATGCAAATCCTTCTCCCGATGGCCCTTTGGAATTACGTACCAAGCCAATGGGATCGATGTCGAGCAGTAAGGCGATGGTAGTTTTCTGCTCGGTCGCTTCCGGATAAAAAATATGAATGTTACCCTGCGAAATCTCCAGGGTTTGCACCTTTGCCGGGTGTTTATATAACAGGTATCCTAAGTCAGTAGCTGGCTGGTGAGTGGTTGAAATGGTAAGAAGCACAAGAATATTATTTTAATAAAGAACACTGGAACCTACCCTGGATTTATAAAATTTCAGGATGAACAGGATTAAAACAGTTCAGAAAATAGATATATACGTCAAAAAGGACTCATCACTCAATCTCATTGAGAATGAATTACTGAATAACAGATATATACAATATTTCTATGTAGCCCTTCAGAAAATCAGTTATGCTGTAATTTCTATTCATCCATCCGTTGTATAAACTGAACGATCAACTCATGCCTGTCTCCATCGGTATCTATCAGGTTAAATACCAGGTGAGGATTATCTTTGGTGCTGTTATTTTCTATTTCCTCTATGGTATTGAACGCCGATTTTTTCTGAATTTCTTCTTTCAGATCAGCAATAATTTTGGCAAATTCTACTTCGATCAGACTTGGGTTGTAATGGATGGTTTTCATAGAACAGGGGTTAACAGGTTATACAAAATTGATCATTGGCCAATTATCCATGGTCTACAGGCCACAGAATAACTTAGCTTATAATTTAAATAACATTTCCACTATGAACCATAGCTATGGACTAATTAATTTACAATGGCTTACCTTGTGCATATATGATTTCAGAAGCTAGTCCCATCGCATTAAACCGGACAGAAACTGTTTTTGCTTTTGAATTTCCAGTATCACCTTTACATTGAGAGCCGGTTTCTATAAAGTATACGTAAAACTTCTGCGTACGCTCAGATAATAACTGTATGTCTGGCTTACCCAGCACATCAATAATATCTTGCTGAGAGTATCCCAATAATTCACGCCGTATATTTTCAAAATCTACAGCCAGTTTCGATCGAATTCCCTGGCAAGCCATCTTGTCCTGCTGCCAGAGCTGATGGTCAAAATTGACGAACGTTTTAGAATCACTACAGGCGCACAAAAGGACTAATCCAAGCAACAGACCGTATTTCATTGTAAGAAAATAACTTATTTCAAATAAAAATATAATAATTGGAATATTGTTTGATTTTTTTATGAATAGATTTGCAGCTTAAATAATAAATACATTTTACAAATTTATGCCACAAGGTACAGTAAAGTTCTTTAACGAAAGCAAAGGATACGGCTTTATTAAAGACGATGATTCACAACAAGACATTTTTGTGCATGTTTCAGGTTTAGAAGAAGAAATCCGGGAGAACGACCGTGTTTCTTACAAAATTACCGAAGACAAAAGAGGTAGCAAGGCAATCGAAGTGAAGATGGTATAATCCTTTATATCCAAGTTCAGATTTGCTAAATCCCCTAAGTTGCTCAACTTAGGGGATTTTTCATTGTTGATATAAAACAAAAGGCTCATACATGATGAGCCTTTTGCTATTGTGTTTCTCCGCAATATTGGGTTACGGCTTGTTTTGCCGCCTGATGTCCCAGGCGGTTGGCTTGTTTGAGGCTAATACACCCTTGTTCTTTGTTCTGTGCCGACAAATGAGCCAGGCCTAAACTATAATAGGCTTTTGCCATCTTTCTATCCAGCTCAGCCGCTTTAGCAAAATCAGTAATACTTCCTTTCAAATCCTGTAGCTCAAACCTAAAAACACCCCGGTTATAATAGGCATTCGCGTCGGAAGGTGCTAACAGAATGGCTTTGTCGAAGTCAGCTAAGGCTTCTCTTATTTTACCGGTTTTATGGTAAATAAAAGCCCGGTTGGTATATAAATCTGAAGAATCCGGTTGTAAAGTAATCGCCTTATCCGAATCAGCAAGAGCGTTACTCATATCATTTAAAGCTAACCTCACTTGTGCCCGGTTATAATAGGGTTTATAGGATTCCGGATTGAGTCGAATGGCCTGCTCATAATCCAGCAATGCTTCCTGGTATTTTTTTAATTCAAAATACGTTACAGCCCTGGCATTAAAAGCTTCCGAATTTTCCACATCTTTCTCAATCGCCTGGTTCAGATAAGGCAAGGCTTCGCTGAATTTTTGCGCCTGCATCATTTCACGGCCTTTTTTCAGAAAAGCTTCAGAAGATTGAGTACAGCCGGTAAGAATAATATTAAAAAATATAAATAATACTAAACCTTGTAGGGTAATTTTGAAATAGCCATTCATAATTTAAAAGGATGAAATCTTACACTAGTGTATAAGGCTATACGTGAGTTACCACTTTCGCCTTCTAATCGCCTATGATAACCGAAAGTATTTGCCATAGCCAAAGTATTTGCTTTGCAGGTAACTATTGTTTCTTTTAAAGCTCTCTGATTAATCTCTTCCTCTGTAATTCTTCTGGAAGGAGATGGTCGCTCAGAAATACTATTCTTATAATCATATCGAAGCCGGGCCATATTTACTTTTTGAGTACTTTTCACATAAGCAAAAGGCGCTTTATTTAACGTAATATCCTCCAGATATAACCAGGCCTTATATGTATCATAATAGGTATCAGAATGCATATGTGTTTGTGTATCTGCATGACGGTTCCCTTCTCCCTGTTCTAGCACTTCCAGCCATTTTACAATATTTTCCGGCTTAATACCTTTTTTTGTGGTGCTTCCAAACAAAGTCAATAACTTTTCATTATTAAAATAGTTGAGTAGCGTAGGTGCTTTCGTAATCAGTTGATCAGTCAAATCAAATACTTTTAAAGAATTAGGCCCATCTTTTATAACCCTGCTTATATTAGCAGGATCACTTATTAACTGCATCGCTTCCTGTTTAATTTTTGCAAATTCTTCTGCAGGCAAAAAATTGGAAATAACCAGTAAGCCTTCTTCTTTTAATGTATTAATTTGATCAGTTAAACTGTTACCTTCGCTTTTTGACCGTATCTGGCTTGCCAAATTGGCCATAATGATTCTGAATGGTTGTACGCCTATTTTATTTAATAACGTGCTATCCACAAGCTTTTCCTTAGAAAAAATTTGAGATAAAGGGTTTGCTGCCATGTTATATCAATGTTAGGTAATTCAAATAATAGAGATTTCAGTTGCTATATGAACATAACTAAAAACATCTGCTAATTTTGAGTCGGGTTTTAAAAAATCCAAGATAGTTTTAAAAAATCCAAGATAGTAAATATTTAATCCTCCACTTCCAATTGTTCGAGAATCTGGGCAAGCTGATCAAAATCTTTTAGTCCTGGCCTGATCTCATGGCTACCTTTCAGGGCAATTCCTTTGATTGAGGTGTCAGCTAACAGTTTTTCAACATCCACCAACATACCTCCAGCGTCCAGCAGAACCGGATATAATGCTGTTACCTCGCCAATTGTAACAAGTAATTCCTCTGTAAAACTTATTACCTCAACCAGAAAAAAGTCGACATATGGAGCAACTGGCTTATACTTTTGTTGAAAATCTGTAATCGTCCAGCGTTCCTGCCAGATTACTTTACAAATCAGAGGAATGCCTGCTGAATGTAATTCTTCCCAGTTATCTGAATCCTCTGTTTGCAGGTAATCCAGAGAATAAGTAGCCAGTAAACTTTTCAGGTCCGTATATTCTGCCCTGGGTAATTCTCCTACTTTTTTTATCCCGGCCACCCATTCATTTATCACTTTAAATGTCTGAGGTTCTACATATCCCGGTGAACTGGCATCCAGCTCGAACCCAAGCATTTCTACACCCATCCCGGCACAATATCTGGCATCGCTCAAATTGGTAATGCCATTTACAATAACTATGGTTTTTAATGCCATCCGGCAGTCTGTTTACAAATTTTAACCAAATAATCATTCCGGATCTTTGTCCCAGATACGGTTCAGGCTGATTACCTTGTATGATCCTGATGCAAATATAGGAGCTTTCGGGCAGGTTTACCCTGTTTTGCAGCAGCAATCTCATTTAATCGCAGGCGAAAAGAGTATGAATGCTTTCAGAAGTATCTTTTTTGTTTCCTACACACTCTACATATACACACCCTGCATATTTATTGTATCAACCAGCACAATTGCCTGTATTAACTAGACTTGAAAGGATAAATAGAGGTTAATCCGGCTTATTATACTTTTTTCATTTGTTTTTATTCATTTTTTTAGAAATTTACAAGCTAGTCCATTTGTTTCGTACCACCATGGCTTTAGTGAAAACCACCTCAAATAAACTTACCACGATCACCCGCAATGAAGACTGGGCCAGTGTGCTTATTGGATTCTTGTTGATCGGCATTATTCTGTTTGTATATAAACCCGCTGTTGTAAAGTTTAGCTGGAACTCAGCCCAGACGTTCCTGGCAACAGCTACCCATTCCGTTAGTCTGATGAATTTTTTATCAGTTACCTTACTATTACTTGGCGTAACGGCTTTATTGCGCATTGTGAATAATGAGAACATCCAGAGTTTTATTGCTGGCTTTATTGTGCTTAGCCTGCTATCGTATATTTCGCTGGTACTGACAGCCAATGAGGCACTCAAGTATTGGGGGCTGGAATATGTAATTTTCTCTTTGCTGCTGGGCATCATTTTCCGGACCATTTTTGGGCTTCCTGCTTTCTTGAAAGAGGCGGTAAACTCTGAGTTTTATACCAAAACCGGACTGGTGATCCTGGGAACGGGTATCATATTCGCCGACATTTTACAGGCAGGTGCCTTAGGACTGGCGCAGGCCGTGATTGTGGTGCTGTGTGTGTGGTATTTTGCTTTCTGGGTATCCAAAAAAATGCGTTTAGACGACGAACTAAGCGCCATGATTGCCAGTGCTGTTTCTATCTGCGGCGTTTCAGCGGCTATTGCTGCCTGCGGCGCTATCAAAGGGGATTCCAAAAAACTTTCCTATGTAGTGTCACTTGTTTTGATCGTAGCGGTGCCCATGCTGGTAGTAATGCCCATGCTTGCCAATGCCATGCATCTGTCACCGGCGGTAGGTGGTGCCTGGCTGGGTGGAACCATTGATACAACCGGTGCGGTGGTTGCCTCTGGTGCCTTGCTGGGTGAAGATGCATTAAAAACTTGTACCATTGTTAAATTTTCTCAGAATGTATTGCTGGGAGTAGCGGCGCTCCTGCTGTCTGTTTCCTGGACATTGAAGAAGCAGCCAGGCAAAAAAGTGGATTACCACGTCATATGGGAGCGCTTTCCTAAATTTGTGCTGGGTTTTCTGGCAGCCTCCCTCCTGTTCTCCTTTGTATTGCAGCCTGAAACAGTAAAAGCCGGTAAGGATAGTTTTAAATTTGTTCAGACACTATGGTTCTCTCTGGCCTTTGTATGCATCGGTCTGGAAACTAACTTCAGAGATCTGTTCCGGATGGAAGATGGCAGGCCGCTGATGGCTTTTCTGACGGCACAAACCTTTAATATCATTATTACTTTAGCCATTGCATTGCTTTTATTCGGAGGAATTTTGTTTGCTGTACCTGTTTTTACTAAATAAGTTGACACCAGCCGCTTAGATTTTTAAGAATACATCCGCTAATTGATTTATTTTACAGACATAATTTTCTAACCATGAGCCGGGACAGCCAGCTACTGAATGTACGTCCGACTTTACATATTGACAGTGAATCAGCCTTGCCGGAAGAGCAATTCCAGAACCAGACATTACGGCCAATACTTAAACTACAAAACGATTTGCTGCTGGTTATTTTTGAAAGCTTCCTGGCTGAGAAAAGCATACATTTTGAACGCCTGACTGCTTTTCAACAACGTGTTTCGATTGAGAATGCCATAAAAAAAGATCTGCCCGTCCGGCATACCTTAATCGGTTGTATTATGGGTTTGCTTACCAAAGCAGAATACGAAACCTTTCTGGCAAACCGGCTGGCCTATAACAAGCGATTAACAGCCCTGATCATTAGCCGGCTTACCGACCAGCTGGTGAAAGCACAGTAGTAAACTGGTCAATTGTTGTTGGTAATAGGTAATAGTCAGAAGCCATAATATACAACCTGATACAAGGTTTTATAAAAATAACAAACTATTTAGGCAATTAATAATCACTACTAACAACTGATTGATAAACAATAACCATACTTTAACTTTTAACCCGTTTTTTCATGCCCCTGCTGATTGTTGCCTTAGGAATACTCTTGTTGCTCCTGTTAATGCTAGTGTTCAAGTTGAATGCATTTTTATCCCTGATCCTGGTTTCGCTGGTAGTAGGCATAGCGGAAGGGATGCCGGCAAGTGCTGTGATCACTTCCATTCAAAATGGCGTAGGCAGTACACTCGGTTCGCTGGCGCTGATCATAGGTTTTGGAGCCATGCTGGGCAATCTGGTGGCAGAAAGTGGGGCTGCCCAGCGGATTACCTATAGTTTGATAAATAAATTCGGCATAAAGAACATTCACTGGGCAATGGTGATCACCGGGTTTGTGGTGGGCATTCCCTTGTTCTATAATGCTGGCTTTGTGATTCTGATTCCCATTGTATTTACCCTGGCTGCTTCTACCGGCCTGCCTCTGGTGTATGTAGGCATACCAATGGCAGCGGCTTTGTCGGTAACGCATGGGTTTTTACCGCCACATCCCGGACCTTCGGCCATTGCGGTAATTTACAAAGCTGATATAGGCTTAACGCTGGTGTATGGAACAATCATTGCCATCCCAACTATCATTCTGGCCGGACCTGTGTTTTCCAAATTCCTTAAAAACATTAATTCTAATCCACCTAAAGGATTGTTTGTAGTGAAAGAATATACCGATGACCAGATGCCCAGTTATGGTGTCAGCCTGTTTACCGCATTAGTGCCTGTATTGCTCATGGCGATCTCTGCCTCTATCAACTTTTTTCTGCCACAGGACTCTCCTGCCAGGCCAGTTTTCTCCTTCCTGGGCGATCCGGTGATTGCCCTGCTCATTTCGGTGCTGGTAGCCATTGTAACGCTGGGCCTGAACCGGGGAAAATCCATGACAGAAGTGATGCAGATCATTACCAGCTCTATTTCGGGCATTGCCATGATCTTACTCATCATCGGAGGTGGAGGTGCGTTGAAACAAGTGCTGGTCGATAGCGGTGTAGGAAATTATATTGCAGACCTGGGCAAGGAAGCGCAGTTTTCTCCCCTGGTACTGGCCTGGAGCGTAACTGCTTTGCTCCGGATATGCTTGGGTTCTGCCACGGTGGCCGGGCTTACGGCGGCTGGAATCGTATTGCCGGTGATCGCCACCAGCGGTGCTAACCCCGAACTGATGGTGCTGGCCACTGGTGCCGGCAGCCTGATGCTCTCGCATGTGAATGATCCCGGCTTCTGGATGTTTAAAGAATATTTCGGCCTGACACTGCCCCAGACCTTATCCTCCTGGTCGGTGATGGAAACCATTGTGTCGGTAATGGGTTTGCTGGGTGTGCTGGTGCTGGATGCATTTGTTTAACCCAAAATAGTGGTTTTCTTTCACTAAATCATTATATTTACCCCTCATTTAATCTAATAATCACCTATGAAACAAATCGGAATGATGGTAATGGCACTTTTGTTAACAGTGACCTTTACGTATGCCCAGGATAACAAACAAAGCCCCAAAGCCACCGTAGATGGAAAGGTTATTGATGTTACTTATAACCAACCTTCGCTTCGTGGACGGGCCTTTGGAAAAGAGCTTGCTCCCTATGGAAAAGTCTGGCGTACTGGTGCAGATGCTGCTACTACTGTTGTATTTGCCAAAGACGTAAAATTCGGAGGTAAAGACGTAAAAGCAGGCACGTACACCCTGTACACCATCCCTACTGAAAAAGAGTGGACTGTGATCCTAAATAAGCAAAATGGTCAGTGGGGTACTGTATATGATGAGAAGCAAGACCTGCTCCGGGTGACTGCTCCCGTAAAAAAAGCCTCCTCTCCTACTGAAAAGTTCACCATTAAAGTAGATGATAAGGCGAATGCTTCTGACCTTGTAATGATGTGGGCCGATGCGACCGTAAGTGTACCGGTAACGTATTAATCCGCTTTCACCTGTTGTATGCAGCTATTGCCTCCGGGGCAGTAGCTGCTTTTTTATTGCCCTTTATGCTGGCTTCTTTCCAATATCAATTTATTTTATCCCTCTCTGTACGTGATATAGCAGCCCATAAACCAGACTGTTTGTAGCACAATACACCGGATGCCGTAACGAAACAAGTGTACATCAGACACACACCTGCCTTTGAATGGTTTCATAAGGCCTAGGTTGCCGGGTACAATGCCTATGTACAAAAAAATAATGCTTGTGAACTCAGGTACAACTCCATTCAACACGAAGACAGTGCCTGTGCCCACGGGCAACTATGCATGTGCACAAGTTACAAGACCTCTGCACAGATTTATAATGCCTGTGAATAAAGTCAGCAAGGTTATGTACAAACTCAGGAAAGCTATGTACATTTTCAGCAAGCCTGTGTATAAATTCAGCAAGGCAATGTACAAACTCAGGGAGCCTATGTATAAGATCAGATGAGGTATGCACAGTTTCAGCAAGCCTGTGTAAAAAGTCAGCTAAGCTCTGCATTATACAAGGACGGCTGTGCACACTTTGTACTTATCTGTGTATACACTCAGCAAAGCTATGTATAAATTCAGTTGGGCTGTGTAAACTTTCAGCAAGCCTATGTACACTTTTAGTATGCTTATATAGCTGTAAAGGATGGCGTATATAAAACATAAGTATGTTGTGTATACACAATCTCTGCCTTTTACAGGTATCTTAACAGTTTACTAGCATTAGCATTGTTGGAGGTAAGGGAACTTATAAAGCTATCAATCACCTCTTTTTACGTACATCTCAGTATAACCCAGGAAGGGTAAGCAAGTAAGCCGGTATACTTACAGAGCGGTTTTTTAGCGAATAACCATCGTCTCATTCGCATTGCGTTTATTTCCTTATATTAGCAAATAAACGCAACTATTCACAACAGTGGTGTTTAGCCATATGTTGGGCACAAATAAGAAAAGCGAGAAATGATTTTTACTTACCTACTCTTTTGGTGTACACTTTTTCAAGTATCCTCTTGGAAAATAACTCATATTCAAGAGGAGGGACAAGTTTTACTATTAGAGTTGGAAGCTGAAAAAGATACTTTTCTTTATAGTGAGTCTCTTCTGCTCACAGCTCGAGTTAAGAATATAGGTAAGCAACCCGTTTACCTCCCTATTGATTTTTCTGTAGTGAGTAATCTCTTACCTAATGGGGCATCCGGGACTATATTTAATGGCGGCGTTATTCAATTTCGGGTACAACCCATTTCAACATCATCAGTTCTTTATACTGAGAATTTGATCAGGATTGAGCCAAGAGATTTTATTAAACTCCCTCCTCAACAAAGTTACGATTTCAAGTATGATCTGAACATTCATTTTATGAAAATCAACCGTTTCTTATCTGAGGATGACAGCCTGCTACCTATTGAGAGTGGGAAAACTTATCAAATTCAAGCCAGTTATGAAAACAGTTGGAACCATAAAAAACGAGTCAAGAATAATTTTAAAGGAAAATTGCACTCCAAACCTATTACAATCTATTTAAAAGAAGAATAAAATACTGTGCCCAACACTGAATTCAGCCCGCAATTATGCTGCTTCAGCTCAAACCTCAGCCAAGCAATAATTGCGGGAATTTATGTTCCATGGGCCATTATAAACTCAAATGACTCTTAGTTGTTTTACACATAAATTTCAATTCTTCTGAATATTTATATAACGCTTTAATCTCTTTTACTAGAGTTGCCAAAAATCTAATGATGATTTTTTCAGAGAAAGATTGTGGGTAGCAACAAACAAATTTATTGAGCTTATGCTATCCCAAGTTTTTATTGAACAGCAACCAAATGTCATTGTAAATAAACTGGAGAATCTAACCCTGTAGATTCTCCAGCTATTACATTTCTATCTGTGTGGCTTCTGCTTCAGATAAACGTCTTGGATATACTTTCTGAACATATTTGAGCATCTGGTTTTCTTTTGGATTTTTTTCGTCTAATTGCAGATAATGATCAACTGTAATTCCCAGTTTTTCTGCCCGAAGTTCATTGTAAGCTGCCATTAATTCATCCAGCACTTTTAAATAGGTATTATATTCTGTACCTCTGTCGGTTTTCACAGAAACAACCGCTATCTGGGGATTATCAGATAGCGTAGGATCAGCACCGTTATTAGCAAGAAATCTTTTTGCTTCTTTCCTTAACGTATTAATATTCATAGGCATATCTTCTACCAGTAACTCATTTTTGGAATTGATAATTACCTTCAATACATTTCTATCATGTACATCTGATGGACGATTATTTATTGTTTTTTCTGGAGGAAGAAGCATCTGGAGTCCTTTATCAGCTCCGATGGTAGTAGTTACCAGAAAGAAAATCAACAATAGAAAGGCAATATCAGCCATTGAACTTGCATTGATTTCGGGCGTAGCTCTGTTTGTACTTTTAGCCATAATCATTTGAGTTTAGGTGTTTTTATTTTGAATAGATAAACTTTTATCTAATGATGCATAGACCATCTATTTTCCATACGCATAGTTTTTTATTTTTAAAATTTACCGCATTTTGGTGTGGGCTGCTGTAATGTGTTATGCTGAAAATGACGATTATGCAGCGTAAGTTATAATCACATTGAAGTTGAATGGAAAATACAGTACCCAACCTATAGCAGCCCGTCCTGTCGCACCACATAGCTCCACCGCAGCAGAGCATGTACGGAGGTTTTTGGTATATTAGTGCCGATTAAGGAAATCTAAGAATGACCCATACAAAAGTCACTAAAAGAAATATTTCCTCCTTCCGGTCTATAAAAACGGAGATAAGAGTAAGTAACACGGAAGGGCGTGGTTTATTTGCTAAAGAACCCATCTCTAAAGGCGAAGTTGTTTCGGTGAGAGGGGGACATATTCTCACCAGGCAGATGGAGGAAACAATGAAGAAACCTCTTGGCTATTGGGGATATCCTATTGCCGATGACCTGGTGCTTGCACCACTCAACAGGGAGGAAGTAGAAAGTGTAATGATGTTTTTAAATCATTCCTGTGAGCCAAATGTGGGCATACTTGGTCAAATCATCTTTGTTGCCATGCGTGATATTACTGCTGAAGAAGAATTAACGATTGATTATGCCATGTTCGGAGCAAACAAAGAGCCAATGCCATGTAATTGCCGGTCTATCCTTTGCCGGGGACTTATAACTGACTCAGACTGGAAAATTGAAAAACTGCAGGTAAAATACCGGGCATACTTTTCTTCGTATATTCAGCTGAAAATAGATAACATTTAAAAAAGCTACTAACCCATACTTGCGCTAATATCGCACCTACTGCTAAGCAGGCCACCTACCAATAAAAATAAAACTAAATCTGGTGGCTTCAATTATAACATAGGCGCTTAATACATTCGTTATCTATTCGTGTAATTACTATTAATAAATATGGACGAAGATATTGAACAATTCACCAGAGAAGAGCTAATTACGGAAATTAAAAAGTTGAGAGCTGGCATCCGCACCCATCGGGATAGCAGCAAACATGAACTCTGCTGGCATCATCCCCAATTATGGAACCTTTTACCCGAAAAGATCGCTCCTCAGCTGGCTGTACCAGCCTGGCCCCAATTTATGAGAGGTTGTTTACATTACCGGGAGTCTCTGGATATTCAACTAGCAAATGCACCCAGAGTCAATGAAGAATATGACGGTACATCGACCAATCAAGATGATCAATGAGTTTTTCAAACACAGTTCCATACAGTCAGAGCAGAAGGATTATAAAGCTGACTAAATTATGAGTAGCCACATTGCATGCTTCCGGCAACACTCCAACACATGGCCACTACCTGAAGCATTGATATGCCGGGAAGCCATGATCTATAGGAGGTCATTATAAAACCATAGGCAGTCATCAAACTCAAATCACAACTTCTATTATTATGAACAAGCATGTGCTCTTTATACAAGGCGGAGGAGGTAAAGAAGATTATGCAGCTGATGCTAACCTTGTTGCTTCTTTGCAAGAGGCCTTAGGAGAAACTTATCTAGTACATTATCCCTTCTTGCCCAATGAGTCAGGGCTGGATTTTGGGCGCAAAAAGCAAATCGGCAAACATATTTCTTTACACAAAGGGGAAATCATTCTGGTGGGGCACTCACTGGGTGCTTCCATGTTGTTGAAATACCTATCGGAAATTAAGACCCGAAAAAAGATAGCAGGCGTTTTTCTTATTTCTACCCCGTTTTGGAGCGGCGACGAAGATTGGAAACAAGGCTTCAAACTGCACAAAAATTTTGCTGACAAGCTACCGAAACATATTCCGGTTTTTCTCTATCATAGCAAGGATGACAAAGAGGTACCTTTTGACCATCTCGAGATTTATGCACAACATCTGCCAAAGGCAACTGTTCGCAAAATAACCAGCGGAGGCCATCACCTTAACAATGATCTATCGATGGTAGCCAGGGACACTAAATCGTTATCAAAATCATAAAGCTAAAAAGTAAAGGAATGTAAATTAATAGATGTCCCGGAATAATATTTCTGTAAAGACGCAAAACATCCAAGTAAGCGAGCATATATTTTGACAAAAAACAACCAATCGTTAACACTTTCCGCACCGACAATCCGGGAGGTCATGGCAGTGTATGGACTTGATAGGTTAGCAATTTATTAGTATAAAAAATGATGATTAGATTGATTATTACAAGCTGGCTGCTGCTTTGTTTGAGTGAGTCCGTCACAGCGCAAGAGAAAAAAATTATTGTAGAAGTAAGAAAAAACATTGAACTGCTCAGTACGCTTAACAATCAAATCTCTGCCACTTTTCTCAAGGATTCTTTGGCCGACTCCTATCTGTATAAAACTACCCGCCTGATGCGGTTAAATTATGAGCATTTCCAGTCCTTTAAGGAACATCCAGCCGTAACAGCTACCCAGCAACTAGCTGATAAAATCGGCACCGGCGTGTATTTGTTAGGCCTCTATTATGAGGAATTTCCCCAGCTAAAGCAAAAACAACCAATATCTGAACTTATTCTTCAGGCAATCCACCCCAATAAAGATTCAGCCAATTACTTAGTGAATGCTTACTTTAAGCAAGTGGTGCAATTTTATCACGATACTCACTTTGAGCAGTATTT
This sequence comes from Rhodocytophaga rosea, assembly GCF_010119975.1. GTDB lineage: Bacteria > Bacteroidota > Bacteroidia > Cytophagales > 172606-1 > Rhodocytophaga > Rhodocytophaga rosea. Next base: position 8,609,380 of record NZ_CP048222.1, read on the forward strand.
CTTAAGCAACCAACCCCTCTACCAGTTAGCCGTCAACGAAGTAAAGCAAAACCTTCCCTCAAGCCGTTTTATTCCTACCATGGAGGCTTATTATGGCATGAAAAAAAACAGCTATTATATTGTAGTTATGCCTTCTTTCAAATCCGGATGGGGGATGGCCTGGGAATTAGACGATAAAGGAAAAAAAGATGCCTTTAATATTGTCGCTCCTTTGCAGGAGCAAGTTTTGGGCAAAGACAAACAGGTACTGGAAGCGGGCTTTAATAATTCCCATGAGATCAGAAACTTATCGGTTCATGAATTTGGTCATTCTTTCGTAAATCAGCTTACCATGCGGTCTCCTTTCGCAGCGCAAATCAACGGCTACAAACATCTGTTTAAGCCGGTTCCTAACCAGGGACAATATTCAGATTGGGAAACGATTTTCAACGAACATGTGGTCAGGGCTGCAGAGGTACGAATTGCCTTAGAGCTGGGACAAGCCAAAGAAAGCAAACGCTTGCAGGAAGCGTATAAAGATTGGATCTATTTGACCCATTTTATTGAACAACTCACCTATTATGAGCACAACCGACGTACGTACAAGTGCTTCGAAGAGTATTTGCCAACCTTAATAAATTCTCTGAAAAAGTTAAAATAAGAAACAGCTGGTAACACTATTCAAGCGGACTTTCCAGCTGCTCAAGCGAAAGCCGGATGTACGAAGAATATCTGAAACGTTATGTGAAATGGTGAAATACTTGCATTCTCATGGGTAAATAATGAAAAGAAACATCTTTCGAATTCTCAAGTACACCGTATTTATTGGGATAATTATTGTGTTACTACAGGTGTTTCTACCCCGAAGCTATAATGTTCCTCCCTTATTCCCCCGGCCTACTACACAATTCTGGAACCTGCCCACCGGGTCAACCATAGCCTATACATTAATCTCCGGCCAGGGAAAAAAGAAGCCTTATCCGGTTATCTATTTACATGGGGGGCCTGGGGGTTACATCCGGCAGAGCTTTATTAAGGATATAAGCGCATTGGCCAATGAAGGCTATGACCTATATTTGTATGATCAGATTGGCAGTGGGCTGTCGAAGCGATTGGATACGATTACACATTACACGGTAAATCGCCACATACGTGATTTAGCTGCCATCATAGAAAAACTGGGGAAAGGTAAAGTTATATTGATCGGACAGTCGTGGGGCGCTATTCTGGCTACTTTGTTTGCGGAGAAATATCCTCATAAAATAAATAAGCTGATACTCACCTCTCCCGGACCCATTTATCCTGTGAACAGGAAACTGGCAAACCTTCCGGCGCCTGACAGCCTGCATTTTATCAAACCCTATTTTACCAACGCACAAGGAAATAAAAAAGCGAATAATATTCGTACCAGAACTATGGCATTTGCAGCAACCAGGTTTGGAATAAAACTAGCATCAGACCAGGAAGCGGATGCATTTGCCACCTACCTCAACTACGAAGTGAATAGATCAGTCGTATGTGATACGGCAAAAATTTTAGATATGGATGCCGGAAGCGGTTTCTTTGCAGGAATTATGACCTTTTATGATCTGTTGACTGTGCCCGATCCAAGACCCGGGCTTAAAAAGCTAAATATGCCTGTTTTAATCATGAAAGGAGAATGCGACAATCAACCGTGGGCTATACAAGTGAATATTTATCGGTGTTTAGCAACCATCGTCTGGTGGTCATACCGGATGCAGGCCATTCTATTTCTATTGAACAACCCATACTTTATCTGAAGTCTATACAAGCCTTCTTACATGATGAATCAAGCATACAATAACCAGCGTCCTATACATTCAATAAATCTAAAAGGATAGTGCACGGTTAATTGTGTATATTTCGTTGAGCAAAATCTATCTGTTAGCAAGCATATATCCCTATCAAACATGGAACAAACATTTTTCAATCAAACATTTGACCGGGTAGATTATACAGAAAATCCTTTGCAGAAAGGCGAATACGAAAATTGCAGGTTTATGAACTGTAATTTCTCAAACACCAGTTTTTCAGATATCAAATTTATTGACTGCCAGTTTACGGGGTGTAATTTAAGTCTGGTTACTTTGGTAAAAACTGCTTTCAGAGGCATTCAATTCAGAGATTGCAAAATGCTGGGACTCCGGTTCGATCAATGTAATGCATTCGGGCTTTCTTTTAGTGCTGAAAATTGTATTCTTAATCATTCATCTTTCTACCATAAGCAACTAAGAAAGACTATTTTCAAAAATTCATATTTACAGGAAACTGACTTTACAGCCTGTGATTTAACCGGTTCAAGTTTTGATCGCTGCGACCTGGCAAACGCTACTTTCTCAGGCACCATTCTTGAAAAAGCCGACTTCCGGACTGCCTACAATTATTCTATTGACCCGGAACTGAACCGCATCAAGAAAGCGAAATTTTCTTTACCAGAAGTGATACACCTGTTAGACAAATACAATATTGATATTGAACCAGCCAGCTAAAATGAAAGCTACTGTTTTGGAAGAAAGATAAAGTAGAGAAATAGCTTCTCTCATTTCTGATTGAACCAACCAGAACAAACAAACTATACAACATTGCGCTATACCTGCATTATTTATGAAACTACTTCCAATCGGAAAAACATTAGAAGACAACCAGGATTTTCTGGCACACCCGGATTGCTGTGAAAGCCTTTCTATGTCAGTTGATTTTTACAACAGAATAGGCTTTAATCCTCCCTGGATAGGTTATTATGCGCAACAAGAGGGCAAACTTGTAGGGGCAGCCGGATATAAAGGAAAACCTGTGAATAATACGGTTGAGATTGCGTATGGAACTTTTCCTGCTTTCCGGGGTAAAGGTATCGGAACCCAGATCTGCCGTGAACTGGTATTACTAGCACTCCAAACTGATCCGATGATCCGTATTACTGCCCGTACCTTGCCTGAAAATAACGAATCTGCAAGTATTCTGAAAAAGAACGGATTTGTGTGCCTGGGAACTATATGGGATGAAGACGATGGAAATGTCTGGGATGAAGACGATGGAAATGTCTGGGAGTGGGAATATCAGAAAACACCAGTGACTTATAACAATTAATATACTCAACTTTTTCCTGTTCAAAAGGAAATAGTCAATAACCTGCCTCAATGAAAATCCAGGATTTACTGATTGAAATAAAGGATACCCTTAATACTGTATTTACTGAAGTCGACCGCTGGTTTGACAAACCAGAATCTGTACGAAATTATCGCCCGGCTGATCAAGGTTGGACCATTAACGAGATTTTAGAACACATCTCCCTCACCAGTCATTACTTACTGAAACTGATTGATAAAGGAGCCGCCAAAGCACTTAAAAACACATCTGCTCTGGATCTAGCGAATGAACTTGGGCACTATACCTTCGACCGGGACAAGTTAGAGGAAATAGGCAAGCATCAGTCTTTTTTATGGATTCGTCCGCAGCATATGGAGCCAACCGGAAAAACTTCATTGAATGAGGTTCGCAGTACGCTGCAAGTGCAAAAACACAGATGCATCGCTCATTTAGAAAGTATGCCCAATGGGGAAGGCATCCTTCACAAAACGACTATGAGTGTAAATAACCTGGGAAAGATTGATGTATATGCTTATATCTATTTTCTGGCCAAACACGCACAGCGGCATATTATGCAAATGGAAAACAATGAACTGGAAATGAAAAGATAGTTGTAGTTAGTTCTTTACATCGCATACATTCGGTATAACTTGCCTGTCCTAGGTTACAAAGAAAAAAGGAAATGATGGCTCATTTCCCTTTTTAGTTCTGCTTCAGGTACAAAATAATCAAACTCAGGGCATTTACATTCCATTTGCCCTTCTCTTCATTCAATTTTAGGCATATCTTCTTAAAAACGATACTGAAAACCGGTACCTACGCCAAAAGAATTAGGCAGGCTTCTGATTTCATCGGATTTGGTAAAAGAAGATAATGCCGTCCGATAGCTGGGTTCTACATATACACTATAGCGGCCGCCAAACTCGTAATTAACTCTGGCGCTTAACAAGCCGCTAATGCCAATAGATTTGTAAATATTATTATTCTGCCGGTTGAACTCCACTTCAGGAACTTTAGCATCTGTGTTACCTATTGTGTTTTTCAGGAAAACATCTGCTGCTACTCCGGCGCCAACACTGGTACTTAGTTTTTTATCAATCAGTTTATACTGCAAACGCACCGGAACACTAATATACTGATACAGATTCTGAACCGACACCTGGGTTACGCCAGGATAAGTATTCTGCAAGCTTCTTAATGATTCTACATCCGCATTGGGTGTACCAGGCAGCGCATTTTGATTGAGAATTACTGCATTGTCGGCAAGAAAAGCTGCGGCATTATTTGTGCCTAATACATTTAAAAATACCGGATAACGCTCCTGGTTAGAGAAATTTTCCAGGTAATTATCCGTCACGATCTGGGAATTGTTATGCATGTATTGCAGGCCGCTTTGCAGGGAAAATTTCTCAGATAAGGCATACTGTACGTTCATCCCCAGATTGTATGACAAACCAAAGTTTTCAGCATTTTGCAAATCCCTTCCTACCGCAGAACCTGAATTAGCCGTCTGTCCGGGAGAAAGATTAGTTGCGGAATTATAGGCGCTGAATGCTTGTTTGGCATTGGCAGAGGCTACCGGTGCAGAACCTACTTTCATATTCGGATCAAACTGGCTGGGTGTAAACGCCAGTGCAACAGACCACTTGGAGCCGCCGGTTTTTTTCTGTTTTTGTTCCTTTTCTTCTTCCTCCAGCCAGAAAGGATAAGGCGCTGTTGTAGTTTGCACCTCAGGCGCTTCCAGGGTATGTATGGTATTGGCAACAACAATATTATGAGTATGGATCAAAGGATTAATGGAAAACTCCTCCTTGTCTAAATTCCGCATATACTTGTCATGTACCTGTTCACCATTCACAATACCTGATTTTGAAGTTGATGTTATTTCATCTTTAGCCAGCTGGTTTGCCGACAGTTTAGAGGCAAGTTCAGCATCAGAACCTGAAGTTTGTTTTTCCGATGAAGTTTTATTTTTAGCGGAAGAAGTAAGATCAGTTGCATCGAATCCCTGGTTTGCGGATTTTCTGCCAGATGAAATGCCTTTATTTTGATTTACAATATCTTGGTTTTGCTTACCAGACAGTTTTTTAGAAGCAGGCGCTTGCGTATTATCTGCAAGTGTAGGCTGACCTGATAAGATTGCCGGTGAAACAGCCTTATTACCTGGCTGTTTCGAAGTAGTTTCAAGGAGTGTAGAAGGAGAATTAGCAGATGATACACTAGGAGCAACATTTGCATTTGGTGACTCAAGCGCCAGTGATTCCTGTGGATTTCCGGAAACCGAAGGTTGTTTTTTCTGATTAGTGTCTTCACTCAGTCCATTCTCTTTTGCAGTTCCCTCTTCAAAACCATTGCTTGCTCTTACAGCATTTTCCTGTAACAAAGCTTCATTTGTAGCAGTATTTCTGGTTTCGTTACCATTCTCAGAATGGGCAGATGCATTTCCAGTATTGGCTTGCTGACTAATCGCTAAGTTGCCATTTCTTCCTGACAGATCATTGTTCAGCGACCATAACCCAATAAAACTAACTAATAAAACAACAGCTGCAGCGGCACTTATTTTATAATACAACAGTCTGCGCTTATACCTGGCCGCCTCCTGATTGGCCAGGTGTGCATCAATCTCAGCCCACAATACAGGCGAAGGGGTAGCCTCAGCCTCTTCAAACACCTTTTTGAATTCCTCTTCAAAACTATGTTTATTGGAATCTTTCATAGTTTACTTTTTTTCTTTCTAGTATCATTTGTTGCAGTAATACTCTCGCTCTTGCAAATTGCGACTTGGAAGTTCCTTCCGTAATCCCCAGCATTTCTGCAATTTCTTTGTGCTGGTAACCTTCAATGGCATATAAGTTAAATACGATCTGGTAACGGGGTGCCAGTTGCTGAATCATTTTCAGCAGTTCGTTCAGGTGAAAATCCGACAAACTCAGGTTTTCGTCAACCGTATAATCCAAATCTTCAATGTCTAAGGCCGGGTACATATATAGCTTGCTCCGGTTTTGTTTCAGGGCTGTATTAATCACAATACGTTTGATCCACTGTTCCAGAGGGCACTCTCTGCGGAATGTTTTGATATGATCGAACACTTTAATAAAAGACTCCTGCAAAATATCTTCAGCTTCCTGCTGCGCTTTGGAATAACGCAAACAGATAGCCAGCATCTTTTTAGCAAAACGGTCATAAAGCATTTTTTGCTTCAACCGTTCACCCTTGATACAACCATTAATCAATTCCTCTTCGGAAAACTGCATGCAGGAGGCTTGTTAAATGTGTTTCATGTTGCTTTTGTAGATATGACCCCATACCGTAAAAAATGGTTGCAAGGGGTCAAAAAGATTCTCAGTATTTTATAAATATGGCAGTTTAATATACTCCCCTTGAGAATATCTTGCAAAGATAGGCACTGGTACACAAAACCAACGGCCTCCTTCATACTGTTTTATAGGAGGATAGAAATGTGGATGAAAGGATAAAAAAGTTATTACCAACTTCGCCTCATAACTCAATTTTTTTTGCAGGATAGAACGCTTTTTAGTTCGATCACCCAGACTATTCCAGCGTATCTGAACAACAACTGCAAATGAATCACATTAGTTTATTTTAAATTTTACCTTTAACTTATAGCACAAAACAAGGAAATAATCTCACTGGCCAGCCTGAAGACTTAAGAGGAAAAGCTGCGCATGGCTGAAGATGAGTGTAATAAACAGAAACTAACCTAAACCATCTATTTTTCAAATATGGAAAACCAAGACAACCCATCTACAGGCAGGCGTGATTTTTTAAAGAAAACAGCCATAGCTGCCAGTTCTGTTTTTTTTGCCCCCTCTATTGTACCTTCTTCTGTGTTTGGAGCCAATGCACCCAGCAACCGGATACACGTAGGCTGTATCGGTACAGGCCGTATCTCCAGAGGTCATGATATGCCAGGGATATGGAAGTATGACCATGCCAGAATTGTAGCCGTGTGTGACCTGGATAGCAAACGGGTGCAAAGTGCGAAAGAGCTGGTTGAAAAATATTACAGTGAGAAAAAAGCCAAAAAATTTAAAGGCGTAAAAACCTACGAAGATTACCGGGAATTACTTAACAATAAAGACATTGATGCAGTTGTAATCAGTACCCCTGATCACTGGCATGCCCTCCCTGCCATTGATGCCGCCATCGCCGGAAAAGATATTTACCTGCAAAAACCTACTTCGCTTACCATTGCCGAAGGACGGGCTTTAAGTGATACCGTACGTAAACACAATCGTATTTTTCAGATAGGCAGCCAGCAGCGGTCTGTCAGTCCCTGGCCGCAGTTTAAAAAGGCATGCGAACTGGTACGCAACGGACGAATCGGGCAGTTAAAAACGATATATGTGGGCTTGCCAGGAGATCCTTCCGGCGAAGAAGAACCGGAGATGCCGGTACCCCAGAACCTCAATTATAATATGTGGCTGGGTTCAACGCCGGAAGTATACTATACCGAAAAGAGAGTACATCCGCAGGCGGATTTTGATCGTCCGGGATGGCTGCGCTGTGAGCAGTTTGGGGCTGGCATGATCACCGGCTGGGGCGCTCACCATATCGACATTGCACACTGGGCGATGGATACCGAACTAACTGGTCCTTTAGAAGTTTCCGGATGGGCAGAATTTCCTACCAGTGGATTATGGAATGTACATGGGAAATTCCAGACGGAAGCATTGTATGCCAATGGGGTGAAAATGGTTGTAAGCAATGAACTGCCCAATGGATTAAAATTCGAAGGTTCGGAAGGATGGATTTTTGTTGCCCGCAGCAATGAAGGCGTTACCGCCAGCGATCCGGTCTCCAAATCCAAAGAGAATACCTACTTCACTGCCAGCAATCCTGCTATGCTTACCTCCGAGATCGGACCGAACGAAATCCACCTGTACGAAAGTCCCGATCAGCATGGCAACTGGCTGGATAGCATTAAAAGCCGCAAACCTAATATTGCTCCGGTAGAAGTAGCACACCGATCCTGTTCAGCTTGCCTGATTCACCATGTAGCCATGAAGCTTAAACGGAAAGTATACTGGGACCCTGAAAAAGAACAGTTTAAAGATGATGAAGAAGCGAATAAAATGCTTTCCCGGCCCATGCGGGCTCCTTACCAGATCAAAGTGTAAGCAACCGCAATTATCTGTTTTTCATCCCTAGTTTACCCTATAACTTTTGACAAAAGTATGCCATTAAAACTGCGTCTCTATATTCCAATTCTTTTATTTGTATGTGTGAGCTTATCCTGCACCCGGAATAAAACTGCTACTACCCAGGCAAAAGTACGTCCAGAAAAACGGGTGTTAATCTTTTCCAAAACGGCCGCGGGTGCTTACCGCCATGCTTCCATTGAACCAGGAAAAGTCGCCGTACAAAAACTTTGTGAAGCAAACGGAATGGTAGCAGATACCACTGAAGATGCAGGATATTTTACAGATGAAAAACTAAAACAATACAGTGCCCTTGTATTTTTAAGTTCCAACCAGGACGTGTTTAATGCCGAACAGGAAGCAGCTTTACAAAGGTATATCTGGGCTGGCGGTGGATTTATGGGCATACATAGCGCCACCGGTACCGAACGGAACTGGCCCTGGTTTAACAGGCTGATCGGGGCTACATTTGTATGGCATCCCCCTATTCAAACGGGAACGATTGATGTAATTGATGCTTCTCATCCGGCTACTAAACATTTGCCCAAACGGTGGAACCGCTACGACGAATGGTATTTTTACCGGGACATTAACCCTGATATTAAGGTGCTGGCTACCCTCGATACCACTACCTTTAAAAGTGAGCGGCATACGGCCAATTATCCCTTTGCCTGGTATCATGAGTTTGAAGGCGGCCGTTCTTTCTATACAGCTGGTGGTCATAGCGATAAAGATTATGCGGATGAAACCTTTATGAAACACATTCTGGGTGGGATCACTTATGCCATTGGCAATAATTACGAACTGGATTATGCTAAAGCTGCTGCGGTTAAAGGGCAATAACTTTAAGTAATATGACAAGAAACGTGTTCCTACTCTTGTTTATGTACTTATTTTTTTCGTGTTCGCAGAAACAATCCCAAGAAGCAAAAAATCAGTATTGTGCTAACCAGATTGATTTAGTTTCTGCCTCAGATTCTCTACCACTCATTCCTATTCAGGTAAGCACTTCTTATGATTCTGTATTGATAATTCTTGAAAAAATAGAAAACGAAAATAATATCAAGGAATGTAGCCGCCTGTTGTATTTTGGAATACCTTTTAAACTTAATAATGATAGCATAAATCTGAGAGTTCATATTTCCAGGGAATGCCATAGAACAGAGCTAAGTAGTTCCCATACTCCTTCTATAAAAATTTTACTCAATGTAAGGGGTAATCGCTTGGTGGAAGAAGAACCTACTAATGATGATCAATTTATTAAAGAAATACTACAAAAGCATTATTTTAATAATGGAGTTGATCCAAGACTACCAGATAACCCAAAAGACACTTTTATCAGATTACAATGGGATGCAGAAGTGCATTCAGACAACTTGCAACAAACCATAAAGGCAATTATTGAAGGATATTTTCTTGTGACAGAACAATTCAGTAGCCGCGTATTTAATAAGAAGATATGTAACCTGACTGAACAAGAGAAATTAAGTTCAAAGAAAGAATTTCCTTTACATCTGGAACTGAGCTTTGATCACAGTCATATAATTCCTCCTGTTTTGCATCCATTTGACTCATCAGAGGCAGAAATGATAAATATAGATTCAACAGAAGCAGAGATTGAAAATTGAATCTATATTGCATATGATTATTTAATTTATTCATCAATTATAGCATAATGAACCAAACCAAACACCTGACCTTTGCCTTTGCAATGAGCATGACACTAGCCGGTTGCTCAACGGAAGAGAAAAAAGCAACTACAACTTCTGATACCACTAGCACCAATCAAGCTGTAAGGATAATTACCCTTGATCCAGGACATTTTCATGCGGCACTAGTGCAGAAAACCATGTATAGCAATGTAGATTCTACGGTGTATGTGTTTGCGCCGGAAGGTTCAGATGTACAGGATCATTTAAAACGCATTGATGGCTATAACTCCCGGCAGGAAAATCCTACCAAATGGAAGGAAGAAGTGTATACCGGCTCAGATTATCTGGAGAAAATGATTGCCCAGAAACCGGGCAATGTGGTGGTGATCTCCGGAAATAACCTCAAGAAAGCAGAATATATTAAGAAGGCGGTAGATGCCGGGCTGAATGTACTGGCTGATAAACCGATGTGTATAGATTCAGCTGGCTTTGAAACCTTGAAACAATCCTTTGAGTCGGCTCAGAAAAACAATGTTCTGCTCTATGATATTATGACGGAGCGTTCGGAAATCACCAATACCCTGCAAAAAGAACTCTCGCAAATTCAGGAGATTTTCGGCGAACTCCAGAAAGGCACCCCACAAGACCCAGCTGTGACGAAAGAAAGTGTGCACCATTTCTTTAAATATGTATCCGGCAATCCACTCAAACGTCCGGCCTGGTTTATGGATGTAGCCCAGCAAGGGGAAGGTCTGGTAGATGTAACGACTCACCTGGTAGATCTGGTTCAGTGGGAATGTTTTCCGGAACAGGTAATTGATACGAAGGACATCGAACTGCTGCAAGCCCGCCGATGGACCACCCCTATGACCCAAAGACAGTTCACCCTCATTACCCAGCAAGCAACCTTTCCGGAGTATTTGCAAAAAGATGTAAGGGATACGGTGCTCAATGTATATTCCAACGGGGAGATTACTTACAAAATAAAAGGCGTACATGCCAAAGTTTCGGTGATATGGAATTATAAAGCCCCTGAAGGCGCAGGTGATACGCATTTTTCAATTATGAAAGGCTCCAAAGCCAACCTTATAATCCGCCAGGGTGCAGAAGAAAAATATGTTCCGGAACTGTATATTGAACTTGTGAAAGGAACCGATGCAACAGCGTATGAAACGGCAGCAACGCAGGCATTCTCAGCCATTCAAACCAAATATCCTGGTATAGAACTCAAAAAATTAGCTGCTACCAAATGGCAGGTGCTGATTCCCGATAAGTATCGCGTAGGACATGAAGCCCATTTTGGGGAAGTAACCGAAAGATATTTACAATACCTGGAAGCCGGAAAACTCCCTGATTGGGAAGTACCCAATATGATTACAAAGTATTACACTACCATTCAAGCCCTGCGTTTAGCTAAACAGGGCAAGCAGAATATTTCTATACGTAACTAGTCAAAATATAATGGTCAGCAGTTATAGTGTTTCTAATCATAACTGCTGACCAACTCCAAGATTGCTAAATATTAATCATCTGTGCCTGTTTCTGGGCTTTTAGTGCCAGCTCGGTAGCCAGGAAACAATGCTCCTGGGACATAGCTGTTTGTGTGCGGTTGACGATATCATCCACCAGTTGTTTGCCATAAGACAGATTCACCTGGCTGCAATCAATATACTGGGTCGTTTTTTTGTCCACCATAAATAAGTGGTTGCCTCCTTCCCGTCCGGCTATATCTACGTTTTTCCGTATCTCCATATACCCATCTGTTCCCAGAATAGTTAAGCGGCCATCGCCCCAGGTATTCAGGCCATCTGGTGTAAACCAGTCAACCCGGATGTAACCTGCCCCTTTATTGCCTCTAAGCATTACATCACCAAAATCTTCAAATGCCGGATATTGCGGATAATGTACATTTCCGACCTGTGAGCTTACCACTTCTGCCTGGGTGGACCCTGTAAAGAATAAAAACTGATCGAACTGATGGGAGCCGATATCGCAGATAATACCGCCAAAACGCTTGCGGTCGAAAAACCACTCAGGCCGGGATTTGAGGTTGATGCGGTGTGGCCCCAGGCCAATGGTTTGAATCACCCGTCCGATGGCCCCTTCTTTTACCAGTTCTCCGGCTTTCACCGTTGCCTTATTTTCCAGCCGTTCGCTGTACATGATGGAATAAATACGCCCGGTCTTTTTTTGTACCTGCCGCACCTCTGCCAGTTGATCGAGGGTAGTAATACCAGGTTTATCTACCATATAGTCTTTCCCATTATTCATTACCCGGATGCCCAGCGGTGCTCTTTCATCCGGAATAGCGGCACTTACTACCAGTTGTATAGATTTATCTTCGAGAATCTCCTTTTCGCTTTGTGCTAATTTTGCCTGCGGAAACCGCTTGGTAAATGCTGCCACCAGATCAGCTTCCCTGGCATAAAAAGAAACCAGTTGCCCTCCTCCCCTGATCACTGCCTCCACCTGGCCATAGATATGCCCATGATTAAGCCCGATGGCAGAAAAACGGATTCTGGAAGTTTCAGCAGGTTTCAAAATAGTAAATGCAGCCTGTGGTTCTGGTGTATGGGCAGCAATAGTCTGTTGAGGCAACCCGGAAAACAGGGCAATACCAGCAGCAGTAGAGACAGATTCTTTAATAAATGTTCGGCGGTTTGGTTTAGATGCTTTCATAAATTTCTTTCCGTTAAATACTTGGTCGGTCAAGGGCAGTAAATATTATTCAAATTAACAGAAATCACAAGACAACAAAATACTATTGTCATTATCCTACCCATTCATCGTTCGCTTTTCATTTACATCAGGATTACTTTCAGACCCTGCCTGTTATTAGCAACTACCTGCTTGTTTATCCGTAATAACGGATAGGTCATAGTTTTTAACCTTTCAATCATATATAGTCATGTCAAAAAAGAAAAAGAATAAAAAGAAGAAAAGCCGGTTGTATAAAATGCTTAAGCCCTATATTTCCGATACCAGAGTAATGTGGTCGCTTATTGGTGCAGTAGGTGTTGGGGTAACACTGGCAGCCGCTTTCGGCACTGAACGTGGTAAAACCTTTGTAGACAAAATTGCGGCAACTGCACAGGGTCTATTGGAACTGGATTCAGACAAAGGCAACAAAAATCATTCTACCAAAAAACAAACAGCGTAATCCTGGTCATTGGTCAACAGTCATGGGTTAAATTAACCATACAGAATAACGACTATTGACCAATGGCTAATTTTTTAGCTCCTCTGTAAGTACATTAATTTCAATCTGATCGGGATCATACTCGTATTCCTGCCGGATTTCAACAATAATATTGGCTGTTCCTGCTTCCAGAGACCTGGTACCGGTAACGGGTATGCTAATCTCTTTGCTTTTTCCGGGTTCCAAGCCTTCAATAGTGATTTCGTTTGCAAATACGAGCCCTTTAATTTCATTCGAAGCATAGGCTTTAATGAGCAAATTCTGAGATTTAGCCTTTCCTTCATTCATAACGGTAAAGTCGACCGTCGTTTCTTCTGCCGGATCAATGGATTGATTTTTATTCGGATCTTTAAATATTACCCGGCTATAGGAAAGTTCTGCTTTCTGGGCAGGAGGTTCTTTGCTCACTTTTACATAAATGCGGTTGCTTTTTCCCACCACTGTTGTCTGGCAAAGGGCTGACAAGCTGCACATTAATCCCAGTCCCATACAAAGCATCATTATATTCCACTTACCCATCATATGAATTATTAACGTTGAATTTTACTGAATTACTGAATTACTGAATTACTGAATTACTGAATTACTGAATTACTGAATTACTGAATTACTGAATTATATTATTTATTTTTTTATTCAAACCTTGTGTAATTCAGTAATTTCTTATTGCAACACCATTTTTCTCGTAAAGGTCGCAGGGCCGCTTTCCGAATTTGTTTCCAGCTTATAGATATACATTCCGGGCGGCAATTTCTTTCCGGTGTTATCCGTTCCATCCCAGTTGATCTGATAAGCTCCGGATACATATGCTCCCTCTACCAGTGTAGCTACGTTTTGTCCGCTCACATTATACACCTCCAACTTCACCTGATAGGTAGGATCGACTTTCGATAAGATAAACGTAATAGTAGTATTATCCTTGAAAGGATTGGGATAGTTTTCCGATAAACTTGTCTGGAACGATTGCAGGTGCTCCCGGATATATTCTGGCGAACCATAATACATTCTGAAAGCCGTTAACGAATCCTGCCAGAATGAATACTGGTTTTGCCTGCTCAGATCTACAATCCTATTATGATTCACATCTAACAACATCAGTTTCTTGCCATTTTCATAGCCTTGCGAGAAATAGGAATGCCATTGCAGGTTTACTGCCTGTGGTTCCAGATTGGATTCTACGGTAAATTCCCATTGCTGATTTTCTTCTACCGGACGAATATCTCTGGTGAAATCGGGCGCAAAATACTCGGGATGTTTGAAATTCATTTCCAGGTATTTTACAAACCTTGGAACCGTAATATCATCATAGCGGTCTTTGCTCTGGCTGGCTTCCGGATGCATCCCTAAACCAGCAAGGCGATACGGCATTTCTTTACTTATGAGCGCAAAATTGATTTCCCATAAAGTATTGGGAGTAAATTTAAGTTCTTGTTCAGCACTGATCCGGCCATTGGCGGTATTATTTTTCAACACCGGAATCTGAATGGTCATATCATTTTCAACAAATACAAATGCCCCTCTTTGTTTCATTAACAGATCACTGTCGAGGAATTCTTCTTCAAAAGGCCGCAGATTACCCAAGCCTTCCGGATTATTATTGTAAGTCCGAACATCTGCCCAGGAAATATTAAAGTTATATGGATTGCCAATCTGGTTCCAGCCTTTTTTCAGCGACAAGGTATAAGGGTTTGCCTTCCGCACTTTCAGGGTAGTACCTTCGCCGGTATTCACATTAGCCTCATTTTTCACAATCAGCCAGTAGGCCTCCCCAGCTTCCAAAGTGGTGAAGCCATCTTTGTATTCCTGTAAAAGCTCATTTTTATAATTAAACAAGCGCCATTTTTTAATATTATACTCTCCCAGGTTATCTTCCAGCACATCATTTACCTGCTTGTTTTTTAACTCCAGCGGAACAGAGATGATCTGGTAATCACTGACCTGGTTACCAAACTTTAACCCAGTTACATCCAGGCCATTGCCTACATATTGAATATAGGTATACCCGGTATCACTGGCGATTTTAAAGCCGGAAGCCTGGGTGATATCAAAATAATACTCTAATCCTATTTCATCGAAACTGGCTTGCGGCATACTGGCTGTAAATGTTAAGGTGCTGGAACTCACCGTCTGCTTTTGCCATTGTTCGCGGGCAATTCCTCTGAAAACAAATTCTACTTTGAGACCCTGGGGTACTCTGTTGAGTTCAACAGACGCTTGTGTAGTGGCTTCTGAGGATAAGATCACTTCCGGGAAACTGGTATTAACAATACTTACTGGCACTGTCTGGTCTATGGTAAAATTCCATCCGGTAGCCGTCAAAATTCCTGCGAAAGGATTATTGGATAAGTCAGCGAAAGCACCTTTGGGAACCAGTATATATACTTCAGCACCTAAATCAAAATCCTCGTCTGGCAAGATGGTAACTTTAGCTCCATTAATACTTATTGCGCCACTACTTACATTCATGGTTTTTGATATACCCCCCTGTGTAATGGTAATAGCTCCTGCTCCTTTCTGCACATTCTCGCTAAACACCATTTCCAGAATAGTATTTGATGGAACCAGGACCGCATTATCTTCCGGGGAAAGAGATACCACAGCCGGTGGAACATCATCTACAAAACCGGCTACCGTAATAGTCCAGGCAGCCGGATCGGTGATTCCAGCAAACGGATTACCTGCCAGGTCAGTAAGTACACCTGAACCCATCTGAACGCTAATGGTGGCATCAAAACCAAAATTTGCCGGAGGGTTAATAATCACGGTTGTTCCGGAAATAATTACGGCATCGCTATTTACATCAATGGTCTGGGTAGTAATGCCATCGGAAATGGTAATAACACCGGTGCCTTTCTTAATCTCTTCATCAAAACTCATCACCAGATTGGTATTCACAGCAATTCCTGTAGCATTATCTTCCGGGAAGATCGCCGTGAGTTGTGGGGCAATAATATCCTGTATCGTAAAATTCCAGGTTGCCGCATCGGTGATACCAGCGAAAGCATTTCCTGCCAGATCTGTAATAGCTCCAGGTATGATCAGTACACTTACACTTGCGCCAGACGGGAAGTTAGTTTCGGGATTAATGGTCAATACTGCACTGCTTATACTTATTGCACTGCTATTGATATCAATGGTCTGGCTGCTGGTGCCCTGGGTGAGAATGATAGTTCCGTTTCCTTTCTGAACAGGCTCACTAAATGTAATTGTCAGTTCTGTATCTGGTGCAATATTAGTAGCATCATCTGCCGGATTTACACTTACAATGGTAGGTGCTGTTGTATCAGGCGCTAGTTCTATAGTGAAATTCCATACTTCATTTCCGCTAATCCCGGCAAAATTGTTATTGGAATTGTCTGTAAATACACCGGCTTCTATTTCCACAAATACATCTGCCTCATAGGTAAAATCTGTTGCCGGATTAATGGTAACCACATTTCCTGCCACCGTAACAGCTGCATCGCTTACAGAAATCTGCTGCACGGTACCATTCTGCGAAATACTGATCGTACCAGTTCCTTTTTTTACCGGTTCACTAAAAGTAATTACCAGATTTTCTGCTGACTTCACGTTTTGAGCATTATCTGCAGGGGAGAAAGTGGTAATAGCCGGGGGAACCTGGTCAGGCAGATCTGCAGTTTCAAAGTTCCATATACCAGCACTGGCAATACCTGCATAGGGATTTCCGGCTTTATCTGCAAACACACCCGACGGCATCTGAATATTCACACTGGCTTCATACTCAAAATCACTGGCCGGATTGATCGTCACTGTATTTCCGGAAATAGTAACCGAAGGGTCTGTAACTTGTATCGTTTGCAGCGTTCCTTCCTGGCGTATCTCAATAGTACCGGTTCCTTTATCTATGGGTTCACTAAAGGTAATGACCAGATCTGTATTCACTTCTACATCTATGCTATTATCTGCCGGACTGAAGGCTGTAACGGTGGGAGCTGTATTATCTACAGGCGGAACAATAGTAAACGCCCATTGTGCAGCAGTAATACCTCCAAAATTGTTACCGGCTACATCTGAAATTACCCCAGCTGGAATTTCTACAGACACCTGTGCTCCGAAAGGAAAATCAGAAGCCGGATTGATGGTCACTGTATTCCCGGAAACTGTAACTGAGGCATCTGTCACTGGAATTGCCTGGGCTGTGCCATTCACCGTCAAGGTAATATCTCCGGTTTTCTTTTTGATTGTTTCATTAAAAGTGAGAGAAAGATTTGTATTTACAGTCACATTAACAGCACCATTTACTGGCGACAAACTGCTTAATACCGGCGGTGTCGTATCAGCAGGGGCAATCGTTGTAAAGCGCCAGGTAGTTGTGTTGGTGATTCCGGCAAAGGTGTTACCGGCCAGGTCTTTTACTGTACCATCTTCCAATTGAACATTCAGAAGTGTGCCTGCCGGCAAATTAGCCGCAGGATTAATGGTGAGTGTATTTCCGGAAACGGTTACGGAAGCATTGGTCACGGCAATGGTTTGTAGAATAGTATTTCCCTGCCGGATAAGAATATTGCCGGTTCCCTTCTCTATTGCTTCATTGAAAGTAATACTCAGGTTTACATCAATAGCTATATTCGGGGCATTATTGACCGGAGAAAGCGTACTGATCTGCGGAGGCGTAGTATCGGCACCTGGGGCTACAGTAAAGCTCCACTGGGTGGCATCAAGTCCCTCATAAGCATTGCCTGCCAGGTCGGTAAGGGCTCCCTGCGGTATTTCTACACCTATTGTAGCGCCTGCCGGAAAATCAGCCGGCGGATTTATCGTCACTGTACTTCCTGCGATGGTAATATTGGCCCCTGGCACCACAATACTTTGTGAAGTATTGCCCTGGTTAATCACAATGGTTCCGGTTCCTGCTTTTACTGGTTCATTAAATGTAATCACCAGATTGGCATTAGGTGCTACATCCTGGGCATTGTCTGCCGGAGACAGCGTAATACCCTGTGGTGGCGTAGTATCTACCGGTTGTACCGTTGTAAAATTCCAGGTGGTCGTATTGTTGATGCCGGCAAAATTATTTCCGGCGGTATCCTTGAAAGCGCCTGCCTCAATTTGCACACTGATAGCAGTTCCTCCCGGAAGATTAGCTGGCGGATTGATCGCAACAGTAGCTCCATTCACACTCACCGCTGCACTGGTTACGGCTATAGTTTGAGTAGTGGCCCCTTGCGTAACCGTGATGTTTCCGGTGCCTTTCACTACCGGCTCACTGAAAGTAATACTTAAATTAACAGCTACTGCTACATTTGCAGCACCATCAGCCGGGTTATAGGTTATTACCGTTGGTGGCGTAGTATCTGCAGGATCTGCTGTTGTAAAATTCCAGGTTGTGGCGTTTGCTATGCCAGCATAATTATTTCCGGCATTATCTGTAAATATACCAGCTGGCATTTGTACAGATATAGCTGTACTTAGCGGAAAGTCTGCAACCGGGTTAATTGTTACTTTATTTGCTGCCACACTTACAGCATTGCTGTTTACATTAATAGTCTGGGTAGTAGTGCCCTGTGTAATGGTAATATTTCCGGTGCCTTTTTTCACGGTTTCATTGAATGTTAACACCAGATTGGCAGCAACCGGAACATTCTGCGCATTATCGGCCGGAGCATAGGCTCTAACAGCAGGAGCAGTATTGTCTACCGGGGCACCTGTTGTAAAGTTCCAGCCTGTTTCGTCATTGATACCGGCAAAATCATTTCCGGCGATATCGGTAAAGGTTCCTTCTGTGATCAAAATGTAGAGTGGCCGGTTAGCTGGAAAGTTAGCCGCTTTAATGGTGACGACATTGCCATTTACACTCACATCATTATTGTTCACATTGATAATCCGGTTTGAATTATTCTGCTGAATTATAATAAGTCCGCTTCCTTTTTTCACGGCCTCATTAAAAGTAATCACCAGGTCAGCATCTAAAGGCACATTCAGGGCATCATCTGCCGGCGATAACACACTTACCTCTGGCGCAATATTATCCGATGGAGTGGCTGTATTGACTGTAAAATTCCAGGTGGTTGCATTCGTAATCCCGGCAAAAATATTATTTGACACATCAGAAAATACGCCCGATGGAATCTGAACATTCACAGCGGCTCCTTCCGGCAGATCATTCGGCGGATCAATGGTAACAGTAGTGCCTTCTATAGTTACCGCTTCGCTGGTAACCGGAATCACCTGCGTAGTAGCACCCTGTGTAATGGTAATATTGCCTGTGCCTTTCTGAACATTCTCACTAAAAGTAATGACCAGATTAGAA
The DNA here is from genome assembly GCF_010119975.1 of Rhodocytophaga rosea. Classification (GTDB taxonomy): domain Bacteria; phylum Bacteroidota; class Bacteroidia; order Cytophagales; family 172606-1; genus Rhodocytophaga; species Rhodocytophaga rosea. The sequence goes on from NZ_CP048222.1 coordinate 8,628,751, forward strand.
GTAGGCGCTACATCTACCGCATCGTCTTGAGGCTGCAATTCAACTATGGAAGGAGGCATTACATCAACGGTTCCGGAAATTGTAAGATTCCATTCTGTAGGATCACTGATGCCAGAGTATGGATTTCCACTGATGTCTGTAAATATACCCTCCGGCATTTGAATGGTAACTGTGGACGCTGCCGGGAAATTTACAGTGGGATTAATAATAACGGTAGTTCCGGAAACGGTAACGGCATCGCTGTTTACATCTACTACCTGTGTCTGGGTAGTACCCTCTCTGGTGATGGTAATATTTCCGGTTCCTTTTTTGATGTTTTCACTAAATATCATGATCAGGTTGATATTCGGTGGTACATCGGTAGAATTATCCGGCGGATACAGCAAAGTCCGCACTGGTGGAATATTGTCCGGAACGGAGAAATTCCAGGTTTCTGCATTATCAATACCAGCATACGAGTTATTGGCCAGGTCGGTAAACACCCCGGATAGCATGAGTATATTTACATTGGTACCGGAAGGAAAATCTTCGGGAGGATTAATGGTGATCGTATTTCCCTGAACAGTAACAGCCTCACTGGCCACATTGAGCGTTTGTGTACTGTTGCCCAGATTGATAATCAGATTGCCTCTTCCTTTTTTTACAGGTTCATTAAATGTAATGATCAGGTTAGAACCTGCTGCTACATTTTGTGCCCCATCTGCCGGAGCAAAACTTACCACCAATGGAGGAATATTATCTGCCGGACTGGCAACCGTAAAGTTCCAGGTAGTGGCAGCAGTGATTCCGGCAAATGGATTATCGGCCAGATCGGTAAATACCCCTGCAGGCATTTGAATAGAAACTGCTGAACCAGCCGGAAAATCTTCTGGTGGGTTGATCGTAACGGTTGTGCCCTGAATGTTTACTGTTTCATCCGAGACATCTATGGTTTGAGTAGTACCTCCCTGGTTAATAGTAATGGTGCCGGTTCCCTTCTTTACCTCTTCATTGAATGTAATGACCAGGTCAGCATTTACCGTTACATCGGTGGCATTATCCGGCGGAGAGAGATTGGATATTATTGGAACGGTTTCATCAGCAGGAGCCGTAACGGAGAAAGTTCTGGTAATGGCTTCTGTATTATTTCCGGCCGCATCCTGGAAAGCACCTGCCGGGATTGTTACCGTAACCGTGGCACTATTTGGAAAATCAGCCGGATTGATGGTTACAATATTGCCGGTAATGTTGACAAACGCTTCATCTGTCACCGGAATGGTTTGAGAAGTAGCACCATGGGTGATAGTGATATTTCCACCTCCTGCCTTTACATTCTCATTAAAGGTTAGGGTTATATTTTCATTAACAGCTACATTCACAGCACCTTCCACCGGAAGTGTTTCTGTCAGAACAGGGGCGGTTTCATCCTGAGCTTGTTGAATGGTAAAACTCCAGTCTGTGGCAGCAATGCCTGCGAATTCATTTCCGGCGGCATCTGTGAATGCCCCTGCCGGAACGGTTACTGTAATAATGGTTCCATTGGGGAAATCTGCCGGGTTAATCGTTACTTCATTTCCATTGATGGTTACAGAGGCATCCGTTACTGCGATGGTTTGAGAAGTACTCCCCTGATCAATCGTGATATTTCCTGCTCCGGCTACCACTGGTTCGTTGAATGTAAGTGTTATATTCTGGCCTGTTCCAATATTTGCTGCGTTGTGGTCAGGCGTAAAGGAAGAAAGTACCGGTGCTATAATATCTGCCGGAGCAACTGTGGTAAAATTCCAGGTCGTGGTATTGATGATTCCTTCAAAGTTATTTCCTGCCAGATCCTTAAATGCACCGGTATCCATTTGTATACTGATGGCGGTTTCTGCCGGAAAATCATCTGGTGGATTTATAGTTACTGTAGTTCCATCTACGGTTACAGCGGCATCGGTCACCGCAATGGTTTGGGAGGTTTCTCCCTGGCTGATAATGATATTCCCTCCTCCTGTTTCGACCGCCTCATTGAAAGTAATGACCAGATTCGCATCTTCTGGAACATTAATGGCTTCATCCGCTGGAGCCAGGGTTGTAATAGCTGGCGCTGTAATATCTTCTTCTGCTGCGGTGGTAAAACTCCAATCGGTGGCAGCAATGCCTGCGAATTCATTTCCGGCGGCATCTGTGAAAGCCCCTGCCGGAATAGTAACTGTTATGGTAGCTCCATTAGGGAAATCCGCCAGATTGATGGTCACTACATTATCCGCAAGGGTTACAGCAGCATCTGTGACAGCAATGGTTTGGGAAGTCTCCCCCTGATTAATAATAATATTTCCCGTTCCTGCTTGTATAGGCTCATCAAAGGTGAGTTCTAAACTCTCATTCACAGCTACTTCCGTAGCATTATTGGCAGGCGTAAAGGCAGTGAGTGTGGGAGCAGTTTCATCTATGGTTGTAGCGGTGGTAAAATTCCATGTCGTGTTATCAGCAATGCCTGCAAATTCATTACCGGCAACATCTGTAATGGCACCTTCCTCTATTTGCACACTAACAGGGGTTCCTTCTGGTAAATCTGCTGGTGGATTAATCGTGACCTGATTGTTTTCTACACTCACGGCGGCATCTGTGACAGCAATGGTTTGAGTAGCCTCACCCTGCGTAATTGTAATATTTCCAGCCCCTTTCTCTACAGGTTCATTGAAAGTAAGAACTAAGTTGCCTGCAATGTCAATATCATTTGCGTCGTCTTCTGGCACATATGTAGTAACAGTTGGTGCTTGGGTGTCTGCTGTTTCACTGGTAGTAAAACTCCAGCTGTCAGCGGTAATGCCGGCAAATTCATTACCAGCAGCATCTTTAATCACAGCGGCTGGGATTGTTACAGAAATAGTAGCTCCATTCGGAAAATCTTGTGGTGGGTTAATCGTTACCTGATTTCCATTGATGATCACTGCCGCATCCGTAATAGCTATAATTTGTGAAGTAGCTCCCTGGTTAATGGTAATATTGCCCTCTCCTGCTACTACTTCCTCACTAAAAGTAAGTACCAGATTGGCATTCACTGCTATATTGTTTGCATTATCTGCTGGAACAAAAGCATCCAAAACAGGTGCTGTAATATCTGGCGTAGCAGCGGTAGTGAAATTCCAGGTCGTGTTATTGGCAATGCCTCCATAATTATTTCCGGCCGCATCTTTAAAAGCACCGGCCTCAATTTGCACATAAATATCCGTTCCTGCCGGAAAATCATCTGGTGGATTTATCGTCGCTTCTGTTCCGTTTACGGTTACTGCGGCATCAGTAACGGCAATCGCCTGTGTAGTGGCTCCTTGTGTGATCACAATATTACCTTCGCCTTTAACCACTGTTTCGCTAAAAGTAAGTACTAAATTACTTGCTACAGCAACTTGTGTTGCTCCATCTGCGGGTACATAGGTAATAACTGTAGGCGCCTCTGTGTCAACAGATGCTTCGGTGGTAAAACTCCAGTCAGTAGCAGCAATGCCTGCGAACGCATTTCCGGCTGCATCTGTGAAAGCCCCTGCCGGAACGGTAACTGTAATAATGGTTCCATTGGGAAAATCTGCCGGGTTAATCGTTACTTCATTTCCATTGATGGTTACAGAGGCATCCGTTACTGCGATGGTTTGAGAAGTGGCTCCCTGATTAATAATAATATTCCCCGTTCCGGCTATTACTGGTTCATCAAAAGTTACGATCAGATTTGCATCAATTGCTATGTTATTTGCATCGTTAGCCGGTACTAAAGTGGCCAGTATTGGAGGGGTATTGTCTGGGGTGGCAGCGGTAGTAAAATTCCAGGTCGTATTATCAACTATACCCGTATAATCATTTCCAGTCGCATCTTTAATTGCACCAGCCTGTATCTGTACATTTACCAGTGTTTGTTCGGCAAAATCAGTTGTTGGATTAATGGTAACTGTATTGCCATTTACACTCACAGCTGCATCAGTTACGGCTATAGTTTGCGAATCAGCGCCCTGGGTAATGGTGATATTGCCCGTCCCTTTTACTACGGGTTCATCAAAGGTGAGTACCAGATTAGTATTTAATGGAACATCTACTTCACCATCAGCCGGTGCATATTCACTTACGATAGGTGCCGTTTCATCCTGTGCTTCTTCGGTTGTGAAAGTCCATGTAGTAGAATTGATAATACCAGCATATGGATTTCCGGCCAGATCCGTAAAGGTACCTGCTTCTATCTGGATGGCAATGTCCTCTCCTTCTAAAAGGTCAGCCGCCGGATTGATCGTAACTGTGTTTCCGGCAATTGTCACTTGTCCATTTGGCACCACAATTTCTTGACTGGCAGTACCCTGGGTGATTGTAATTTTTCCTGTACCTGCTGCTATTTGCTCACTAAAAGTGAGTATGAGATTCTCACCTGCTGGTACACTAGTTGAACCATTTGTTGGAGAAAAAGCCGTAACAACCGGCGCAGTATTATCTTCTTCCGCTTCAGTGGTAAAACTCCAGTCAGTGGCAGCAATGCCTGCGAATTCATTACCGGCGGCATCTGTGAAAGCCCCTGCCGGAACGGTAACTGTAATAATGGTTCCATTGGGAAAATCCGCCGGATTAATGCTCACTACATTGTCAGCGATGGTTACAGCGGCATCTGTGACTGCGATGGTTTGGGAAGTCTCGCCCTGGGTAATGGTAATATTTCCCGTTCCTGCTTGTATAGGCTCGTCAAAGGTGAGTTCTAAACTCTCATTCACAGCTACTTCCGTGGCATTATTGGCAGGTGTAAAGGCAGTGAGTGTGGAAGCAGTAATATCTTCGGTAGTGAAATTCCAGACTGTAGGAGTAAGAATACCGGCAAAAGAGTTTCCGGCTACATCTCTAAATACATTGGCTGCTATTTCAACACTAATCGCTGTCTGGGAAGGGAAATCAGCCGGAGGATTGATGGTGACCTGATTGCCATTCACTACTACAGCCGCTGTTATCACATCTATAATCTGAGAGGTAGTGCCTTGATTAATAGTAATATTGCCGGTTCCTTTTACAACTTCTTCACTGAAGGTGAGTACTAAATTTTCAGCAATGGCAACATTGGCTGCCTCATCTGCCGGTGCATAGGTCGTAATGGTAGGAACTTCTGTATCGACCGGTGCTTGGGTGGTAAAGCCCCACTCCGTAGCAGTAATCCCGGCAAATGCATTGTCTGATTCATCTGTAAAAGCCCCTGCCGGAATGGTAACAGTAATAGTGGCGCTATTGGGGAAATCTGCTGGATTGATGGTCACAGTATTGCCTGAAATACTAACGACTGCGTCCGTAACCGGAATCGTTTGGGATGCTTCACTATGGGTAATGGTTATAGAACCAGTTCCCACTTTAACCGCTTCATTAAAAGTAAGTACCAACTCAGTATCAATAGGAATATTTGTAGAGTTATCTGCCGGAGATAACGTTACTATAGAAGGAGGAGTATCATCAATAGGATCAGCTGTTCTGAAATTCCAGGCAGTTGCTTCGTTAATGAATGCAGATGGGTTCCCACTTAGGTCTATAAATGCGCCTTGAGGCAATAGCACATATACATTTGTTCCAGCCGGCATATCATCCGGAATATCAATTGTAACCTTTGTCTCATCTACAGTTACATTCGCACTGCTAATAGCTATTTGCTGTGTAGTTGTACCCTGATTTATAGTGATTTCTCCTGCTCCTTTCTGGATATTTTCATCAAAAACAATTTCCAGATTAGCATTTACCGGAACCTGAAGTAGATCATCGGCAGGAGTAAGAGTAAGGATTTCAGGGGCTGTTTTATCTTCGGTGGTAAAATTCCAGCTCGTGGTGTTTGTAATGCCGGCAAACTCGTTTCCGGCTGCATCCTCAAAGGTACCCGCTTCTATTTGCACACTCACCTGTGTTTGAGAAGGAAAATCTATAGGGGGGTCTATCGTCACCGTTGAGCCATTCACCGCTACCACCCCATCACTGACTGCTATGAGCTGTGAGGTGGTGCCTTGGGTAATAGTGATAGTTCCGCTTCCCTTCTGTACCGGTTCTGAGAAAGTAAGCTGCAGATTGTCTGCTATGCCCACTTTGCTTGCCTCATCTGCCGGCGTGGTAGCAGTTAGCGTGGGATCTGTGGTGTCTATCAAAGCGATCACCGTAAAGTTCCACTCATTGGCCGCAGAGATACCCTCATATGCATTGTCTGAAATATCTATGAAAGCCCCTGCCGGGATCTCTACCCATACAGTGGCAAGGAAAGGAAAATCAGTGGGTGGATCAATGGTGATAATGTTATCATTGACTGTCACTGCTGTGCTGCCCACTGCGATCTGCTGGCTAGTCAGGCCCTGATGCAAGGTAATAGTGCCTGTCCCTTTCTGCATGTTTTCTGAAAAAGTGAGCACTAAATTGGCATTGGCTTCCACCCCGATAAAGTTATCTGCCGGAGAAAAAGTAGTAACCACAGGAGCAGTTTTGTCCTCACTAGTAAAGTTCCAGCTATCAGGGGAAGTAATACCCGCATAATCATTTCCGGCCACATCAGTAAAAGCCCCGCCAGCAATCTGAACACTGACAGCACTCTGGGAAGGAAAATCTGTGGGGGGATCAATGGTGACCACATTGCCATTCACGGTTACAGCATTATCTGACACAGGAATAGTTTGGGTGGTGGTGCCCTGAGAGAGCAGAATGGTTCCTGCTCCTTTCACTACGGTTTCACTAAAAGTGAGCACTAGGTCAGAGGATAACACCACGCCTGTGGCATTATCCAAAGGAGCATAGGATGTAACCGTGGGTGGCTGATTGTCTGCCGGTGCTTGCGTAGTAAAACGCCACTCACTTGCAGCAATGCCTGCAAACTCATTTCCGGCTTCATCGGTAAAAGCGCCTTCAGCAACAGTGATGGAAACACTGGCACTATTGGGAAAATCTGAAGGGTCAATGGTTACTACATTATCTGCAATGCTAACGGCAGCATCGGTCACGGCAATGGTTTGAGAGGTAGTTCCCTGATTGATGACTATATTTCCCGTTCCTGCTTGTACATTCTCAGTGAAAGTAAGCACTAAGTCAGCATCGATGGCGACACCTGTGCTATTGTCAGCCGGGGTGAATGAAGTTAAGGCAGGGGCTGTGTTATCTTCGGTGGTGAAATTCCAGGTGGTGTTACTTGTGATGCCCGCAAAGGCATTGCCATCCACATCCGTGAAAGCACCTGCCTGGATGGTTACATACACAGGGGTAGCTGAAGCAAAATCCAAAGCAGGATCAATCGTCACCTGATTGCCATTCACCACTACCTCCGTTTCGGTCACCGCAATGGTTTGAGAAGTAGTTCCTTGATAGATCACCATATTGCCTGTTCCTTTCACTACTTCTTCATCGAAAGTAAGCACTAAGTCACTCGTTAAAGCCACAGCAGTAGCCTCATCCGCAGGTGTATAGGTAGTAACGACAGGGGCAGTTTCGTCAGCGGCTTCTTCCGTAATAAAACTCCATTCGCTGGAAGCAATGCCTGCAAACTCATTACCGGCTTCATCTGTAAAAGCTCCTGCCGGAATGGTGATGGAAACACTGGCACTATTGGGAAAATCTGAAGGGTTAATCGTTGCAGTTTTTCCACTGACACTTACAAAAGCAGGATTTTTAACAGGAATAACTTGTGTATTTGTGCCTTTATTTATGGTGATATTGCCCTCTCCTACTTTAACAGTTTCGCTAAATTCAAGCACCAGATTCGCATCCACCGCTATTGTTGACGCATTATCGGCCGGACTCCTGGAGGTAACAACCGGTGCTGTAATGTCCTTTACTATAAAATTCCAGGCTGTTTCAGACGTAATTCCTGCATATTCATTGCCGGAAACATCTTTAAAAGCCCCAGCAGAAATTTGTATAGATACCTGTGCACCGGAAGGCAAGTCAGCGGGAGGATTGATGGTGACCTGATTGCCATTTAGCGATATAGCTGCATCCGTCACAGGAATGGTTTGTGAAGTGGCTCCCTGATTAATAACTATATTTCCTGTTCCTTTGACTATTTCCTCACTAAAAGTAATGGTCAGATTTGCATCAATAACTACATCTGTCGCCCCATCAACCGGGTTGAAGGCAGTTACAACAGGTACATCCTCATCAGCAACAGTAAAACTCCATGCATTGGTAATACCATTAAAGTTATTCCCGCTTACATCTTTAAATGCGCCAACAGGTATATCTACTATTACCTCTTTGCCTCCCAGCAGTTCTGCCGGCGGATTGATTGTAGCAACAGCTCCCGAAATAGTGACTGCTGCATTATTTACCGGGATGATCTGAATATTATCTTCTTCATTAATAGTGATATTTCCGGTTCCCTTTTGTACAGGTTCAGAAAAAGTAAGGATCAGGTGAGTATTTCTGGCAATATTACTTGCGCCATCCGCAGGACTCAATTCGCTGACGACAGGCTCTGTAGTGTCTTCTGTGGAGAAATTCCAGGTGGTTTCATCTGCAATGCCTGCAAACGCATTCCCGGCCATATCTGTAAAAGTGCCAGGTTGTATAAGAATTTGTATAGCTGTTCCCTCCGGAAGATCAGTGGCAGGATTGATTGTCGCCTGCGCACCACTTACGGTTACGCTGGCACTGCTCACTTCAATCAGCTGTGTACTGCTGCCATATTTTATAGAAATACTGCCGGAGCCTTTTTGTACAGCTTCATCAAATGTAAGTACCAGAACCTCTCCTACCGGTATATTATTAGCATTATCAGCCGGAGCATAGGTTGTAACGATTGGCGCTTCCGTATCTGCTAAGGCTTCTGTAGTAAAGCTCCACTCCGTAGAAGCAATCCCTGCAAATTCATTTCCGGCTTCATCTGTGAAAGCGCCTACCGGAATAGTGACAGTGATAGTAGCGCTATTGGGGAAATCTAAAGGATTGATTGTCACCATATTGCCAGTAATACTAACAGCAGGATCAGTAATCGGGATAGTTTGAGAAGTAGCTCCCTGTTTGATAATGATACTTCCTGTTCCTGCTTGTATATTCTCACTAAAGCCGATCACCAAACTGGCATCAACCGCCACCTCGGTTGCATTATTGGCCGGGGTGAATGAAGTTAAGGCAGGAGTTGTGTTATCCTCGGTGGTAAAATTCCAGGTGGTCGTATTAGGAATACCACTATAATTATTTCCGGCCAGATCTTTAAAAGCGCCTGCCCCAATCTGTACACTCACCTGTGCCTGAGAAGGGAAATCATCTGGCGGGTTTATCGTGACTTCTGTTCCATTCACCACTACCGCCGCATTGGTCACAGCAATGGTTTGTGAAGCAGCTCCCTGCGTAATAGTAATATTGCCGGTTCCTTTAATTACTTCTTCGCTGAAAGTAAGAATCAGATCACTTGCTAAAGTAACATTAGTGGCATTATCGGCAGGGGTATAGGCAGTAACAGTTGGCGCTTCCGTATCTGCCGGTGCTTCGGTGGTAAAACTCCATTCTGTAGAAGTAATACCTGCAAATGCATTTCCGGCTGCATCGGCAAAAACGCCTGCAGGAACAGTGACATTAATGGTAGCACTGTTGGGAAAATCTGAAGGATTGATGGTAGCTGTATTACCAGTAATGCTGACAGCGGGACCGGAAACCAGAATTGTTTGAGAAGTGGCACCTTGATTGATAGTAAGGCTACCAACACCGGCTACTATATTTTCACTGAAAGTCAATACTAAGTTATCATCAATTTCGGCATTGGTGCTATTGTTTGCCGGAGTAAAGGTAGTTAATGTGGGAACAGTCGTATCCTCGGTAGTGAAATTCCAGGTAGTGGTTGTAAGAATACCGGCAAAGGAGTTTCCGGCTACATCCCTGAATACATCGGCTGCTATTTCAACACTAATGGCCGTCTGAGAAGGAAAGTCAGCCGGGGGATTGATGGTCACCTGATTGCCATTCACTACTACAGCCGCTGTTATCACATCTATAATTTGAGAGGTAGTCCCTTGGCTAATAGTAATGTTGCCGGTTCCCTTCACTACTTCTTCACTGAAGGTGAGTACTAAATTTTCAGCAACGGCAATATTGGCTGACTCATCTGCCGGAGCATAGGTCGTAATGGTAGGAACTTCTGTATCGGCCGGTGCTTCGGTAGAGAAACTCCACTCCGTTGCAGCAATCCCGGCAAAGGCATTGCCTGATTCATCTGTGAATGCCCCTGCAGGAACAGTCACTGTAATGGTCGCACTATTGGGAAAATCTGCTGGATTGATGGTCACCTGATTGCCATTTACTATTACATCACCCGAAGGAACAGTAATGGTTTGGGTAGTGGGCCCCTGAGTAATAATGATGTTCCCTGCTCCTATTTCTACATCCTCACTAAAGGTAAGTATCAGATTATCTGCTACATTGATATCAGATGCTTCATCGGTAGGTGAAAGCGTAGAAATAGTTGGCGCAGTTACATCTAATGGGGCAGCTGTCGTAAAATTCCAGTCTGTATTATTGTTGAGAGCAGCCGCGTTATTACCAGATATATCTTTGAAAGCCCCTGCTGGCCACTGAATATTTACCAGGGTATTTGCCGGGAAATCAGCCGGAGGATTAATACTTATTGTGGCTCCTATAATACTTACTGCTGCATCTGTTACCGGAATCGTTTGAGAAGCAGCCCCTGGTTAATGGTGATGTTGCCTGTACCTTTTACTACAGGTTCATTGTAAACAATTTGCAAATCTGCATCAGCAGCAATATTTGTAGCATTATCCGCTGGTGTGAGACTAACTAGTGCAGGAGCTTCTGTATCGGCAACTGAGAAATTCCAGGTGCTTGTATTTTGGATTCCCTCATAAAGATTACCAGCGATATCTTTAAAAACGCCTGCTTCTATTTGTACAGAAACCGATGCTCCGGAAGGGATATCAGTTGTGACATCAATCGTGGCTACATTTCCTGCAATACTAACGTTACCACTTACCACTGGTATCACCTGAGAAGAGGCTCCCTGAAAAATAGTAATATTACCTGTGCCTTTTTCTATTGCTTCATTAAAAGTTAGCACCAGGTTAGTACCGGCAGCTATATTCACTGATTCATCGGCAGGTGCATAGGTAGTAACAGCAGGTGGGGTAACATCAGCTGGTGGAACAGTTGTAAAGTTCCAGGTGGTCGTATTGGTTATGCCGGCAAAATTATTTCCGGCGGTATCCTTAAAAGCGCTTACTCCAATTTGGACACTGATAGCAGCCCCTTCCGGGAAATCAGCGGGCGGATTAATGGTAACAGTAGCACCGTTTATATTCACGGCTGCATCCGTTACAGGAATTACTTGTGAAGTAGCCCCCTGGGTAATAGTAATATTACCAGTACCTTTTTCTATCAGTTCATTAAAGGTGACAGTTAAAACGGCATCTACTTCTACATTTTCTGCGCCATCAGCCGGTGCATAGGTTGTAACTGATGGTGCCTCAATATCGGCAGGTTTTATTGTTGTAAAACTCCAGTTTGCAGCAGAGATGCCTGCAAACTCATTTCCGGCTGCATCAGTAAAAATACCTGCAGGAATACTCACTGTGATTACAGCATCATTTAAAAAATCGGCTGGATTGATCGTAACAGTACTTCCGCTTATATTCACTAAAGCATCAGTTACTGCAATGGTCTGGCTGGTGATACCCTGTTGAGTAATGACAATATTGCCAGAACCTGCTTTAATAGGCTCACTAAAGCCGATCACTAAACTGGCATCAACCGCCACCTCGGTTGCATTGTTGGCTGGGGTGAATGAAGTTAAGGCTGGCGCTGTGTTATCTTCCGTGGTAAAATTCCAGGTGGTCGTATTAGGAATACCACTATAATTATTTCCGGCCAGATCTTTAAAAGCACCTGCCCCAATCTGTACACTCACCTGTGCCTGAGAAGGGAAATCATCTGGTGGGTTTATAGTGACTTCTGTTCCATTCACCACTACCGAGGCATCGGTCACAGCAATGGTTTGTGAAGTAGCTCCCTGCGTAAAAGTAATATTGCCGGTTCCTTTAATTACTTCTTCATTAAAAGTAATGGTCAGATTTGCCTCTGTGGCTACATTTTCAGAATCATCAGCAGGCGAAAATATACTCACTACCGGGCCTTCTGTATCTGCCAAAGCTTCTGTGGTAAACCGCCATTGGGTAGTTATAACACCTTCGAAGCTATTGCCTGACAGATCTGTGAAGACACCTGACGGAAAACTTATAGTAATTATAGCGTTATTTGGAAAATCAGCCGGGTTAATTGTCACTGTATTTCCATTTACACTTACCAAAGTGCCTGTTACTGTAATTGTTTGGGAAGTTATGCCTTGAGTAATGACAATATTGCCAGTACCTACTTTAACGGCTTCATCAAAAGAGAGTACCAGATCCGAATCAATAGCAATTTCTGTAGCATTTGTGGCCGGAGTTAATGAAGTTAAGGTTGGAGCTGTTTTATCTTCAGTAGTAAAGCTCCAGGTGGTATTGTCTGCTATTCCGGCAAAGGCATTTCCAGCTACATCCCTAAAAGCACCTGGTGCGATTTGTACACTGATAAGGGTCTGGGAAGGAAACGCTGCCGGTGGATTGATCGTCACCACATTTTCAACAATGCTCACAGCGGCATCGTTAACCGGAATAGTTTGTGTAGTTGTACCTTGTGTAATAGTAATATTTCCAGTGCCTCTTACTACTTCTTCATTAAACGTAAGAGATAGATTGCTTGCTAAGGCAACGTTAGTAATATTTTTAGTTGGAGAATATGTAATAACAGTTGGTGATTCTGTATCAGCAGGAGCCTCTGTATCAAAGCTCCATTGGGCGGCAGTAATCCCGGCAAAGGCATTTCCGGATTCATCGGTAAAAATATCTGATGGAATAGAAATGGTAATCGTAGCTCCATTGGGAAAATCCGCCGGATTAATGCTCACTACATTATCCGCAATGGTTACAGCGGCATCTGTGACTGCGATGGTTTGGGAAGTCTCGCCCTGATTAATAATAATATTTCCCGTTCCTGCTTGTACATTCTCATCAAAAGTGAGTTCTAAACTCTCATTCACAGCTACTTCCGTGGCATTATTGGCAGGCGTATAGGCAGTGAGTGTGGGAGCAGTAATATCTTCAGTAGTAAAATTCCAGGTCGTAGGGGTAAGAATACCGGCAAAGGAGTTTCCGGCTACATCTTTGAACACATCGGCTGCTATTTCAACGCTAATGGCCGTCTGGGAAGGAAAGTCAACCGGGGGATTGATGGTCACCTGATTGCCATTCACTACTACAGCCGCTGTTATCACATCTATAATCTGAGAGGTAGTCCCCTGGTTAATAGTAATATTGCCGGTTCCTTTTACTACTTGTTCACTGAAGGTGAGTACTAAATTTTCAGCAACGGCAATATTGGCTGCCTCATCTGCCGGAGCATAGGTCGTAATGGTAGGAACTTCTGTATCGGCCGGTGCCTCGGTAGTAAAGCTCCACTCCGTAGCAACAATCCCTGCAAACTCATTTCCGGCCGCATCCTGGAAAGCCCCTGCAGGAACAGTCACCGTAAGGGTAGCGCTATTGGGGAAATCTACTGATGGATTGATGGTCACAGTATTGCCTGCTACATTGACTGCACCACTTGTTACTCCAATGGTCTGGGAAGTAGCTCCCTGGTTGATTACAATATTGCCTGTCCCCACTTGTACCTCTTCTGAGAAAGTAAGTACTAAGTTAGCATCTACAGCGACATTGGTAGCGTTGTTGGCTGGAGTAAACGCTGTTAGTGTAGGGGCTGATTTATCCTCGGTGGTGAAATTCCAGCTCGTGGTGTTTGTAATGCCGGCAAACTCGTTTCCGGCTGCATCCTCAAAGGCCCCTGCCCCAATCTGTACACTCACCTGTGTTTGAGAAGGAAAATCTATAGGGGGTCTATCGTCACCGTTGAGCCATTCACTGCTACCACCCCATCACTGACGGCTATGAGCTGTGAAGTGGTGCCTTGGGTAATAGTGATAGTTCCGCTTCCCTTCTGTACCGGTTCTGAGAAAGTAAGCTGCAGATTGTCTGCTATGCCCACTTTGCTTGCCTCATCTGCCGGCGTGGTAGCAGTTAGCGTGGGATCTGTGGTGTCTATCAAAGCGATCACCGTAAAGTTCCACTCATTGGCCGCAGAGATACCCTCATATGCATTGTCTGAAATATCTATGAAAGCCCCTGCCGGGATCTCTACCCATACAGTGGCAAGGAAAGGAAAATCAGTGGGTGGATCAATGGTGATAATGTTATCATTGACTGTCACTGCTGTGCTGCCCACTGCGATCTGCTGGCTAGTCAGGCCCTGATGCAAGGTAATAGTGCCTGTCCCTTTCTGCATGTTTTCTGAAAAAGTGAGCACTAAATTGGCATTGGCTTCCACCCCGATAAAGTTATCTGCCGGAGAAAAAGTAGTAACCACAGGAGCAGTTTTGTCCTCACTAGTAAAGTTCCAGCTATCAGGGGAAGTAATACCCGCATAATCATTTCCGGCCACATCAGTAAAAGCCCCGCCAGCAATCTGAACACTGACAGCACTCTGGGAAGGAAAATCTGTGGGGGGATCAATGGTGACCACATTGCCATTCACGGTTACAGCATTATCTGACACAGGAATAGTTTGGGTGGTGGTGCCCTGAGAGAGCAGAATGGTTCCTGCTCCTTTCACTACGGTTTCACTAAAAGTGAGCACTAGGTCAGAGGATAACACCACGCCTGTGGCATTATCCAAAGGAGCATAGGATGTAACCGTAGGTGGCTGATTGTCTGCCGGAGCTTGGGTAGTGAAACGCCACTCACTTGCAGCAATGCCTGCAAACTCATTTCCGGCTTCGTCTGTAAAAGCGCCTTCCGGAATGGTGATGGAAACACTGGCACTGTTGGGAAAATCTGAAGGGTCAATGGTTACTACATTATCTGCAATGCTGACGGCAGCATCGGTCACAGCAATGGTTTGAGAGGTAGTTCCCTGATTAATAATAATATTTCCCGTTCCTGCTTGTATATTCTCAGTGAAAGTAAGCACTAAGTCAGCATCGATGGCGACACCTGTGCTATTGTCAGCCGGAGCAAGGGTAGTGATGGCAGGAGAAGTTGTGTCCTCTGTATAAAAATTCCAGGTGGTGTTACTGATGATGCCCTCAAAGGCATTGCCATCCACATCCGTGAAAGCACCTGCCTGAATGGTTACATACACAGGGGTAGCTGAAGCAAAATCCAAAGCAGGATCAATGGTAACCTGATTGCCATTTATGCTCACAGCTCCATTAGTGACAGCAATGGTTTGGGTGGTCGTTCCTTGATAGATCACTATATTGCCTGTCCCCTTCACTACTTCTTCATCGAATATAAGGGTCAGGTCCGCATCAATTGGCACATTAGCTTCTTCATCTGCAGGAGATAGATCGGTGATTACAGGTGGCGTTTCATCCGTTACACCTTCTACGCTATAATTCCAGGCCTCCGGATCTGTAATCCCTTTAATATCATTGCCACTTTCATCTACAAAAGCACCATCCGGCACGATCACATAAATAGAAGCACCGGGTTTTAGGTCTTTCTTTATTTCAACAACAGCTTTATTGCCAGTAATAGTTACAAAATTACTCTTAACATTAATTTTATCAGCGCTCTTATTATTCTCAAACACTTCTATTTGCCCTTTGCCAGCTTCAATCGGTACATCGAAAGTGATCGTCAGCTCAATATCCGGCTTTACATTAACATCTCCATCTTTGGGTTCTACACTTATAATATTCTGGGCGAAGCCATTCTGGCTGATGGTTAGAAGAAGTAGTAAGAACAGAAGGAAGCTTACACAGGTGGCCGGAATGGCAGATATTTTCCGCTTGTCTCTATTATTGTCAGATAAAGGAACAATCGCCTGCACAGATTTATTTCCAGATACCCCAGACATTTTTATTGCTCGACTGGCAATAATATGCATCTCAGGCGGATGGTTTACGGATGAATAAAAAGGTATTAACTTCTTCATGCAATCAGTTTGGTAGTAGCCGGTTTGTTGACAAAACACAAAGCAGGTTAACATTGGATATAGAAATTACCTGCAAAAAATCGGTTATTCTGGTTGTATTATTTAGGTTTAGGTGGCAGTGGAAGATCTTCTTCAACTATCGGATTATCCTTATCCCCTTTCAGGATCAGATACAATGCTACGCCAGTGATCACGCCAGCCGGTACCACTTTCCAGGCAGTAGGGGTTTTTCTTTTGATCGTGAAATAGTTACTGAATATAAAATTACCCGGGGTTTCTACACTTGAGATTTTAAGCCGGTAAGTTTTTCCGGGAGCAGCATTCACTGGAATTTCCCACTGGTATACGCCTTTGTTGAGCAAACGGCCAAGCTCATATTGCCTGGTAGTATCACTGTATAATTCGAGTTGTAAATTTTCGTTAGGTAAAGCGCCAAGCCAGTTGAACTTATAACTTTTCCCCCTTTTATAAATGGCATTACTTTTAGGGGTAGTGAAACGGATAGGAGAAAAGGTAAGGGTGGCCCGGACTTCGAGGCTGATTTCGCCATCGTAATCTCCGAGTTCTTTCATAGAACCCCATTCAATTATTTTGTTTATACCTGGTTTCATATCCGGGCCCACTTCTCCCCTCACATGTACCAGCGGCTGAGCCATTTCATTGTGTGAACTAAACACCTCTACCTTATATAACTGCCCGATAATGGTTCCCTGCAAATCATAGGTAAGGGTTACTACATTCCCTCTCGCCTGGGCACGTACATTGGTCACACGCTGACCATAGGTGTAGGAGGTGAAGGTCAACAGCCCTAAAAATAGTAAAGGAGGGAGGTAGATTTTCATATCATGCTTGGGGCGGTTATGTAGTAATTAACAAGATTGACTCGTATTGTAAAACCGGAAGGTTTATTCTGATGCTGGCAACGCAAAAAAAGCAGGTATGTATGGAAAGTTAATGTACGGATTATAGATGTAAAAGATTTACTTAACTTATTCTTACAGCCTTTATAAACACCTGTTACAAATAAAGAAAAAGCAAGGCAACATGAAGAGGGATATACTAAAGCCCTCCCTGCGTTTCAACCACCAGGAATTTTGAAATGCTCCAGAACCGTGGCTGGTCAACAATTTTAAGAATAGTACGGCCACTGGTTTTTACAAAATAATAGGAGTCTGCCGGATGTGTAGTAATTACATTTTTTTTATCTACAATGCCAATATCAATATCGGTCACTTGCCGGATATTTACTTTCTTAAAGTTTTTAACTTCGAATTTACTGGCCAGCTTATAGCTTTTTCCAGCCCCCAATACGCCTCCCTCTTTCCGGATGATGCCGATATCGGTGAGTTCCTGCTGGGTACCATACGCAAAATAGGCTGTATTGAGGGTAGCCTCCTTTTCTTCCAGCAGACGTTGTTTATTGCTGATCTCCTCATTTTTGTTGTTGATGGT
The DNA here is from genome assembly GCF_010119975.1 of Rhodocytophaga rosea. Lineage (GTDB taxonomy): Bacteria > Bacteroidota > Bacteroidia > Cytophagales > 172606-1 > Rhodocytophaga > Rhodocytophaga rosea. Next base: position 8,646,175 of record NZ_CP048222.1, read on the forward strand.
GGTAAGCAATTCCTGCCGGAGGGAAGTAATCGTAACCAGCAGGTTTTGTATCTGCTGTTCTTTTTCATACACATTGCGCTTTTGCTGATCTACCAGCTTGGCAAGGCCAATACTCTGGTTTTGGGTATTTAGCATTTGCTTCTCCAGAATAGCCACTTTTTTACGGTTATCTTCCACATAGGCATCAATTTCCTGAATGAGCTCATTGATCTGTTCCTGCATATTTTCACCCCCTTCTCTTCTCAGATTTTCTATTTCAATCTCATTTCTGCGGATAGCGGCCAGGTTCATTTCAATCTGGCTCATAGAGGTAGTGATCTCTTCCAGTTCTTTATTTTTCAACCGAATCTGGGTGATCAACGAATCATTCTCCTGCATCAGGGCTTGCAAATTTGATTCTGAGGCAGGATTGGCATCTGTACAAGCCCACAATATAGATTGCAAAGCCAGTAAGATTAAAAGATACTTCATAGGTATAGTGGTTGCTGCAGCGGTAAGGAATTAAAAAAGAGCCTAAACGCTGCATGTAATACAGTTTTAATTTCTGTCGAAAATGTTACACTCGCATGCACAACGCTTTTACCCCCGTTTCTGGTATATTTTCCAGCAGATAGCATTGCAGTTTACAAAAGTAACATAAAAAGTACGTAAAATGACAGAACTTCCTGATAAAAATGAACCATTAATCTGGAATGGCCTCCTATACAAGATAGCCAAATTTTACAAACTATACTTTAATTTTTCCGGATTCGGATGGTAAATGCTTCCATCGGGTTTTTTACCAGTAATTGATTGATTTCTTTTCTGGAAAATCCTCTTTTTTTCAGTTCTGGCAGAAACGTAGTAAATATTTTTTCAAATGACTGGAATTTGCCACCCCCGGTTTCTCCCACATGGTACCATCCGGCATCATGCGACACCAATACTTTTTCCAGCAACCCCTGTTTTTTCATAAAACTTACCAGTTCTACATGCCGGCCGCTATCATCCCAGCCAATACCATCAAAAGACACCCATCCACCCTGCCCGGCTACTTTCGCATGAATAGCGCTATCTGCTTCACTCTGGGCATGTACCCATATCCAGGCTTCCGGTGCTACGCCCTCTTCTTTTAATATCGCCATTTCCTCTAAAGCTCCTTCTCCATTCCCGGTATGAACGGCAATGGTCAGGCCGGTTTGCAAATGGGTTCTGGCAGCCGCCTGTACCAGCTTGCGGTCTATGTCGGATAGTTTTCCACCATCCACCCCAATCTTCATAAATCCTGGTTTAATGCCAGTGCCCTCAATTCCCTCTATAGCTTCTTTCCGCCAGCGTTCAGATAGCTGGTCAGCAGTTTCAGTAAAGGCATGTGGAGGCAAACTTTCATCATTTCTGGCGCCATAATAGCCAGTATTCGTAATGATATGCAAGCCGGAAGCCTCTGACAGTTGCCTGAGCAATTGTGGGTCACGGGCCAGATAGGCAGGCGTACAATCAATAAAAGTACGGCAGCCGAGTTTTCGAGCCTGCTTCAGGTACGGCAAAACCGTGTTAAATACTTCCTGCCGGTTATACCGGTCCGGACTCGCTTTATCTGCCCCTCCAAAATCTACAATCACATGCTCGTGACTTAATGTGAAACCCATTTTGGAAGCAGCTATTTCGCCATTCACCGTCATAATAGTACGGGCTGGCTGCTCCTGCCAGATTCCCGGCCATTTACCTGAAGGAAAAGCAGTACTGGCCATCAGCAAGGAGCTGCTGATAAATGTACGTCTGGAAAGCAGATTTTGTTTGTCTGGCAAAAACATAGGCAATACAAGGATGAATGGTTCGGATTATGTTTCGGGATTTAGTGATATACGTACCTAGCAGGATCAAGGGTATAATTCCTGTTCCCAGGTTAGCTACAAGATACCAAAACAATTCATACCTGCTTACTTAGTCAGACTCTTTCTGGTTTGTAACCCTTCCTGCAAGTAAATAAAAATAACTTGCTTTGTTTCGTGCATTATTTTATCATTGTAAAGCAGCGCCTTTTTCTTTCTTGCCGACGTAATCATCACTATTTATTTCCGGCAAACAGACATTGCAGCGGTCTGCCTGGTTTTTAATTTGTTTCCTTCCCACATATTATACTATTTACGAATGGACTTAACCATACTGATTCAGATCGCCTATCTTATTTCGTCCGTGCTTTTTATTGTTGGCATCAAAATGATGAACAAAACGCCAACGGCCAGGCAGGGAAACATCTACTCTTCTATTGCCATGCTGATTGCCATTGTAGCTACCCTGATACAGGTAAACGTACTGACCCTTCCGGAAATGTTCGCCTGTATGCTGATTGGTACAGTGATAGGTACGTATTACGCCAAAAAAGTGCCCATGACCAAAATGCCGGAGATGGTAGCTATTTTTAATGGGTTTGGAGGGTTAGCATCCTTGTTTGTAGCCGTTTCTGATTACTGGCTCCGCTCTATCGAAAAGGGGCAGGATGTAGATACAATTACCGGCATTAGTATTATCCTGAGTGTATTGATTGGCGGCGTTACTTTCACTGGTTCATACATTGCGTTTGCCAAACTGAATGGAAATATCAGCGGCAGGGCGATTGTATTTAAGGGACAACATCCGCTGAACCTGGCTTTACTCATTGTATCAATTATTGCCGGGATTCTGCTGCTTCTTGAACCCCAGATGAGTATGTATATGTATATTCTCATTTTTGTATCCCTGCTGCTGGGAGTACTTACTGTAATTCCTATCGGTGGGGCAGATATGCCGGTGGTAATTTCGCTGCTTAATTCTTATTCCGGCATTGCCGCTTGTTTTACAGGCTTTATCCTCAATAATCAGGTACTCATTATTTCAGGCGCTCTGGTCGGAACCTCCGGGATCATCCTCACTCAGATCATGTGTAAAGCCATGAACCGTTCCCTGGTGAGTGTATTGCTGGGCGGATTTGGGCAAACTACTGGTACTGCCGGAAGTAATGGACAGGGAAAAGCTTCGGATATTGTTGTGAAAGAAGTAGGCGTGGAAGAAGCAGCCATGATATTTGATTCGGCTTCTTCCGTAATTGTAGTTCCAGGATATGGTATGGCCGTTGCCCAGGCACAACATGTGGTACGTGAAATGACCGATCTGCTGGAAAAGAAAGGCATTTCCGTAAAATTTGCCATTCATCCGGTAGCCGGCCGTATGCCTGGCCACATGAATGTATTGCTGGCAGAAGCAAATGTACCCTATGACAAACTGGTCGAGATGGATTACATTAACGATGAATTTTCAAATACAGACGTAACCCTGATCATCGGAGCCAATGATGTGGTAAACCCTGCTGCCAGAACTAATCCGCAAAGTCCTATTTATGGTATGCCTATTCTCAATGCAGATAAGTCACGCACGGTGATTGTAAGTAAACGCAGCATGGGAGCCGGATATGCCGGTATTGAAAATGAACTATTTGGCTATCCCAATTGCCTGATGCTATTCGGCGATGCCAAAGCTACCATTACCAAAGTAGTAACTGAGTTGAAAGGGACTTGAGTTATCAGAGTTTTCTACACAAAGTATTTCCGCAATACATCATCGTGGGTAATGTTCTTATAGGTGATGTTATTTTCCCGGATGCGCTCTAAAAGAGGTTCCAGGTCATGTTTATTGCTAAGCTCAATTCCTACCAGGGCCGGACCAAATTCTTTATTGGTTTTTTTCAGGTATTCAAAGCGGATAATATCATCGTTGGGGCCGAGAACTTTTTGCAGAAATTTCAGCAGTTCGCCAGGTTTCTGGGCAAATTCAATAATAAAATAATGTTTCAGTCCTTCATAGATCAGGCTCCGGTCTATTACTTCCGGATAGCGGGAAATATCGTTATTACCTCCGCTAATGATACAAACTACTTTTTTACCGGCAATCAAATCTGCTACCTGGCTCAGGGCAGCTACCGACATAGCGCCTGCTGGTTCTATGGTTAAGCCTTCATTCTGGTAGAGCTCGATCATATGGGTGCATACTTTCCCTTCCGCCACCGGAATTACCTTATCCACGTATTGTTTGACAAATTCAAAAGTAATTTCACCGGCTTTTTTTACAGCCGCTCCATCAATAAAACTATCAATTTGTTCCAGCACTTTAGGATACCCTGCCTTAATGGCTTCTACCATTTTAGGAGCTCCCAACGGATCTACGCCGATAATGGTGATCGAGCGGTTTTTGTTTTTCAGGTAGGCACTTACCCCGGAGATCAAACCTCCTCCTCCTACCGGAACGATTACTACTTCAACATCCGGCAAATCTTCCAGGATTTCATAGGCTACGGTGCCTTGTCCGGAAATGGTATGGATATTATCGAAGGGATGAACATAGGTTAAATTATTTTCCAGGCAGAATTTGCTGGCTACATGGGCAGCTTCGTCAAACGTATTTCCAACAAGTTCAATCTGAACCCATTCACCTCCAAAATTACGTACCCGCTGAATTTTCTGTTTAGGCGTAACCTGGGGCATAAACACATAGCCTTTGATCTGCAATAAACTACAACTATGTGCAAAACCCTGGGCATGATTACCGGCACTGGCACATACCACGCCTTTGCTTCGCTGCTCAGGATCGAGAGAAAAAATATTATTGTAAGCACCCCTGATTTTATATGACCGTACAATCTGCTGGTCTTCGCGTTTGAAATAAACAGAAGCTTTGAATAGATCGGAAAGCCGCTGGTTAAATTGTAAAGGTGTATGGTATACAATGGATTTGAGCACGTCATGTGCCTTATCTACATCAACTTGAAGGGTGGTACTCATGGAATCGCTTTGAAAAAGCGCAAAGTAACGGATTTTGAAATGAATTTACCAAAAGTGAATGAGAGAATGAGCGATTGAGTGATTTTATGGTTAAATTAGCTTCAATGAACTTTAGTTGTTATTTAGTTGAATCGATTGGCTACTAAAGAGAGTACTTACTGAATTACTGAATTACTGAATTACTGAATTACTGAATTACTGAATTACTGAATTACTGAATTACTGAATTGTAATCATTATTTTTTATTTATTCAACTCCTCTGTCATTCAGAACTTCCGGCATTCTATAATTCTATAAATTTCCTACTCATGTCCTCCGCCTCTGAGCATGTTGCGGGCATGAAATACGGCTGGCAATATCGCATCCAATGATTCTCTCACGCCAGTGGAACTGCCTGGTAAGGTAACAATTAATGTCTGGCCAATCGAGCCGGCAACGGATCTGGACATCATAGCTAATGGGGTGCGCATTTGCCCATGTACGCGCATGGCTTCTGTAATACCACTGGCTTCTTTTTCCAGAATAGGCTGAATAGCAGCAATGGTATTGTCTCTGGGGCCAAAACCCGTTCCGCCGGTGGTAAAAATAAATGGGATTTTCTGGGCTACCCAGCTTTGTACCTGTTCCCGGATGGCCAGCGTATCGTCGGGAAGTATTTTATAATCCGCAATCTCAATATTATGAGGTTTGAGCATCTCCTGGATCAATAAACCAGATTTATCATCCCTTTTTCCTGAAGCCGTTCCATCGGAACACACGAGTACAGCGGCTGCTTGCCTGACCTTTGTAAACTTTATCCGGTCTGATTTGCCGCCGGTTTTTTTCAAGAGTTTGATGGAAGTAATCTCCAGTTCTGGATCTGCCAAAGGTTTGAGCAGATCATAAATAGTTAGGGCACTGATTGAAACAGTGGTGAGTGTTTCCATTTCTATACCGGTTCGTCCGATGGATTTGCCTTCGCCAATAATAGCTACGCCCGTTTTTCCAGCCAATGTTTGGATTTCTTCCGGCAGATTTGCTTCATCGAGGTAAGCATACGAAATATTCATGCCGTCAATGGATACCGGATGACAATGGGGAATGAGCATCTGGGTTTGTTTGGCCGCCAGAAAACCAGCTGCCCTGGCTACATCAAACAAGTTTCCTTTGGGCAAATCATCGTTTTTCATGAGTTCCAGCGTATACTGGCTGCACAGGACTACGGCTACGGCTCTGGCAGTCCGCAGGGAAATTTGTTTGGAAGAAATATCACGCATAATTGAAATGGTCAGTGGTATATTGGTCAGTAGTCATTGGTCAGGATGTAAAAAATGACTAGTGACCAATGACGGATAACTATTAACTTATATATGTGCGATATTATCTTTTCTCTCCCAGGTTACAAAATCAAAATCGTATTCATTTTTTTCGTCTTTGTAATAGGAGTGCCGGGCGGTTTCCTGCCAATCAGTTTTGGAGAACTCAGGGAAATAGGCATCTCCTTCCGGGAATGCTTTTACTTCGGTCAGATACATTTTTTGGGTATAAGGCAAAGCCTGTTTGTAGATTTCAGCACCGCCAATAATATAAATCTGGTCATCCAGTTTTTTAGCTTCTGCAATGGCTTCCTTTAGAGAATGCACCACAATACATCCCTCTTGCTGGTAATGAGCGTCTCTGGTAATGATAATACTGGTACGATTGGGCAAAGGTTTTCCCAGTGATTCAAAGGTTTTGCGTCCCATAATGATGGGATGGCCAACGGTAATTTCTTTGAAGTGTTTAAAATCTCTGGGTAAATGCCATACCAGTTCGTTATTACGGCCAATTACCCGGTTCTGTGCATGGGCAGCTACGATAATTATTTGCATGTAAAAGTTTAATTAGGTTTGTAATGCCTGAATGGAAGTGTATTCGCTTTCAAACAATACGCTTTCGCAATTTTATGCAAAAAAGCCTATTAAACCAGAGTTGATTACATTTCTATGTATTGTGCCAGCTTAATAATTTTTACTGGTTTATTATCCATATCGAATACAGGCGTATAACTGGCATTGAGCCATACCTGTTTTCCATCTTTGGTAAAACGTTGCACCCTACCGATCTGTGTTTTTCCTGTTTTCAATTCCTGCCAGAAATCGCGGTACTCCTGGCTTTGCCCAAATGTTTTCTCTACAAAAATCCGGTGAGGCTGATGCATAATTTCTTCCAGGGTATAGCCCATCAGCTGCAGGAAATTGTGATTGGCTTTCAGAATATTTCCATGTAAGTCAAATTCGATGGTAGCAAGGCTGCTGTCTACAGCGGTAATTTGTGCCTGCAACTCGAGTGACTTCCGTTCTACTTCATCCTGGGTAGCTTGCAACTCTTCCAGATTCTGCCTGATCTCTTCTTCCTGCGCCCGCAATTCTTCTGTTTGAGATAAGGCCTGCTGCTCCAGTAATTTCTCAGTGGTTACATCCTGGGCATACTTTACCACTTTATAAACTTTGCCATTGATATCACTGATGGGGTTATAGCTTCCTTTGATCCATACAGATCTGCCGGCTTTGTTAACTCTCTGAAATTCTCCCGAAACATATTCCCCTCTGCTGAGGCTTTCCCAAAATAACTGGTACTCCTCTGATTCCTTTTCTTTTTCAGGGACAAAAATCCGGTGATGAGCGCCTATGATTTCTTTTTCCTCATACTGCATCAAGGTTAGGAAATTAGCATTAGCCGAACGAATATGACCTGATAAATCAAACTCAATGATGCTGTTTGATTTAGAAATGGCCTGTAACTGGCTCTGATGGTCTAAGGATCTATGCTTTTCTGTGGTAATGTCCTGAGCAAATTTGATAATTTTTATCACCCTTTTGTCCTCACCAAACACCGGTGTATAACTGGCACTCAGCCACACTTCTTTTCCATTTTTCGTGATCCGCCTTACATCTCCTATCTGTTCTTTGCCAGAAGAGAGTTCCTGCCAGAAGTCTGTATATTCCTGGCTCTGCCTGTATTCCTTGCTTACAAACATGGCATGATGTTTACCTGCGATCTCCTGCAGCGAATATTCCATGACCTGCAAAAAGCACGAATTGGCCGTAAGAATAGTACCCTTTAGGTCAAATTCAATCATCGCCAGGGTAGAGTCAACAGCAGTAAGAATACCGCTCATTTCCCTTTCTTTCTTTTGCAGGAGTTCGGTATTTAACTGAAAACCTTGTTCCAGACGGGTGATCTCCTGCAGGTGCGCCATCTCATTTCTACGCATCTCTTCCTGTGTAGCTTCCAGTTCCTCCATATTCTGGCGCATTTCTTCCTCCTGTGCCCGCATTTCTTCAGCCCTATGACTAGCTTCTTCCAGCAATACTCTGGTATGGGTATGTACCTGTTCGGAAATCACTACGGAAGCCAGGTTTTCAAGTACTTTTTCAATAAATTCGATCTGATAGTTTTCCAGTATCTGGAAAGAAGCTATTTCTAAGATACCAACGATCTGTTCATTGTTTTTCAGGGGTACCAGCAGTAAGCACCGGGGTAAGGCTTGTCCCAAGCCGGATGAAATACTGATATAATCCGGTGGAATCTCTGTTATTAATATTTTATCTTTTTCCAGATACACCTGTCCTACCAGACCCTCTCCGGGAAAAATGGTCTTTTGGATGAATTTTTTCTTACCATAAGCATAACAAGCTTTTAACTCCAGTATGGTTTCATTATCCTTACCTGACACCAGAAATACCCCTCCCTGATTGGCATGTATATATTTTATTAACTCTGCTAAAAACACATGTATTTTATCTTCCAGTGAATCGGCCTGAAGGCGGATCAGGTCGGCGAATCTGGCAAAACCCTGGTTAGCCCATAATCTTTTATGGTCTTCTGTTTTAACCATTTTCATTTGTTCCCGCATCTGAATCAAATGCCCGGTCAGGTTATCCTGGTTCAGGTGAACATTTTCTTCGGTTATGCCTTGCCAGTTGAGTTCATAGTTTCCTTTTGCCGTATCCTTCACAAACTGAGAAGCCGTTTGCAGGTCAGTTACCAGGGATGTAATGATTTTTTCTTCATCCATATCCATCCCCTGGTTCGTCCGGCAAAACAGGTATTTGCTGGTACTTACGGTTAGTTTTTTAAACAGCGCCTTTTTCTGCCATTCATTTTGCCATAAGCGGTAGATCACCACACATAACACTGGTATGCTAATCGTGAGTAATACAATTTGAATAATCAGAGTATTAGCCAGACTATTGGTATATGTATTGTCTGCTTCTTGCTTTAATGCATTTTCAAAAGAAAGAATATGTTCTTGCAGGGGTTTAAATGTCATCCATAACTGATACCCACTGTCTTTCTGAAGAATAGCTAAAGCTTCTTCTCCTTTACCCTCCTTCTTTAATTGTTTCATCAACAAAGCTTCATCCATTTTGGCTATATACAGTTTTTTGAAGTCTGCAATAGCACTCATGTCAAACTGTTGTCTGGCAAGCATTTGCTCCAGTTCCTCAAAGCCTTTCTCATACCGGCCTACCGCCTCATGCAGGGGAACTGCTTTAGATTCTTCTGGCAGAAGCAAATATCCCCGTACACCCATATCTGCAATCTGTACCTGTGTCCAGATAAAATCTAATTTTTTTTCAACTTCCTCTACTTCTCGTTTTGCCTGCATGCTTTTGAAGAAGGCATTGCGATTGAATAGATATAGGGAGAAGTTGCCTATAATGAGGGCCATGGTAAAAATGATAAATGAAATTATTCCATTTTTTTTTAGCCAGGCCAAAACAGAAATATTCATAAACAATAAATTATGATACGTTTAAAGCAGAATTCTACAAGTATTCAACTAGCGGAGCTGAAATATTTTAACAGAACATGAGGCCGTCTATATGTAAAACAGTCCTCCGCAAATAGTTATTTTTAACCGATTGCAACGTAACAGCGCAACTTCTTTAATTATAGGTCTGTTCAGATATACATTTAGCCATAATGATATCCGGGTTGGCAACAAACCCATCATATAGTTCATATCAAGAATGTAGCGCGGAAATGAATTTGGAAATATGGTACAATAATGAGAACAAATACTATTTAAATTACTGCGAAAAGTAAAAGTTATCGCAGATGTAACAACTTTATAAAAAGACTATCATTTTGAACTTTTATTATTCAATAAAGAATGTAAGTCCGAAGAAATCATACAGTTATAAAATTGATTATCAACTAAATAAAGACCTCATTGTGATATATATATAAGCTTATTGTACAATAGTATATTTTAACTCAGGTAAGTTTAGCTACAAATTTATACAAATGCCAACAAGCTCTATTACAATCATTTATTTTTACTTACTCAAATCTTCTTTGTTTTCGAAACACATCTTTCCAACTTAACTATGTAATCAGTCCTATGGGCATAAAAAACCCACAGATATTGAAAAATCTGTGGGTGTAAAACCGGATATGTTATTGATTAATTCTCTGGCACAAAATCTTTAAATGTCCTCACAAGCTGAGCATCACTGGCTTTGGTTTTATTCTGCCAGCCGGCATCGAGTTCCAGGGCGACCAGGCCTTTCAGGTTCATAACTGCCACAAATTCATCCATTTCTTTGATAAATTCCGGTTTACGCCTGGAAGATTTCAGGGAATATTTTCTGGCAAAAATATCGCCTTTGGTCTGGAGTTCATTTTTCTTCTCCATAATATAATTCAGCCGTTCAATCAGGTCTTTGGTAGACCTGCCAATTACTTCTGTAGCTTCTAGGGTACCAATCGTCATAACGGTGGTGCCGCCTACGGTAGATACTATCTTCTGTGTAGGGGAAGGCTGTAATACTACCGGGGCAAGTCCGGACACAGCCCCTAAAGAAGCATTGGTGATGGATCTTCCTTTTTTGCCTTTTTTAGCCCGGTTATACTTCTTTTTCAGGTCTTTTTCGGTATCTTTTAGCTGCTCCATCAGATCCCAGGCTCTCACCAGACTAGTGCGGTAGTCGGTATATAATTTATTGTCTTTCTCCCCTTCATTTACAGCATTCAGAATCGTAACCTGTACCTTTTTTTCATCCCGTTTCTGCGTTTTGTCGATCACAAAAAAGTTGATGGAAAAAGTAACTGAATCCACTGGGTCTTGCACAAAATCATAGCCTGGTGTCCAGATGAATTCATACTGATTAATAGTATTCTGCACCAGCGCAGACTTAGGAACCAGCGTATTTTCCGAAACAAAGCCAAACGAACTGATATCACTGTCTCCATTCGGGTCCATCAGGTAGAACTTCATATTTACGGTAGCATCTTCTTTGTAACGGATCGCTGCCGTTTTGGGAACTATAGAAACTTCCGGCGCCAGATCCATAGAAGTGGCTTCAATCCTGAACTTGCCTTTCGTACGGCTTTTACCAGGCTGGTCTTCTACATAGAATTCCAGCGAGAGCGGCTTACTTTTTAACTGGTTGAACTGGGTGAGGGAAGGTTTCCAGATAAATTCTCCCTGGCTGGAAAGTTTGGCACCTTCAGGCATGGCATCTGAAATAGGAATAAACACCAGTGGATCTTCATCCTCATCTCTCACAGCTGCTTTATCAATAGTATAAGTATTTGATACATTGTATTGTACATAGAAAGGCTTTAATTCTTCTACTACCGGTGCCTGGTTCATGTGAACTACCTTAAGTTCAATCACTTTTGTTGCTTTCTCATCAAAATCATTATGGGCTTCGAATACGAGTTGCGCATTGCGGCTGGGGTGCAAACGGTCAACAAAATCAAATCCTGGTGTCCAGGAAAAATGGCCGGTTGAATCCAGCACCATTCCATCCAACGCTCCCTCTTTCAACGAAAATGTAAAATCACTGGCATCGGCCTGATTCGTTTTCAGGTCAAATTCCAGCTTTTGTCCTTCGGGAATATAATTCCAGTTGATATGTGTAGGCAAAATTATTTCTACCGGAATGGCTGGTGGTACACTTTGCACGCTTTGTACATTTGTAGAATCCTGGGCAGAAACAGGCAGCTGGAAAAGTCCTGCAAAAAATAGACTAAACAAAGCACGTTTTTTCATGGATATAGTTTGTTTGTAATGGTCAATGGTACTGGCCATTTTATGAAATAAATTTTCTTTGATAACAGCGAAATAAACTACGAGTATAAAGAGAAATGCCCTAAACACGATAAATTATGTATCCAAATTATTACATAGCCTGAATTTTATGTGAATTATTCGGAATTTAACAGCCAATCGGACTAACAAAAATAATGCCCGCCTATGAAGCTACTTACTTTATAAATCAGAATTTCTACTCATTTTCTGTAGGCTGTATTACGTTTATGCCCATTTCGATCTATACTCAATAGTAGCTTATACATTAATAACAACAAATACTTCTGCTTCGTTTTCTGATTTCTAACTTCTAACTTCCGGCCACTAATCTTAAATGTATGCCCACCATTCAACAAATCATTCAACAACTAGAAATCCTGGCTCCTCCATCCTACCAGGAAAGCTACGACAATGCCGGACTGATTACCGGCCGTCCGGAATGGGAACTTACTGGAGCATTAGTTAGTCTGGATGCCACAGAAGATATAGTAGCAGAAGCGATTCGCGAGAATTGTAACCTAATTATCGCCCATCATCCCATTGTATTTAAAGGACTAAAAAAGCTCAATGGAAACAATTATGTAGAACGCACCATTATTTCAGCCATTCAGCACCAGATTGCCATTTATGCCATTCATACCAACCTAGATAATGTAGCAGGCGGTGTAAATTTCAAAATTGCCCAAAAACTCAAACTCGAAAAGGTAAAGATACTGGCCCCCAAAAAACAGGTATTACAGAAACTGGTCACCTTTGTTCCACTGGAACATACCACAACCGTATTGAATGCTTTATATGAAGCAGGCGCAGGAAATATTGGTAATTATTCCCATTGCAGTTTCCGCAGCAAGGGTAGCGGCACCTTTCTACCCAATGAGCAGGCAAATCCACATACCGGGCAGCCAAACAAACCCGAAGAAGTGCAGGAAGAACGGATTGAAGTGATTTTACCAGCTTATCTTTCTCATAAAGTCATAGCAGCTTTACAGCAATCTCATCCCTATGAGGAGGTGGCATATTATCTTACTGCGCTTGAAAATGCCTACCAAAATGTGGGAGCCGGTATAATTGGGCAGCTGGCCGAACCTATGGATGATCTGGATTTTCTGCACTATCTGAAAGCGGAAATGCAAGTCTCTTGTGTGCGGCATACAGCCCGTTTACATAAACCGGTTCAACGGATAGCCCTATGTGGCGGCGCTGGTATTTTCCTGCTCCCCGATGCCCTGCGACAGAAAGCAGATGTGTTTATAACGGCCGATGTTAAATACCATGAGTTTTTTGATGCCGAAGGAAAACTGATACTGGCAGATATCGGGCATTATGAAAGCGAAGTTTTTACAAAAGAATTGATTGCTACGTATTTGTCAGAAAAATTTCGTAATATTGCACTCATTTTGTCAAAAACAGTTACCAACCCCATCAATTACTTGTGATCTCAATGGAAAGAACAGTAGCACAGAAACTTGAAGCCTTACTTGCCTTACAACAAATCGATTCTAATTTAGACGCTATCCGCAAGGTAAGAGGTGATCTTCCGGAAGAGGTAATGGATTTAGAAGATGAAATCGCTGGCTACGAAACCAGAGTGGGAAAATTCGACAAAGACATAGCTGGTTTAGAAGAGGAAATCACCCGTAATAAGCAAACAAAAAAAGATTCTGAAAAGCTGATCAACAAGTACAAAGACCAGCAAATGAATGTGCGCAACAACCGGGAATATGATGCAATTACCAAGGAAATTGAACTGCAAACCCTGGAAATGGAATTAGCCGATAAACGTATCAGCGAAGCCAATGCCAGAATCCTTCGCAAAAATGATGAGATCAAAGGTACCCAGCAGATATTAGCGGAACGAAAAAAAGATCTGGCTATTAAAAATAATGAACTGAGTGTAATAGTTTCTGAAAGTGAAGATGAAGAAAATAAACTCATCAAAGAAAGAGAGAAGTTTCAGGTAAATATTGAGGACCGCTTATTAAAATCATACGAGAAAATCAGAAGCAATGCCATGAACGGGCTTGCTGTGGTAGTGGTAAAAAGGGGGGCTTGCGGAGGTTGTTTTAACACGGTGCCGCCACAGCGTCAGGCTGATATCCGGGATAAGAAAAAGATCATTGTATGCGAACATTGTGGTCGCATTTTCGCAGATGTAGAGGATATAGTGGTAGCTGAAAAGCCAAAAAGATAATATTTTTTATAGTATTGTAAAACACAAAACCTGTCTCTGTGGCAGGTTTTTTTATGAGGCCATATACAGATCTTTTTATATTTTTTGATCAATGCGCTGAGTCAAACCTCCATCACGTATTGGTTATTATACCAATACATTATATTCTTTACAAATTTATTACATGCAAAAGGTAAAGTCCTGTTCTTTCTGATGCAGAATCTGGTAAAATTCTACCTTATGAAGGTATTATATTTTATTAATTATCAGATAGATATGAAAAAGACATTTTGCATTATCCTGTCATTAGGGATGGTATTTACTGCTTTCGGGCAGAACCAGAAGAAAAACTTAGGGAAACCCAACAGCCCTGAAGTTACCGATGGATCTCCGTTTATGTCTGCCGACGGAAACCAGATCTACTACAGAAAAT